>SKXR01000125.1 GCA_007128275.1 Kiritimatiellia bacterium
CCCAACCGCCCTCTTTTGCGCTTGCGGGCGATTCTCCCTCTGTGCCCTTTGAGTTCAAGGAATCGGAGCACGCACTGCGCATTCGCACGGACGGCCTGTCTGTGGACATCCAGAAAAGCCCGTTCCGCCTGCGGTATCG
Organism: Kiritimatiellia bacterium; assembly: GCA_007128275.1. GTDB lineage: Bacteria > Verrucomicrobiota > Kiritimatiellia > SLAD01 > SLAD01 > SKZA01. The sequence goes on from SKXR01000125.1 coordinate 140, forward strand.
GTATCGGGACCGGGACCTGATCGAGGAAGATCCCGGTTTCGTCCGGCACGACGCCCGTTCCGGGTTCCGCTTCCGTATCGGCGAGCAGGAACGCTTCTTCGGTGGCGGGTCCCGGGCGTTGGGCGGGATGGATCGACGGGGCGAACGTCTCGAACTATACGCGCAAAGCGCCTACAACTATTCGGACCACGCGAACGTCATGTATTACTCGATGCCCGCCGTCGTGTCGTCGCGGAAATACATGCTGGTGTTCGACAATGCGGCCCGCGGAGATGTGGATATCGACTCCGCGGGGGACCGCGCCCTGCAATTCGACGCGGTTGGCGGACGATGGGCCTACGTACTGATCGCGGGCGATACCTGGCCGGACCTGGCCGCGGCGATCGCCGACACGACGGGGCGGCAACCCATGCTGCCGCGCTGGGCGCTGGGCCATCTCGCATCGCGGTTCGGTTATCAGTCGCGCGCCGAGGCCGAAGCGATCGTCGCCGGGCATATCGAAGACGACATCCCGCTCGACGCCATCATCTTCGATCTCTACTGGTTCGGGCCTGATCTGCACGGTTACATGGGCAACCTCGACTGGGACCGGCAGGCCTTCCCCGATCCCGAAGAGATGATACGGAACTTCGATCGGCAAGGCATCAAGACGATTCTGATCACGGAACCGTTTATCCTCACCGAATCGACCAATTGGGAGGGCGCCGTCGCCGAGGAGGCGCTGGCCACGGATGCGGAGGGGAATGCCGCGCAGTTCGATACGTTTTTCGGACGGGCAGGACTGGTGGATGTGTTCAGCCCTGACGCGCGCGAGTGGTTCTGGGGCTTCTACAAACGACAGATGGAAGCGGGCGTAGCCGGGTGGTGGGGTGACCTCGGCGAACCCGAGACGCATCCCGACGACATCCGGCATGTGAACGGTCGCGGCGAGGAGGTTCACAACGCCTACGGCCACACGTGGGCACGGATGGTCTACGAGGGATACCAACGGGACTTCCCGAACCTGCGCCCCTTCAATCTGATGCGCTCCGGATTCGTCGGCACACAACGCTACGGCATGATCCCTTGGAGTGGCGACGTGGAGCGCTCATGGGGTGGGCTGCGTTCGCAGGTCGAGATCTCGCTGCAAATGGGGCTGCAAGGCGTGGCCTACATGCACTCCGACCTCGGCGGGTACACCGGAGGAACGCATGATCCCGAACTGTATATTCGCTGGATGCAATATGGCGTCTTTCAGCCCATCTACCGGCCGCACGCCCATCCGGAGGTGCCGCCGGAGCCGATCTTCTGGGACGACGAGACCAAGCAAATCGTTCGCGAGGCGATCCGCTTGCGGTACCGGCTGCTACCTTATCACTATACCCTCATGTTTCAGAACGCCACCGCCGGCTTGCCGTTGATGCGCCCACTGATGTTCCTCGATGATCGTCCGGAGATGGAAGACCGCATGGACGCCTACCTGTGGGGCGACGCCCTCCTCGTCGCGCCCATCCTCGATCCCGGCGTGTCCGAGCAGCGCGTGCCGTTGCCCCAGGGGACGCACTGGTTCGACCTGTGGACCGGAGAGCGGCACGAAGGCGGTCGCACCATCGTTGTGCCCGTCACATTGGAGCATATCCCCGCCTTCGTTCGGGGCGGGGCCTTCCTGCCCACGATCCCCGTCATTCTGAACACCACGCACTACGACCCGACCGAACTTCGGGTTGATTTCTATGCCGATCCGTTGGTGTCCGCTTCCAGTGGTCAGGTGTATGACGATGACGGAACGACGGCCGGCGCCTACGAAAAGGGGCAGTATGAACTATTGCAACTTCGCTCTGAACGCACGGAGAACGGAGGGCTTATCCTGCACATCGAGGGACAGCGCCGTGACTACCCGGGCCGGCCCGAACGCCGCGCCATCCGATTCCAACTGCATGGACTTGACCGAGCACCGCGCACGGTTCATCTTGACGGAGACGACATCTCCGAGATGGCCCGGTGGGATGAAGACCTTAACCAACTTGCACTGCCCGTGTATTGGGAGGGACCCCCGCGCGTTATCGAAATGGACGTCTCCAATCAACCCTAGTGAAGGCGATGTCGTCAGGGAAGGGGTCCGTTCTTGCATACGTGCAGAACGAGTATTCGCAAACGGATCTTGGCATGGAACAAGCAGTAGGTGGTGGGGGAGAAGCCGAACAACCTCAATCCCCGCGAGCACAAGACATCGAGAAACAGAACCGCCATGCAGAGTCCGGCTATCGTTCGTTTCCTCGAATGCCGGGATCCTGTTTGGATACGATTATGCCCATCAAAAAACTCCTTTCTTTTGTGGTTGACCCCGGAATAGACTCATAGTAAACGTTTACATAATCAAGGGAGGGACTACCCCGACATTTTTTTTGCGACTAAATGTAAACGATTACATAAACGAAGGTGAGTAGAAAACGGCAACGGCCCGGTGGGCCGGATGAAGATGGGAGGAGAGTTACCATGCGTGTCGATACCCAGAACCCAGAGGCGGGCACCACACATGTTGCTTGTGCCCTGACACTCGTTCATGTCTCGAATCCGGAATTCAGTCATTGGTCACTCGGACCCGGAAGTCATATCGTGGGCCGTGAAGCGGATTGCGATATTATGATTGAGGATTGCACCATATCACGACGTCACGCGACGCTCCTCGTGCTTGGTGATCGCGCTGTACGCGTATTTGATCTCGGCAGCCGTAATGGGACCTGGGTCAACGACCGGCGCGTGGACCGGGAAACCGTCATGCAGCCCGGTGATCAGGTGACGTTTGGTGTTGTGCGGTTCATGCTGCAAGCCCGCGGCGAAAAGAAATCGTCGTTGCAGCGTAAGATCGGGCAGTCCCATCGCAAGCAAGCCTCTCAACGCCTGTTGAATGTTCTGCCGGTGAATGAGGCATTGACGGATCTGTCGTATACCGATTTCATGACGGCAAAAGCTTTTCAAGCCCTGTCCTCGATGGCGATTGCGGCGGATGATGGCTTGGAGGATATCTGTCGAAAAGGATTGAAGCGGCTTGCGCGCATCATCAAGGGGGAACGCTATGCGGTGTTTCTGACGCGCGACAACTGTGAATCAGTGGACCGTATCGCCAGTTACCATGGCACGGTCAATTCGTCGGTCTCCGCGCCGGCCCTGAAATCGCGTTCCATCCTTCGCGAAGTGATTTCGAATAAGCGGGCGGTCCATTTTCGCGTCATGGTCGGCGATCGGACATTCACGGGTGGCCGGGCGCTTACGCTTCAGAAATTCCGGTCGATATTGGCCGTGCCGCTGATCAATCGGAACCGGGTATTTGGTGTGCTGTACGCAGACACCACACAACGGAAGCAACGCTACTCGGCGGATTCGCTGCAGCTGATGGGCGCCTGCGCCCAAGTCTTGTCGCCCAAGATTGCGCAACACCGCGTGGTAAAGATGAATTCCGAGCAGTGTGTGATTGGATCGGAGCTGCGCCTGGCTTCCCGGATGCAGCAGGAACTCATGCCTGATCATCTGCCGAAAGTCGGCGGCTACGCCTTTCACGCGTACCAGACGCAATGCAAGCAAGTGGGCGGTGACTTGTATGATATCGGCAAACTGGCCGACGGGCGCGTGATGTTTATGGTCGCCGATGTGTCCGGGAAGGGGATGGGCGCCGCCTTGCTGGCGTCCAGTATTCTTGCGGCGTTTCGTATTCTGCGCGGCCAGACGCCGTTTGACTTGACGGACGCCGTTCGGCGCGTATCGCTCGAATTGATCAACTCCAGCCGCATGGCCGATTTTGCGACGCTATTCATCGGCATACTCGACCCGGCTCAACACCGGGTCGAGTATGTGAACGCGGGTCACGAACCACCGCTGCTGGTGTCCGATGACGCTTCCCACCGGTTCCTCGAATCCGGGAATATGGCCATTGGCGTCCTGGATGACGTTACTTGGCGACGGCAGGCGATCGATCTTTTGCCCGGTGACCGGCTGCTCTTGTGCACCGACGGACTTCTGGAGGCCACCGACGCGTCGGGCGGCATGTACGGCAGGGATCGCATGGTCTCCTTTGCGGTGGCGCATCGCGAGGTATCCACGACGGAGTTCGCGCGGGTATTGATTGATGATGCGCGCCGATTCAGAAGCGGGGAGCCGCCTTGCGACGATGTGACGATGATCCTCCTCGACCGGGATCGGGACTGAACACCGACGGGTTTGCGTCGACGTGTGTGGGCGCGCAATGTCCGGGTTCCCGGAAACGACGCTGCTAGTATTTCGGCATGTCGGGATCGACTTTGTCGGCCCAGCCAATGATTCCGCCCACAAGGTTCTGCACCTGCTTGAACCCGGCTTCCGTCAGGAATTTGGTGGCCCGGGCGCTGCGAGGACCGGTCCGGCAAAGCGCTACAACGGGGGTCTCCTTGTCCAGTTCCCCGACGCGCCGTTCCAGTTGCGCAATCGGGATCAAGGTGGAATCGGGCAAGTGACAGATCTCGTATTCGAAATCCTCGCGGACGTCCAACAACGTCAATGGTCTCCTCTGATCCCGCAACGCCTTCAATTCTTCGGCGGAAATTTCCTGCTGCGGTTCGAGGCGGATCTGGTCTTCGTCCGTACCGATTCCGCAGAAGTGCTGGTAATCGATCAGTTCCGTGACGGTGGGGTCCTCGCCGCAAATCGGGCACTCCGGGTCCTTCCGCAGCTTGAGTTCGCGGAACGTCATGTTCAGGGCGTTGTAGAGCAGGAGACGGCCCATCAAGGGTTCGCCGATGCCGGTGATGATCTTCACGGCTTCGGTGGCTTGGATGACGCCGATGATGCCGGGCAACACGCCGATCACGCCGCCCTCGGCGCAGCTGGGCACCAGCCCCGGCGGCGGTGGTTCCGGGTAGAGGCAACGATAGCACGGGCCTTTTCCCGCCCAGAACACGGAGGCCTGTCCTTCGAAACGGAAGATGCTTCCATACACGTTGGGTTTGCCGAGCAACACGCAGGCGTCGTTCACCAGGTAGCGGGTGGGGAAATTATCGGTGCCGTCGATGATCACATCGTAGGGCCGCATGATGTCGAGCGCGTTGTCGGAATTGAGAAAGGTGTTGTAGGTTTCCACTTCGACATTCGGGTTGATGTCCAAAATGCCGTCTTTGGCGGAGTCCAGCTTGGGGCGGCCCACATCCGATGTGCCATGAATAATCTGGCGCTGAAGATTGGTCGCGTCGACCACGTCAAAATCCACGAGACCGAGTTTACCGATGCCGGCGGCGGCCAGATACAGGGCGAGGGGAGAACCCAGTCCGCCCGTGCCGATAATGAGGACGCTGGCGGCTTTGAGTTTCTTCTGCCCTTCGATCGTGAATTCGGGAATGATGAGGTGCCGGCTGTAACGTTCGATCTCCTCCTTCGACAGGGTCACGCCCTCGGAAGAGACGAGGCCCTTGGGGGGCGCCGACGTTTCCGCGACGGGTTTGCCGCCGGCGACGGCGGGCACGATGGTGACGGCGTCGCCGGGTTTCAGTTCGGTGTCATGCTGTTTGAGGTACCGGATATCGTCGTCGTTGACGTACACGTTGACGAAATTTCGCAGGGCGCCGTCTTCGGTAAAGAGGTGGTGACGCAGGTCGGGGTATCCATCCGACAGCTTTTGCAGGACGTCCCCGACGGTTTGACCGTCGATCTCAATGGCGTCCTGGTTGTTCGCGTATTGTCTCAACGCGGTGGGTATATGAATTGGAATGCCCATGGTTACTCCTTCAATCCTCAATGGTTATTGGTATTTCATTAAACCGGGCCCGGTCATCCTGCAAGACCCAGGCGGTCATCTTTTCCGCTTTGCCCTGTTGTATGGACACGATGATGTATGCATACCAGGGCCATGCGTGATCGGTGTCGAACGTGGAGGGTCGTGCCGGAGCATCGGGATGCGAATGGTAAAAACCCAAGACATCCAGCCCCTCCTCACGGGCCTGCCGTTCCGTTTTCATGAACAGTTCGGGCGTTATCAGGTAGCGGTTGTGCTTGGCCTCGTCTTCGCGCGCATTGGCGACGGGTACCATGCGCGCAATCCGACGGGCGCCTTGTTCAAGGCGTCCGACCAGGAATCCGCAGCATTCGTGGGGATAGCTCGTCCGACCTTCCTCCCGAATGGCGCTTTCCGTTTGTTGGTCTATCACGACGGCCATCGGCCTATCCTCTCCAGTAATCCATATCGATATACTTGTGTCCGCTGTCGCATAGCACCGCGACGACCACGCCGCGGGAGAGTTTACGCGCCGCCCGCAGGGCCGTGGCCACGGCGGCGCCGGCGGAGATGCCGATCAGTAAACCTTCCTCCCGTGCCACGCGGCGGCACATAGCCTGGGCCTCTTCCGTGCGGACCCAATAGTTTTCGTCCGCCAGATCGGCGTCGTAAATGGAGGGCACCAGATTGGTCGGCAAATGTTTGAGGCCTTCCAGTCCGTGCATCGGCGAGTCCGGTTGAAACGAAATCAGCCGGATATCCTTGTTGAACTCCTTGAGCCGGCGTCCGGTGCCCGTGAAGGTTCCGCTGGTGCCCAAGCCGGTGATGAAATGCGTGATCTCGCCGTTCGTTTGCCGGATGAGTTCGCGGCCGGTCCCGTGATAGTGCGCTTTCCAATTCGCGTCGTTGCTGTACTGATCCGGATAGAAATAGACGTCCGGCGACTCCTTGTAGAGGCGTATCGCCTCCTCGATGGCGCCGTCCGATCCCAAATGCGGCGCAGTCAGAATGAGTTCGGCCCCGTACGATTCAAGAATCTGTCGCCGGATCAGGCTCATGTTTTTCGGGACACAAAGGCGGACGCGATAGCCCATGGCCGCGCAGATCATGGCATAGGCAATGCCGGTATTGCCGGATGTGGCGTCGAGCAGAATCTTGTCCTTCGTCAGTTTGCCTGTCTGAATGCCATCCTCGATCATGCCCAAGGCGGCGCGATCCTTGACCGACCCGCCCGGATTAAACCATTCAGCTTTGCCCAGAATCCGGACCGGCGCGACCTCCTCCGATAGGCGGGGCATTTCCAGGAGCGGCGTATCGCCGATATGCTCCACCAGTCGCGACAAACGCGCGCAGCGATCCTTTCGCTGCTCGTCGGATTGGCTCTCTATTTCTGCTAATTTCATAAGGAAAAGCGGGTTACGTGTATTCCATGCGCCCGGCACGAATATACCTGTCCCCTTCACAAGAATCAGGGATTCCTGCAATCGATACGATCAAATCCCTATTATGTCAATCGGACTTTGTACTTACGGGCGGACGTGTAGTCGGAATCCGTTGAGCAAGAACGAGTTGTAGGCGATCAGTTTTCGGATTGCCTTGGCGCAGGTTCGGGGTCGGAGGGCGAAGGGGTTTGTTGGCGTAAGCGGATGTAGCGATCGTTGAGGTCGCGGAAGGATCGGATAATCTGCATATGCGTTGATTCCAGTTCTGCGAGACGGTGCCGGGCTGTATCGGCTTCTTCCCGTTCGCGTTGCAGTCGTTCTTCCATTTGTCGGATCCGCGTGGCGGCTTCTTCTTCGACTTCGTTCCGGGTGTCCCGGAGCCGGTCCACTTCTTCGGTTTTCTCGCGTAACTGTTCCAGCAGGGTGTCGTAATTGTCGGACAAATGCTGGTAGGATTCGATGACCGCCGCGGACGGGGCGGCGTCCACCACGCCTTCGCCGTCGAGGGTGGCCTGCATTTCCTGAAGGCTCTTCTCCAGCTGATTGACCCGGTATGAAAGTCGATCCCGAGAAGACTGTGCCTCGTGGAGTTGTTGTCGCAATTCCTTGCTTTCGGCGCCCAGCTTGTCTTCGACTTCGAGGCGCTGGGCATGCTCCGTCTCAAAGAGGGCTTTCCATTTCTGCGCATCCTTGAATGACGGGTCCCGGCTGATAACCGTCGAGGTGCCCGGCTTCTCCTTGACCTTGGGCGGCGGCTCGGGCGGTGATTTGGAGAGACGCTCTTCGAGCGCGGCGAGTTGTTGGGTCAATTCTTCGGTGCGGGCTTCCAAGATGGCATTCTTGTCGGCCAACTCTTCGGTTCGGGCAAGCAGGTTGGCGTTGTGCGCGGTGAGTTCGGCAATACGTGCTTGAAACTGCTCGTTCTTGGCCGTCGTGACGGCCAAGAGCCGCTCGCCGGCTTTCTTCACTTCGCCGGTGTCGGCGTGTCGAATGGGGGTGGCCGTGTCAATCGAGCCGTCTTCCACCAACTCGCGCAGGGCCAGGATATGCAAGGGACCATACCGGTCACCGTTTTCCAGGACGATCTCGTATTGCATTTCCAGCCCGGCCACGGAAGGGGCCGGTTGCCAGTTCGTCCGGTCCCGGGAAAGATGATCTTCCGGCGCAATGCGTCCGTCTTCGGCCCATTGGCGCAAGGATTCAATGGCCGCCGGCCCGTATTCGGCGCCGTCGCTCTTTCGTAGGTACCAGTCAGCCATGAGGGAGTTTATTCCGGGATAAAGAGTTGTTGCCCGACCTGCAAACGGTCCGGGTTCTTGAGGTTATTGGCTTCGATGATCACCCGGGTGGTCACGCCGTATGCCTGGGCGATGTGCGAGAGGGTTTCACCGGGACCGACGACATGTTCATATCCAAAGCCGGAATGCGTGGTGCGGGCTTGGGTGGCTTGGCGTCCGGCCTGCTGGCTGCGCATCAATTGTTCGATGGTTTGGCTGAGGCGCTCAACAATTTCCTTCTTGTCGTTTTCCCGCGCGCGGTCGACCTCCTGAATGCGTCGTTCCAGGGCGCCAAGGCGGGCTTCGGTGCCCTGCGTCTGGGCATCTGCCGTCCGTGCCAGATCCGAGCGCTGCTTTTCCACGGCACGGTGCAGCCGTTCCAGTTCCAGCTCCAGTCCTTCGATCCGGCCCGACAGGCGGCGAAGATCTTCCTGAACCAGAAACACGTCTTCCCGTTCCTGCACCGCCTGGCGGCTACGCTGATCCTGATAGGTCACACATCCGGAGGAGGTGAAGAGCAGGATGGCCCCGCTCGCCAGCAGTAACCCCCGTGTTCCTGTGAATGATCGTTTCATAATCTGCTCACATACTATATCGGCCTTTTGGCGCTTGCCACCATAAAGTGATTTCTCCATGATTGTTTCCTGTGGACTCTGGGCCCGGGAGGGGGCCTGAACGGGAGGTCGTTCCATGAGTAAAGAAACACTGATAAAGAACGCACGGGTGTGGCCGTCTGCCCATCGCGATATTATTGAAGACGGCAGTATCCTGATCCGTGGAGGGCGGATTGTCAAGGTGGGACAGTTCCGTTACCGCGCGGATGTGGAAATTGATGCGGGCGGCGCGTTGGCCATGCCGGGGTTGATCCAGACCCATGTGCATCTCTGCCAGACCATCTTCCGCGGTATCGCCGAGGATATGCCGCTGCTGCCTTGGTTGCGCAACTATATCTGGCCGCTGGAAGCCGCCCACGATCCCCGGTCCTTGCGCGCCTCCGCGTTGCTGGCCTGCGCCGAAATGATCCGCAGCGGGACTACCGCGTTCATGTCCATGGAAACCACGCGACATACCCGGGCGGTCTTTGACGCCGTGGCCGAAACGGGGTTGATGGGGGTCATCTGCCATTGTCTGATGGACGAAAGCGGCGGCTATCCGCCCATCGCGGAAGATACCCGGGATGCCTTGGCCTATTGCGATGTGCTGCTGGACGAGTGGGGCGATCACGACCTGCTGGAACTGGGGGTTGCCCCGCGTTTTGCGCTGAGTTGCACGGCGGATAACATGCGGCGAGCCTGCGAATATGCGCGCGATCGCGGGCTGCTGTTGCATACCCATGCTTCCGAACAGCTCGAAGAGGTTCAGCTTGTCCGTGAACGAACCGGCCTCTACAACATCGAATATCTCCACTCGGTGGGATTGACCGGGCCGGATGTGGGGCTGGCCCATTGCGTACACACGGAGCCCCACGAGCGGGAATTGCTCGCAGAAACGGATACCCGCGTGTTGCATTGTCCGTCGGCCAACCTGAAACTCGCCTCGGGCATTGCGCCCATCCCCGAATACCTGGAGATGGGATTGGCGGTCTCGCTGGGCGCGGACGGGGCCCCGTGTAATAACCGATTGGACCAATTCATGGAAATGCGCGAGGCGGGGCTCATCCAAAAACCGCGGCTGGGAGCGGAAGCGTTGCCCGCCCGCGACGTCGTCGCCATGGCCACCGAAGGCGGGGCGCGGACCCTTCGTCGCGATCATGAAATGGGTACCTTGGACGTCGGCAAACGCGCCAATATTATTCTGGTGGATCAAGACAGCGTGCACGTGGTCCCGTCCACCGATCCGGCGGCGAATGTGGTCTACGGCCATATCTCCAGCGACGTGTCCATGACCATCGTGAACGGTCGAATCCTGTTTGAAGACGGGGATTTCACGACCATCGACGCCGACGCCCTGCGCGCGGAAACACGGGTACAGCGAAAAGAATTGCTGAAACGCGGAGACAAAGTCCTGCTGGGCGTATGAGGTCTTTGCCGGATCGACTTGCGCGCGGGGCCGCGTGTCGTAAGAATGGGGCATGCAAAAACATGCCGCACTAATGGTTGCGATACTGCTCTGCCGGACCACCGGTCTCGGTGCCGCCGAGGCGGCGGCTGATTCCGCTCGGCTTGATCTGAGCTCGGAATACGTGGGGCGGGCGACTGTGAAGAATCTGGACGCCTCCGCCGCCCTCACCGCGCATCGTGTGGAATGGGAGTGGTTGTTTCTGCTCTTCGCATACGATCATTTCCGCTACGACTGGCGGACGCGTGCGGAAACAGACGCCGCCCCATGGGGATCGCTCCACCGCGTGGCGCCCGGACTGCAGTATCTACAGGCCTTGCAGGATTCATGGGGTGTCTGGATCAAGGCGATCGGTATTGCCGGCTTCGAAGATTCGGTGGCGGCGCGGTCGTGGACCGCTCACCCGCAAGTGCTCTTCTTTAACCACGTGACCGATGGCCCGACCCTCTATGCGGGCGCGGGCACGTTGTATCACTCCGTGGATTCCGTGTTCTATCCGATCATGGGCGTGGCATGGACTTCGCCGACGGGGCTTGGATTCAGCGGTGCGCTGGGTTTTCCGGAGACGTTGATCCGGTACCGGTTCAACGAGCGGTATGCCGTGAAAGCCGACTTCGAGTGGGATATTCATCTGTATCGTCTCGCCGATGACAATGCCCGTGCACCCGGCGGCTTCTTGCGGACCGAGGACCGCATTCCGGGATTGTATTTCGAGTATCGGCCGACGCGGGGGCTGACACTCAGTCCGGGTGTGCGATGGCATCTGGGTCGTTCGGTGACCCTCTACGATCGGGACGAAGACAAGATCCGTTCTTCGCGCGTAGACGGCGCGTGGTCGGCCATCATGAACGTGGAATACCGCTTCTGATTGGAGCGCGATGCACCGGGGCTACAATTCGCGGATGATATCGGCTTCGGCGGATTCCAGAATGCCGAACATGGATTCCGCGTCGGAAGCCTCCCGCAAATCCATCAACATGTTTGTGTGATAACACATCATGCAAATCCGGGCGAGAATGTGCAGGTGCGTGCGATCGTCCTGCGCGCACAGCAGGAAGAAGATATCCGTTGTCCTGCCGTCCGGCGAACCAAACGGGATGGGCTGGTACGCGCGCCCGAGCACAATAAAGGAATCTTCGGATAAATACGGCTCATGATTGGCCGTGTGAAGCAGGGCAATCCCGCCTGCCAAGGCCGTCGAACACATGCGTTCCCGCTCTTGAATACCGGTCAGCAAATCCTCGGGATAGTTCAACAACCCCGTGCGCTCCGCCAGTTGTACCATGTCGCGGATCACCGAACTCTTAGTCTTCGATTTCAGGGCGGGATCGATGTGCGTAACCTCGACCAACTCGGATATAATGGCGTGTCGCGCGGAGAGGTTGTGCGCTTTGGTCGAGGAGGTCTTGTGGTAGTCCGTAAGTTGTTCGCCGGATAGGCCAAGGATCCGTCGGGAGGCCCACGCGTCGATGTCGTCCTGACGAAATACCGCGCGCCCGCCTTTCAGCACAAAAGGGATTTCCTTGCGCCGTATCAAGAGCTCGATGTTCGCCTTGGATACGTGCAAATACTCCGCCACCTCATCCGGACTAAACTCACGATGGGACATACCGTTCTGCACCTCGAAAAAGATCGAGGGAATATGCGCCGGAACCCGTTGGATGGCAAGGTTAAATGGATGAACGCATCATCTCAACATCGGCTATGATGCTCGACAAGGAAGCACGCGAAGCGTGTGCCGTCCAGTGACCTTGCTCAATCTTCCGGCTCCGCAGAGCGTCGCCCTCCAGCGCGCGCGGTCGCCCTCGGCTTGGAGGGCGAGGCTTCTGCCGAGCCGCGTACGGTCCAGTGACCTTGCTCAATCTTCCGGCTCCGCAGAGCGTCGCCCTCCAGCTCGCGCGGTAGCCCTCGGCGTGGAGGGCGAGGCTTCTGCCGAGCCGCGCAC
>SKXR01000295.1 GCA_007128275.1 Kiritimatiellia bacterium
GATCATGATCACGCTTCTATCTGTTCGCCCTCTTCGGCTCACCGGGACGGTTCGCCCTACCTTTTCCTGCCGAAATCGTAAGGTGGGGCGAGGCGTCCCGCCGAGCCGCGATCCAACGAGCATTAATTCAGCGTCATTCGTGTCTGTCCCCTTCTCGCGCTGCCGAAATCATCAGGCTCTTCGTGGCACCCCTGCCTACAGTACGATATCCACTGCAATCAAGACCAACAGGAGCGGAAGATAGTAGACGGAAGCCCGCAGCAGTTTACGCGCGTCGGTCATGCTGTGGGTTCGATATAGGCGAATACCGACTTCCAGCATCATCAAGCCGAGCAGCAACGCCCCCGTAAAATAGATCCAGCCGGTCATACCGATGAACGTCGGGAGCGAAGCTACACCGAGCAATACGACCGAGTGCACGATGATATGCCTGAACATCCTTGCGCCGGACGGATCGATGACGGGCAGCATTTTGAATCCGGCTTCCTTGTAATCGTCCCGGTACATCCAGGCAATGGCATAGAAATGCGGATGTTGCCAGACGAAGAGGATGGCGAACAGGATCCACGCCCCCAACTCCAGTTGTCCGCTGGCGGCCACCCACCCGCTGACGGGCGGCAACGCGCCGGGGATAGCGCCGACGGAGGTGTTGAGCCAGGTCCATCGTTTCAAGGGGGTGTACACCAATACGTAGAGAAAGGCCGTCAACAAGACCATGAACCCGCACAGCAGGTTGACCTGCCATACGAGCAGACTCACTCCGCCCAACACCATGATGATCCCGTACATGAGGGCGCTGACCGGATCGATTTCGCCCGCGGGCAGCACCCGACTGCGAGTGCGCGTCATGTGCGCGTCCAGATCGCGTTCCAGATAATTGTTCAGACAGGCGGCGCCGGCGGCAGCCATACCCGTCCCCAACAAGGACAGCGCCCAAACCAGCCATTGGATTTCCCCCATGCCGCGACTGCCGAGGAAGAATCCGATAGAAGAGGTGACGAGCACCATCGTCACAATCCGCAATTTGGACATTTCAAGATAGGGCTTGATCGTTTTCATACAGGGGATACCGGTTCGAGCAACTGCCGGACGCGCAGTGCGGTCAATACGCAAAGGGCCAACAACACCGCTCCGACCACATGGTGCAGCGTGGGGATCAGCACGGTCTCCGGCAGGACAAAAGAAAATATCCCCAGGAAGATCTGGACTTGAACCAATGCGGCAAGCACGAAGGCGGGGCGTCGCACGAGCGCGGCTTTGGGATCCAATCCGTAGGCCACGACCGCAATGATCAGGGCAAACAGGGCCACCGCCAGTCCGCCCACGGCGTGCAGCAATATAACGCCCGCATGCCAACCGGCGTGACGCAGCCATGCACCGAGAACAACCTGAAGAATCAGCGCGGCGGCCGTCCATACGGTGATGCCTCGCAGGATGGCGACCGCCCGGGACGACGCGCGAAGGCGCGGTGCAAACCAGCATGGCGATGTGATCTCCGTAATCCCGATCAACAAGGCGAACAGCGCCAACCCGAGTGTGGCATGCACCATTCCGAAAAGGACGCGAACGCCGAATCCATCGGCCAAGCCGGTGGCCTGCATGGCGGTTTCCTGCACGCTGGGATCGGACACGACCAGAACGCGCATTCCGCCCAGGATACCCTGAACAACGATCAACGCGAAGGCGATGTAGCCCAACCGGCGGACCCAAGCTCGCTCTTCCATGCGCCACAACAACGCGACCATCGCAAGCGCCAGGAACCCGACGATAGTGCCGAGTTGACGATGGGTCATTTCATAAAAGTGGCCGCCTTCGAGTTGGTGCCAGGGGATGAACCAGGCCCAGAAACGGAGCGACCATGCGGGTTCCGTATCGCCCGCGGCAATCGTGGTGACGTGCCCGCCGAACACGATGAGGAGCAGGCTGAAAAACGCAACGAGCAGGGTCATACGATGGACCCATACCACTGTGTGGAAGGTGCGCGGATCGGACAGGTTCGCCGCGTCCATGGGATCGCTGATCGAGGAGGCTGTGGCTTGCATGATGGGTTACCAGGGTTCCGGGATGGGCAGCCAACCGCGTGTCGCAAAGTCCGCCAACGTCAATGCAAGCATCAGAATGAACCAGACAAACCCGGCGGCGGCGGTCAGCCAGATGATTTTCGCACTGTATTTCACATGCATGAAATACAGGATCACGATATAGGCCTTCACGGTGGCAATGGTCACGGCCACCACGACATTGAAGGGCCCGAGATCGAACAAGGCCACCCACACCGTCAACACGGTCAGGACCATGAGCGCCGCAAAGACGTTCAGGTAGGTCTTCAGGGGGGCGATATGCGGTTCTGCGTGATCGCTCATCAATGTCTCCAGACCAAGTATAGCAACGGGAAAAGGAATATCCAGACGATATCGACAAAATGCCAATAGAGACCGGTCATCTCCACCGGCGCATAGTATTCCCGGGAGAATCGGCCCCGGAGCGCCTTGACGATCAGCCAGATCATAAGGCCAAGTCCGATGACCATGTGCAGGGCGTGCATACCGGTCATGACGAAATAGAACGAATAGAACAATTGCACATGCCCGGCAAAATTCGGATGCGCGGTCTCCGCGGTGACGGGCACGGTGTACGCATCAAAATCGGGCACATACTGAAACGCCGGGCCGGGCACCAGGTCGTGGTGATATTTCTCGGTGTACTCGACGCCTTTCACGCCCAGAAACACGCAGGCGAGGAGCATGGTAGCGACGATGTACTGAATGATCTTCTTCTTATCGCCGAGTTGCGCGGCGCGCACGGCCAGCGCCATGGTGAGACTGCTGCAGATCAGGACCACCGTGTTGAAGGCGCCCCACCCTACGCTCAGATAGCCGCTGGCCACGGCGAAGGCTTCGGGGTATTTGAAGCGATAGATCGCGTACGCCACAAACAGGCCGCCGAAGAACATGACTTCCTGAGCCAGAAACAACCACATCCCCAACGAGGAGGATTCCCGTTGCTGCTCCATACTGTCGAAGTGATGCGCCAGATGACTTTGTCCGTCAGCCATGGGTGTCCCCCTTGGTTTCGGCGTCGTCCCGGTACGTGTCTTCTTCGGTGTACGCGTAGGCTTCGTGTTTTACCACCGGCGGTTCGAGGAAGTTTTCGGTCGGCGGCGGCGACGGGGTTGTCCATTCCAGGCCGGCCGCCTTCCACGGATTGGACGAGGCCTTGGGTCCGAGGATCAGGGAATACAACAGGTAAACGCCCATTAGCATGTATCCCAACGCCAACACGGCCGCGCCGCCGGTCGACATAACGTGCAGCAACTGGAATTCTTCCGGATACACGTGGTACCGGCGCGGCATGCCGAGATAGCCCACGATGAATTGCGGGAAGAAGGTGAGGTTGAACCCGATAAAGATGATGATGGCGGTGATGCGCCCGAGCATTTCGGGGAACAGTTTACCGGTGATTTTGGGCCACCAAAAATGCAGGCCGCCGAAAAAGGCCATCACCATACCGCCGACCATGACATAATGGAAATGCGCGACGATGAAATAGGTGTCGTGCACGTGCACATTAACGGCCATGGTCGCCAGGAACAGGCCGGTCAATCCGCCGATCGTGAACAGGCCGATGAAGCCCAACGCGTAGAGCATGGGCGTATCCAGCTTGATCGATCCGCCGTACAGGGTAGCCACCCAGTTGAAGACCTTGATCGCGGAAGGAATGGCCACAAGGAACGAGAGGATGGAGAAGATCATTCCGGCATACATGGACTGGCTGCTGACGAACATGTGATGGCCCCACACAAAGAAGCCGAGGATGGCGATGGCCAGACTGGACATGGCCACGATGTGATAGCCGAAAATCCGTTTCCGGGAGAAGCAGGCAATGATCTCGCTCACCACGCCCATGCCCGGCAGGATCATGATGTACACGGCCGGATGCGAATAGAACCAGAACAGGTGTTGGAAGAGCACGGGATCGCCGCCGAGGGCGGGATCGAAAATGCCCACCGAGAAGATACGCTCAACGGCCACCAGCAGGATCGTGATGGCGATCACGGGCGTGCCGAGAACGATGATGATGGACGTGGCGTAATGCGCCCAGACGAAGAGCGGCAGGCGAAACCATGTCAGGCCCGGCGCGCGCATTTTATGAATCGTGACAATGAAGTTCAGGCCGGTCATGATCGACGCGAATCCCGAGACAAAAATGCCGAGGGCGGCAAGGATGACGTTCGAATTCGCGTAGGTACTACTGTAGGGCGTATAGAAGGTCCAGCCCGTGTCCACCCCGCCGAAGATGATGGCGCCAAGGCCCAGCAAGCCGCCAAAGGTGAACACGTACCAACTGGCCAGGTTCAGCCGTGGAAAGGCGAGGTCGCGCGCGCCCAACATGATCGGCAACAGAAAATTGCCCAATACGGCGGGGATGGACGGGATCAGGAAGAAAAAGATCATGGTGATGCCGTGCATCGTGAAGAGGCGATTGTAGGTCTCGCTGGCCATAAACATCTCGGTCGGCGTCATCAACTCGATGCGGAACAGGACCGCGGCGACGCCGCCCAGGAAGAAGAAGAGCAGGATCGTGGCGAGATACATCACGCCGATCCGTTTATGGTCCACGGTGAAGAGCCACGACGCCACCGTGTGCTTGACGTTGAGATAGTTTTCAGTTTTTGCGGCGTTTTCGCTCATGCGGTTTAGTGTACCTGTTTTCTTATTCCAATGATTTGATGTACGTAATGATTTGCATCAGTTGTGATTCGTCCAGTTGACCGCGGTAGGTAGGCATGATCGGTTGATACCCCTCCACGATCTTGGCCATCGGTTCGACAATGGACTGGCGGATGTAGTCTTCATCCGCGATCACCGTCCGGCCGTCGTCCAGTCGGACCTCGCTCATGTACAAGCCCACGACATTCGGTCCCAAGGCGCCGGAAGCCGGATTATGACACGCCATACATCCCATTTCCGTGAATAAGCGCTCACCCGCTTCCAAGGGAGTCAGCTCCGCGAGATCGGGATCGATGCGCGCCGCCCAATCGTCGTATTCCTCCGCCGGCAGCACGTGGATCCAGCCCTTCATCAAGGAATGTTCGGCGCCGCAATACTCGGCGCAGAATAGATGGTAACTGCCCGTCCGCGTGGGCTCGAACCAAACGGTGGTGTAGCGCCCGGGCACGGCGTCCATCTTGGTGCGAAACGCCGGCACATAGAAACTGTGAATGACATCTTCCGACGTCAAGGTCAGTTTCACGGGGCGCCCCACCGGCACATGCAGTTCGTTGATTTCCCAGCGTCCGGACGGGTGCTGCATCTTCCACATCCACTGTTTGCCGGTCACCAGGATTTCCATGGCATCGGCGGGCGGGCGGAACTGCTTGAAGAACAGCACGGCGCCCCAAACGAACATGATCAGCACCAGAACCAGCGGGATTACGGTCCATACGATCTCCAGCTTGGTATGGCCATGGATTTCCGCCGGTCGGTCCGTATCGGATGTGCGCCGGAAACGAAAGACAAACCAAATGATCAGCGCGCCGATCAGGATCAGAAAGAACGCGGAAACGCCGATCAGAAACAAATAGAGCATGTCCACGTCTCGGGCGAGGGCGGAAGCCTGATCGGGAATGACTGGAAACCGTTCGTTCATCGTACCACTGGTTGAATCCTAAAAAAATTAGCGTGACTGCATCTTCCGTCGTTTTTCGGCGCGCAACATGACATACAGGAAGAGACCCAACACGCCGGCCGTCGTGGCGGCGGCGGTGTTGACGACGCGGTGAACCAAGAGGCCGTACTCGCCCGTATTCGGATCGTAATGATAGCAAAGCAGCAATAACCGGTCGACCGGACTTCCGATGGCGCCTTCCGAGGCTTCGACCAACCCGAGTCGCATGTCCCGCGGCGGATAGATAATCCCAAAGAAATAACGCGAGGTACGGCCGTCGGGCGTGGCGAGCACCACCCCGCTGGCGTGCGCAAAGTCGTTGATTTCCGGGACCCACTCGTACTTGAACCCGATCGTTCCGGTCAGCCGTTGAATTTCCTTCTCTTCCCCCACCAGGAAGTGCACGCCCGGCCCGGCGCCTTTACGGCCATATTGCTCGAGAAAAACCTCCCTGTTCGCCCGGGCCAAGTCGGCGGTTTCGCGCGGATCAAAACTCACCACCAACACCTCGAAATCGGCGCCGGCATTGAACGCGACTTCCTGCATGCTTTGAAGCAGACCGTTGATAATCAGCCCGCACAGCATCGGACAATTATAATAGATGGGCGCAATGATAACGGGACGTTCCCCGAAGAAAGAACCCAATTCGACCTGTTCGCCCCGATGATTCGTGAAGACGGCATCGAGCGGAAGCTGCGCATCCAGATTCTGGTCGAACCCGATACGCCCCAACACGGCGTCCTCGGGCCGAACCGCACGCTCGGCGTACGAGGAAACGGTAACGGCGAGCAGAATCAGGGCACACACCAACGTCCTGGACCACGTCCGGGGGGCGATGGCACCCGACTGCGTCTTTCCACTATAGACTTCCTGTTTCATACTGTTATCCAAGCTCCCCTCATTCGTCCGACGGGGCGATGCCTTCTTCCAACACGTCTTCCAGTTCCGGCCCGTCCGGCTCGGCCGGCAAGGCCTCTCGCTCGGGCGCTGCCCATCGCGGCAACCCGCGCTCAGCGACCCGATCAATGGCTTCGTCGATGGGAATACGCACACGGCCCGTTTCCTCGTCGAGTAGCGCATAACCTTCCAATATCCGCCGCGCGTTTGCAAGGTACTCGTCCAGCGCCATCTTTTCATCCACCACCAAACGGGGTTCGGGCGGCAATACGCGTTCGCGGGCCGCCGCCGGGATGTGGGCGTCGGCAAGATGCGCCTGACGATCCAGCATGCGGAACAGCACCCCCATGGCAATCAGAACGGCTACCGTCAGCACGGTCAATCCGATCAAGAAGTAGACGATCGGTTTGACCAGGATATCGCGGTCCTGATAGTCCGGGTTCGGGTTCTGCGGAGCGTCTTGAGGTTTATCCGTCATGGGCTCCCTCCTTCGACTCCGCCATCAACGCGGTAAACCGCGGATCATGCAGCACGACCAGTGACCGGCCTTTCAGGTTGCGGGCAAAGGCCGTCAACCAGACACCGCCGATCGCTACGGGCACCACGAGATCGAGCCAATGTAACCGGAATACGCCCTCATGCAAATCCGGCGCAATCATCCAGAACAGATCCACAAATCGCATGATGAGAATGCCCACCGCCACCTTGATCAAAATGGGCGCCCGTTGTTTCATCATCCGCGACAACAACACCAGGAACGGCACGACGAAATGGAACAGGGTAAGCACCAAGGCGATCAGTTTCCAATCCGTGCTCGAGCGGCGCAAATACCATGCGATGTGTTCCGGCAAGTTGCCGGACCAGATGATGATGAACTGGGAAAACATCATGTACGCCCACAAGACCACCAGCGCGAACAGCCATTTCCCGAGATCGTGATAGCGATCCTGCGAGACGACGTCCGAAAGCGGTTTGTATTTCGCAAAGGAGACCAGCACGACCAGCAGAAACGCCAGCGCGGTCAAGCCGTGTCCCACCATGAACATCGGGCCATAGATGGAAGAGAACCAATGCGGATCGAGCGACATCAACCAATCGAACGAGGCGAAGGTGGCGGCCAACCCGTAGAGGACAATGCCGATTCCGCTGGTGATCCGCATAGGCTGATTCAGTATGGCATCGCCGGACTCATCCTGCCGATACGACCATTTCGTCAACAGATAGCCCAGGCCGCCCCAAATGGCGAAATACAGGATGGCGCGAATGATGAAGAAGGGCGTGTTCAAATACGGCGCCTTGAATTGCAGATATTTGTCCGCCTCCACCAACTCGGGAACCGCCCACTTATAGAGGTGCGGCATGCCGATAATGATCGGGATGAACAGGACGGCCAGCAACGGCAGCGTCCGCACGGCCGCTTCCATCGGGCGACGGATCAGGAACGTCCATGCCCCGCCCGTCAGGTGATGAATCATCAGCGTGACCAGGCTACCCAACGCGATGGAAACCCAGAACAGGTATCCCATCAGGTACGCTTGAAAGAAGGCCGCCGGTTGCAGCACCGCGCCGATGACGGCGAGCACGCCGAAGACCACGCCGGCGATCAGGCCGCGTTTGCCGATTCGTTCAATGAGCTGTTCTATATCCGATCCGTTCATAAATTCCCGGCCTGTAACTCATCGCGCACCGATTCCGGCACGTCATCCATGGTGGCATATTGACTCAATTGCAGCGTGCGAATATAGGCGATGATCGCCCAACGATCTTCGGGGCGGATCTGGTACGCGTATCCCGCCATCTGCCCGAACCCGCTGGTAATGACTTCGTAGTAGAACCCGTCCGGCATGGACCGGAGTCGATCGATATGAAATGATTCCGGCTGCTTGAACCCGCGCTGGACGACCATCCCGTTTCCGTACCCCGCCGGATCGTGGCATACGGAACAGAATATGTCGTACCGCTCTTTCCCCCGCAGGACCAGCTCCCGGGAAACCGGCATGGGCAAATCTTTCGCGAAATCGCCGTCCACGCGGCCCCGATAAAAGTGGTCGTCCTCCCGCAGGTATCCGCGGGGAACCGTGCCTTCCACCAAGGGACGAGCCGAACTGCCGTCCTCGAAAAACTCGCTTTCGGCATAGGTTTTGTAACGCGGTTGATCGTACATCTTCTTGCGCAATTCGCAGCCGGTGGTGGTCAAGAGTACGGCCAGCAAGACGAAGAACGCGGGGCCGCCTTGCACAAGCCTTACCCACCCCCCGCTTCGCGGACCCCTCCGGAGGAGGGGATGTTCCCGGACGGAGCACGAGATGAAAATACCATCCCCTCCTGGGAGGGGTGCCCGAAGGGCGGGGTGGGTCGCGCGCCACTTATGAAGAAATCCACCCATCATGGTTTCACCTCCGACACGGCTTCCGCGCCCGCGTCGTTCAAGAGAGTGCGCACGGCTTCCTTGTCAAATTTCGGGTCCTGCGCCTCGATGCAAAGGAAATACCGATCGTTCGACGCCCGCTCAAAGCCCGGCGTGTTGAAAATCGAGTGATACGGTTGCGGGAACTTGCACATCGCAAACAACCCGCCAATGGTCGCCAATGCCGCGCCGAGAATCATGCATTCGAACGTTACGGGGAAGAAAGACGTCCAACTGACAAGCGGGCGGCCGCCGACATTCATGGGGTACTCGATCGCCGACACCCAGATCTGTAGCCACAATCCGCCCAACAGCCCGGCGAGCGCGCCGGCCAGTGCGATGTAGGGCAGTTTCGTCCGTTTTCCGCCGAGCGCTTCATGGAGCCCGTGTACGGGCACCGGCGAATAGGCGTCCATGACGGTGTACCCCGCCTCGCGCGCCTTGTGGGCCGCGGCCAGCAGCGTGACGTCATCGGCGAATTCCGCCGAAATACCATACAAGGCATTCTGTGTTTCAGCCTGATTCATGCGGGAAATGGTTGATGGTTAATGGTTGATGGTTCATGGCATCATCTGCTTCGTAGTCCGCTAATTCTTCCCGCAACATGGCGTCGGGTTTGGATTTTCCATACATCCTTATTTTTCGATCAATGCTGCCGATTACGTTGCTCAACTGGTGTAAGCCGTCTTCGGAATCCCGTTCAAGCTTATCATAGTCCGCCGTTGTCAGAATGCCCACATCGTTTGCATACCGAAGGTGCAACATGGTCTCGCGCGCTTCGCGCCGACAGCGAAATAGTGATTGTCTATACTCTGTGCTGTACTGCGCATAAAACCCTTCCGTCATGTTTGCGCAAACAGATTCAGACGAGCGTAACAACTGACCGCGCAGCCAACGGAAATCCGAACGGAAATCCCGGGTCAGCCTCTCCACCTCCAACGCTATTCTGTAAAACACCTGAAACACGGGCATATCCTCCACACGCTCTATTTTGCCCTCACTCATTTTCCCTTACCCATTACCCATCAACCATTAACCATGCTGCTGTTTATGATTCACTTCGCGCACCTCAAAAATGGCGATCATCGGGATCCACCGGATGAACAGGAACATGGCGAAGAAGAAGAAGCCGATGCTGCCGGCGTAGATTGCAAGATCCCATTTCGTCGGATAATACATGCCCCAGGACGAAGGCAGAAAATCGCGGTGCAGACTCGTGACGACGATCACGAACCGTTCCAGCCACATCCCGATATTGATGACAATCGAGATGAAGAAGATCGCAATCACGTTATGGCGCACCCGCTTGAACCAGAGCAATTGCGGGACGAGTCCGTTGCAGAAGATCAGCGCCCAGAATGCGGGCGCGTAAGGCCCGGTCATCCGGTTCCAAATCATGTACATCTCGTATTCGTGCGCGCTGTACCATCCGAAGAACACTTCATTCAGGTAGCCGTAAAACACCATGAGCCCGGTCGCGAGCATGATCTTCGACATGTTGTCGATGTGCCGGATCGTGATGATGTGTTTGAGCCCGTAGATCGCGCGCACGGGAATCACAAGCGTCAACACCATCGCAAACCCGGAGAACACCGCGCCGGCGACGAAATACGGAGGAAAGATGGTGGTATGCCATCCGGGAATCACGGACACGGCAAAATCCAGCGCCACGATGCTGTGCACGGAAATCACCAGCGGCGTGGCCAATCCGGCGAAGAGCAGGTAGGCCACTTCGTAACGATGCCAGTCCACGGCGGAACCGCGCCACCCCATGGAGGCCATGCCGTAAATGACTTTTTGAATCTTGACCTTCGCCTTGTCCCGCATGGTGGCCATATCGGGGATCATCCCGAGATACCAGAACATGGCGGACACGGTGGCGTATGTGGTGACCGCGAACACGTCCCAAATCAGGGGACTGCGAAACTGCGGCCACATCCCCAAGGTGTTGGGGTACGGGAACATCCAGTACGCGAGCCAAGGGCGACCGGTATGCAACAGCGGGAACAGGCCCGCCGCCGATACGGCAAACAACGTCATGGCTTCCGCAAATCGGTTGATCGACGTGCGCCATTCCTGACGGAAGAGGAACAACACCGCCGAAATCAGGGTGCCGGCGTGGCCAATCCCGATCCACCACACGAAATTGATGATGGCAAAGCCCCACCCAACCGGCGCATTGATGCCCCAGACCCCCACGCCAAAGAACAGCAGGTGGATGACGGACACCATCAGCACGCCCATCAACAAGCCGGCGATGCCCAAACCGATATACCACGATTTCGGCGGCTTCTTGGTCAGGATGATCGAGCTGATATCCTCGCCGATCGAGTCCATGGTCTGGCCCGGGGCGAGCGCATCGCCCACTTGCCCCATGATCGCTTCCCGTTCTTTGGGATCGAATGCCATTACGCCTTGGTTCCCCCCGCCAATGCTTCGTTCCGGTTCTTCACCTTGGCCAAATACGTCGTGCGCGGACGCACGTTCAGATCGGCCAACAATCCATAATTCAAGGATTGCGCCTTCATGCGCGCGACTTCACTTTCCGGATCGTTGATGTCCCCGAAAGCGATCGCCCGGGTCGGACAGGCCTGCTGACAGGCCGTCTGCAATTCGCCCTCCTTGATCTTCCGCTGCTCACGTTCCGCGCCGATACGGACTTTGCTGATCCGTTGAATGCAGTACGTGCACTTTTCCATAACGCCGCGTGTGCGCACCGTGACGTTCGGATTACGTACCAACTTCAGTTGCGGCGTCGTCTCGTCCGTATACTGGAGAAAGTTGAAGCGGCGCACTTTGTACGGACAGTTGTTCGCGCAGTACCGCGTGCCGATACACCGGTTGTACACCATCTGGTTCAGACCGTCGGCGCTGTGCACCGTGGCGGCGACCGGACATACCGGTTCGCAGGGCGCGTTCTCGCAATGCATACAAGGCACGGGCTGCACATGCGTATCCGGCTGATCCAAGTCGCCCGAATAATAGCGGTCAATCCGAATCCAATGCATTTCGCGGCCCATACCGACTTCGTGTTTGCCGACCACGGGGATGTTGTTCTCCGATTGGCAGGCCACGAGACACGCGTTGCAACCGATACAGGTGTTGAGATTGATGGTCATGCCCCACTGATAGCCCTTGCTGTAATCCCAGGGCGGGAACATGGTTTCGTCCGGTTTCGGTTCGTACGCCTTTTCGTGCGCGAAATCCGGATTCTTCAGAAATTGTGCGAGGGATGCGACGCGCACGAGATTGCGATCCTTCAACCCCTCCATTCGATGATGTCGCTGAGTCGTGGCCAACTTGTAACGCTCGCCCGTGGCCGTCAACGTCACGCCGGCGCCCACCCAAGGAGCGGTCGTCGTCCGCAGCCGGTACGCGTCAAACCCGACTTCGTTGCCGACGACGCCGGCGTGCCGACGCCCGTACCCGAGCTGCACGCTCACGGAATTCCGCGCCTGACCGGGATGAACCCATACGGGTCCCTGCACCGAACGTCCTTCATACGCGATTTCCACCACATCGCCGTTGGCCCATCCATGTTCTTCGGCCGTGGCCGGACTCACCAGAACGGCGTTGTCCCACGTCAGCTTCGTCAA
>SKXR01000054.1 GCA_007128275.1 Kiritimatiellia bacterium
CGAGCTTGTTAAACTCTTCCAGCGCCTGCATGGAGTCCGCTTCCGGATTGATCAGTTCATCCGGTCTCGGTAGTTGTCCGAACGCCATATGCCGGGCGGCTTCGTGCGTAATCGCGGCCCGCTTTTTGGTGATCACGGAATTGTAACGCCTCTTAATTTCCGTGTAAACCGCTGACGATGAAGTGTTCTCGTAGAACCGGATGCGGAGCTTGAAGCGGTTCCTGTCCCCGTTGATGGTCGCCTGATACAACTTCAGGTCTGAACTGTCCAAATAAAGGGTATGGACCGGGTAAGACAGATCGGGTTGCGTGGCGCCATATTCGTCAAGCGACATATAGTGACGCAAAAAGCTCCTGATACCATCCGCTTGACGCTCGTCAACGTGGTATTTGTACTCAAATCGCTGCTTCTGAAGTTTATCTACCATTACTCTACGAATTATATGAATTTAAGTGGCAAAAAGAAAGCCCAAAACGGGCGACTTCTTTAGTGCGCACGGTAGATAAATACCCAGCAAAGGAGAGTAGGTCAAGCGTTTTACTCGCTGATTCTTTGCGGTCCCACAACAGGGTCATTCAATACTCTGCATCGCATGGCAAAAGTGGTGGTCACCCTCTTTCTGGAGCAACGGTCTTTTCATGAGAACGCTGGGAGCTCCTCTTTCATGATGCTGTTGATGTATATGATCATCTTTCTCATGACGGCTACCAGAGCGACTTTGGCTTGTTTCCCACGTTTGCGTAATTGCTGGTAGAACTCCGAGAACAGGGGGTTTCGTCGAGAAGCGACCAAGGCGACCATATATAGCGTGGCCCTGACAGCAGCCCTTCCTCCCCAGATGATTCGTCGGCCGCGAAAAGTCCCGCTGTCTCGATTAAACGGAGCCACCCCGGCCAGCGCGGCGGCTTGGGTCCTGTTGAGACTGCCGAGTTCAGGCATAAACGCCAGCAATGATAGCGCCGAAATCATGCCAATGCCTTTGATTTCGCATAGACGGGTGACGGCCTGTTTCAACGCGGGCACATCTTCCATCAACTGCCTCATCCTGCGCTCCGCGTTCTTAATCTGGGTCTCCAGAATGCGGACGAGTCCTTTAATACTTTTACGCATAGCCGGATCTGCTGTCTGCCGGAGACGGCAACGCTCCATCTGGAGCATGTCCACCAACTGGCGCCTGCGCTGAACGACCTCCTCGATCTGTCGATGGGCTTTGGATCGTGGCGGTGTAACCTTGGGCCTCATGGCCTCCCCATATTCAGCCAAGACTTGGGCGTCTAGGCGGTCGGTCTTGGCCAAGCGGCCTTGTGCGCGGGCAAAATCACGCACCTGCCGTGGATTAACCAGCGAAACATCGATGCCGGCGGCCTGCAGGGCGTCAACCAACATTCGTTCGTATCCCCCGGTGGCTTCGCAGGTCACGTGGACGCGTTCGATTTTCTTGAGTCGGCAGACCAGGGTTCTGCACCCGGTCTTGTTGTTTACGTACTTTCCGGGTCTCCCGGAACTTCCCCAAAGATCCAAGGAATCTTTGGAAATATCCACCCCCATGTAGACGCACGTTTCGTTCATGGCTATACTCCTCCTTGTGATACGAGCACGAGTTTCAGGCTCTGCTCAGGCAACGGTTCGAGTGACCATGGAAAAGCATCGACTGATCCAGCTCCAAACGGACTGGCGTATGCCGTACCGAGGGCAGAGACGATCGCGCCGATGCCACTCCTCCTCGGGGGCTCGCCCCCGAGGAGGAGTCCTGGTTGCTCAGGACTCCCCAAGCACGCAGAAAGTGTAACACGACTCCTAGATACAAGGGCGGAGCTATGCGACGCCGGGCATGTGGAATAGGCATGGTCAGGATCATGGCGGGCTCCATCCTGCCTCCGGGCTCGTATAACTCGCCCCTCCAAGGCGGCCGCCTTAATACGAAACAGGCTCGCTAATACGCAGAAGGTTGGAGAACGTATTGACCCTGCTCCCAAGCCATCCCTCCGATCGATGGAGGGCGGAGCTACGCGACGCCGGGCATGCGGAATAGGCATGGTCAGGATCAAGGCGGGCTCCATCCTGCCTCCGGGCTCGTATAACTCGCCCCTCCAAGGCGGCCGCCTTACTGCGAAACAGGCTCGCTAATGCGCAGAAGGTTGGAGAACGTATTGCCCCTAACGCAGTGGCGCAGTGGCAGCGCGCTTGACTCCGCCCCATACTTTTTGTCAGGGTGCGGATTGTGAACGCGTTGTTGCCGATTGTTGCTCCGCGCCGCTCTTTCAACTGCTTGTGATCATATGGACATCGCTTCGTTCAGAGATTTTTGGGATCTTGTTACCACCGTTTGGCGGGAAGGCGTATACGGCGTCGACATCTCGCACGTCCTCTTGGCGCTGTTCATCTTCGCCATCTTCATTGCGCTCCGCAACCTGTTCACCCGCTTCGTGTTGGCCGCGCTCAAACGCGGCGCGGCGAAGACCAAGACGGATGTGGACGACCGCATTGTCGCGGCGTTGTATGACCCAATCCGCTTTGTCCCTATAGTCATGGGCGTCTTCTTCGCCACCAGTGTGCTGGACCTGGAAGAGGGTACGCGCATCTTCTTTTATAATGTAAATCGGTCGCTGGTCGCCTTCACACTGTTCTGGGCCTTACACCGCATGACCACCCCCGTGGGGATGGTGTTGCTCAAGGCAAAAGGCGTCCTGACCCTGGCCATGGTCGAATGGATCATCAAAGCGGCAAAGATCGCCTTCATCGCGCTCGGCGCCGCCACGATTTTCGAGCTCTGGGGGATCGCGGTCGGTCCGATTATCGCGGGGCTGGGCCTTTTCGGCGTAGCGCTGGCGCTCGGTGCGCAGGATCTGTTCAAGAACCTTATTGGCGGATTGTTTGTCATCGGCGAACGGCGATTCAATGCGGGCGACTGGATTTGCGTGGACGGCGTCGTGGAGGGCACGGTCCAGCAAATCGGATTTCGTACCACCACCGTCCGTCGTTTTGACCGCGCGCCGGTCTATGTGCCCAACGCCCGCCTTGCGGACAATGCCGTCACCAATTTCTCTCGAATGAGCCATCGCCGCATCCGCTGGATGGTGGGTGTCGAATACCGGACGACGCTCGAACAACTCAAACAGATTCGTGACGGGATTGAGCGTTATATCCATGAGAGCGAGGAGTTTGCGAAGCCGACCGAAGTGCCGACCTTCGTCCGCATTGATTCCTTCAACGACAGCTCCATCGACATCATGATCTATTGCTTTACGAACACCATCGTCTGGGGCGACTGGCTGGAAATCAAGGAACGGCTGGCCTACACCATCAAGGAAATCGTCGAAGGCGCAGGCACCTCGTTCGCGTTCCCGAGCCGGTCGCTCTATCTCGAGACCCTGCCGGACGCGCCGGAAGTCTTTCCGCTGTCTCCGCCGCCCGACAAGGGCTCGGCGGAAACCGCGTCCAAAGCTTGAACCCACGCATTTTCGGGCAATAGCCTATAGGCTATTAGGAAACACTAGGCCCCTGTACCAAGGCCCAGTTCTTCTCGGCATACTGTCCTACCCTTCCCGTCGAAGGCTTGGTCATTTCGAGCGAAGCGGAAGGAGTCAAAATATCCCTCTCCGCCAACCAACCATGGTTCTCCAAGAACGTCGAACATCCAACGCTCAACGTTGAACGTTAAATGTTCAATGTTCGATGTTGGATGTTCAGTATCAAAGCGCCCGGCGCAGCGAAACGCAGCAGGAGTATCTGTTCCTGCCTCCTGCCCGTTGAAGCCGGCAAAGAGAAAGCGCCTGGACGCCGATACGACGTCCAGACGCTTAACCCGTTATGGATTGACCGTTACCGGGTTACGGCATCCAGCTGTCCACCAGCGCTTGGTTTTCGGCGATCCACTGACGCGCAGCGCGTTCTTCGGCGCCGTCCGCACCGTCCATGGCGTCCATCAACGTGCCAATCTGTTCGCCGTCGAACTGCATGTTCTGGAAAAGCGCGGTCACTTCGGGGAATTCATCCGAGAAGCCCAAGCGCGCCGCGGCATGGATCAGCTCGCTGGCCCCGTATACGCCTTGCGGATCTTCCAGGAACTTGATGTCGTAGCGGGCGAACTTCCAGTGCGGAGCCCAACCCGTGACGACAATCCAGTCCCCGTTATCGATCGCACCCTGCAGGGCCGCAGCCATCGCCGGACCGCTGGAAGCCATCAGCTCGAAGTCGAGGCCGTACTCATCGATCGCGGTGTCGGTGGTGCTCATGATGCCGGCGCCGGAATCGATGCCGGTAATGATCCCGTTGAAGCGATCACGCGCCTCGTTCAGCTCTGCGATGCTGTCAATGGTGACATACGACGGCACGACCAACCCGATGCGCGCGTTTTCGAACCACGTACTGATCAATTCGACGCGGTCACCGTACTGTTCGTAGTACGAGGCGTGGGTGACGGGCAGCCAAGTCTCGATCATGATATCCTGATCGCCTTCGGCGACGGAGGTATAGATCGGGGCGACGTCAGCCATCGTGGCTTCCACCCGGTAATCCATGTCTTCGAGCAGCACCGACACCAGATGGGTTACGGCCACGCCTTCGGCCCAGTTGACATAGGCCAATTTGATGGTGCCTTTCCCTTCGTCAACGGGTTGCTGCCCGCAAGCGGCGACCAACAGGACGCCGACGACGGCGAGACTCAGCCCGCCGAGCCATTTGCTGATTGTGTTCTTCATTGTTCTCTCCTTCTTTTTGCAGACCGCCCGTTCACCGGGTCAGCCCTTTTTCTGCATGCGCGCACTCCTTGAACCGAGTGCATGGGTGATTCTATCGAGGTACATAGCCAATATAACAATGGCGATGCCGCTTTCAAATCCGAGTCCGATACGAAGTTGGGTGATGCCGCGCAACACCTGTCCGCCCAATCCGCCGGCGCCAATCATGGCGGCGATCACGACCATGGAAAGGGCCAGCATGATCGTCTGATTCACGCCCGCCAGAATGCTGGGTAACGCCATGGGCAGTTGCACCTTGACGAGTTGTTGGTACGGGGTGGCCCCGAACGCTTCCGAGGCCTCGAGCACATCTTTCGGCACCTGGCGCAGGCCGAGTGTGGTCAGGCGCACACAGGGCGGCATGGCAAAAATGACCGTGGCCATGGCGCCGGGCACTTTCCCGAGCGAGAAAATCAACACGGCGGGAATGAGATACACGAACGCGGGCATGGTCTGCATGAAATCCAGAATCGGGCGCACGACTCTTTCGGCCCGTTCACTGCGACCGGCGTAAATGCCGACCGGCACGCCGATCAACAGGGCCAGCAAGGTGGACGCCATGACCAGCGCCAACGTCAGCATGGTGTGCGACCAGAGCTCCATCAGATAAATCAGCGTGAACCCCAGCAGGGAGAAAACGGCCAACCCCCATTTCTTCCATCCGCAGAGCCACCACGCCAGAAAGGACATGATAAGAATCATCGCAAACGGATGCGCATAGCCGAACACGTTCTCGAACGTCGTGATGCTGAAATCCAACAGCGCGCCAAGGGCATCGAAGAACCCGGAAAACGTCGTGCGCATCCAGTTGATGAACGTTTCAAAATAGGGACCAATATGAAAGGTCATCCGGACTCGTCTCCTTCACTCGAGAGCGCCGACAAGAGCGCGGCCCGCGTGACGATCCCGGCCAGCACCCCGTCCTCCTTGACGACGGGAATCGGCAGATTCGTTTCACTGGCCAAAGGGACAACTTCCCGCAGATACGCCGCTAACCCGACGGTCGGGACATCGCGCCGGAGAATCGCTTCCAGCGAACGCCCCCCTTTCTTTGATTCTTTCAGGGCATCGTCGAGCGTGACCACTCCGAGAAACTTGCGGTCCTGGTCGACGACAAAAACCGAAGAGTGATCTTCGTGTTCCATGGTGCGGACCGCCTGATGCGGGCCGTCCTTGTGGGTGGATACCGTCGGGGTTCTCTTCATCACGCTGCTTGCGGTCAGCACTTTGCTGCGGTCCACGTTCTCCACGAAAGCGCGCACATAATCCGTGGCCGGCTCCGTGAGAATGGCTTCCGGCGTGCCGACCTGGTCAATGACCCCGTCTTTCATGATCGCGATGCGATCCCCCAACTTGAGGGCTTCATCCAGATCGTGGGTGATGAAGACCACCGTCTTGTGCAACCGCGCCTGCAACTCGATGAGTTCGTCCTGCATCTGGGTGCGAATCAACGGGTCCAGTGCGCTAAACGCTTCGTCCATCAACAGGATTTCCGGATCGGTCGCCAACGCGCGGGCGAGCCCCACGCGTTGCTGCATACCGCCGCTTAACTCGTGAACGGCGCTGGACTCGTATCCGTCCAAGCCGACGACCTGAACCGCTTCCATCGCCTTCATGCGACGCGTTTCTTCGTCGACGCCTTGCACTTCCAAGCCGAAACCGATGTTTTCCAGCACGTTCCGATGCGGCAACAGGCCGAAATGCTGGAAGACCATGGAGAATTTCTTGCGGCGTATCGCCCTCAGATCGGTCGTCCCCAGATGGGAAATATCTTCTCCATCCACGAACACCTCGCCGGACGTCGGCTCAATCAGCCGGTTCAGCAGCCGCAAGAGCGTCGATTTCCCGCTCCCGGACAAGCCCATGATCACAAACGTTTCGCGTTTGGCGATGGAAAACGTGGCGTCCACGACGGCAGGGGTGCACCCGGTCTTTTTCAGGATCTCAGACCGGGCAACCCCTTTGTCCATCATCTTCCGGGCATCGGAAGCCCGGGCTCCAAAGATCTTGTACAGAGCCCGGACCTCAATTACCGCTTGGGTATCCGACATACTGTTCGTCCCGTCCGACACTTAGAAGTAGTAGCCGAAGTTGATGTTAAACCGGCCGTTCCATTTGTCGTTCTGGTTCGCTCCGAAATCGCCGACGGACGCATTCGCGAACTGTCCGTCCTCGCCGAAGTCATAGCTGTCATCGCGGTTACCCACGAAGTAGTTGCCGCTGGAAAGGGCGTAATCGACGTAGATGTACCAACCGTCCTTGGCAATGGCCATCCCGGTGACATTCAAATGGCTGTCGTTGAAGTCCGTTCCGTTGATTTGGCCGTCTTTCACGATGACGCTGTAGTCGTTGTAGAACGTAATGGAATCGATCCAATCCGTGCGCGGCGTAATGGTGTAGGACACGGCCACGGACGGAATAATGCCCTCGCTGGCCACCGGCCAGGCGAAGTCATACGCGCCCATAACGATCAGGTCGTTCGTGGGCCGAACGCCCTCTTCGTTCACGTTGTAATCGGCGTCGTACTTGTAGGTCGTCAGCTGCAGCATGAGGCCAAAGGCGCCCCAGGTGCTCTTGGAATGCACGCTGAACGCGTACGCATCGGAGTTCGACGCGCGATCGTCCTGGGCGTTCAATTGCGACCATTGCGCCGACACGCCGAGATCGGTGGCGATCTGCTCCACGGAATAGATGGCGCGGGCGTTCAATTGATGTTCCATTTCGTAGGCGCCCGGTATATCCCCGACATCTTCGGGAACAATGGCGTAGGTATAACGCGCACTTTCGTCGGATGCACCGCGACCGTTGGGCATATCCTGAAGATAATAGCCGAGATCGACCGTCAACTGATCCATCGTGCGGGTGTATTTGACGCCGACGCGCATGGCATCGGACAAGCCGACGTAATAGTGCTGATCAAAAAACCAGCTGTTCGCCGGACCGTACGGGCCCACGCCGAACGGGGTCCTGTTCAGCCCCACCTCAACGCGTCCAACGTCTTCGTCTTCATAGCCCACCCAACCGGTGTGCAGGAAGTTATAGCCGGGATACCAGCGGTATTCCGCTTTGCCCAACCACGCGTCCTGTGCCAGATCCAGGTTGATCCGGAAGGTATCGAGCTCGAAGTCGCCACCGTGGCCGCCGCGTTGCGGAGCGCCGGAACCGTCCTTCTCATAATCGCCCAACACATAATTGGCGCGCATCGCGCCGCCGAGAGTGAGGGGTCCGATTTCCGTGCCGATCGCGGTAGCGTGAGGGGCATGCACAAGGCTGAGCAGCGCAATCGCCGCACACAAACCGGCGAATCGGCGTTGTTTGTTCGACATCATTGCAATGTCTCCTTTCGTGGTTTAATGACATCGCCCCGACACTTGCGGCCAAGGCGAAAGAGTGGATTCACTGCCCGGTTGGGTTAACGCACAGACGATTGTGAATCCGACGAATTCTTATAATCGTTACATATAACCAACTGAGGTCAACCCTATAGTGGGATAAATTTCCGGTTTTCCAGTTGACAGGGGACCGAACATGCAGGATAGTCCCCTCTCAGTGACCCGGAAACCCGGGCTTATCGCTGCGAACCTCGCAGTGTTTTCTTTTCCTACACGTCCGGCAGGCAGAGATCGTTGAATAATTCCGGACGGAAAAGAAGAGTAATGAAAACAGAGAACGTGTTCGCGGCCCTTATTGAGCCGCTCCAACGGGCTGTGGCCGAAGAAGGCTACACCCTCCCCACCCCGATTCAGGAACAGGCGATTCCGCATCTGCTGGAAGGCCGCGACCTGCTTGGTTGCGCCCAGACCGGCACCGGCAAGACCGCCGCCTTTACCCTCCCGCTACTGCAGGAGTTGACCCAGACGAAAAGGAGAGCCGAAAGCGGGAAACCGCGCGCGCTCATCCTGACCCCGACACGCGAATTGGCGGCGCAAATCGGCGACAGCATCAAGACCTACGGACGCCACCTGAAAATAAGCCATACGGTGATTTTCGGCGGCGTCGGCCAGCATCCGCAAGTACGGGCGCTGCACCGCGGAGTCGATGTGGCCGTCGCCACGCCGGGACGCCTGCTCGACCTCATGGAACAGGGCCACATCCGGCTCGACCGGATCGAACTGTTCATTCTCGACGAGGCCGATCGCATGCTCGATATGGGCTTCATCCCGGCCGTGCGCAGGGTCATCGCCAAGCTGCCCAAGAAACGACATTCGCTCTTTTTCTCGGCGACCATGCCCGCCGTCGTGGCCGATCTGGCGAAGGTCCTGCTAAACGACCCCGTACAGATCACGATCGACCCCGGCAAACCGACCGTGGAACGGATCGCGCAAAAGATGATGTTCGTGGACCGGGAAGACAAGGACTCCCTGTTGATCGATTTGATTTCGGAACATCGCATGGACAAAGTGCTGGTATTCACCCGCACCAAGCACGGCGCGGACAAGGTGGTCAAGAAGCTGGCGAGCGCCGGCATTACCGCCTGCGCCATTCACGGCAACAAATCGCAATCCGTGCGCACGGCGGCGTTGCAGGGATTTCGCGTAGGCAAGGTCCGCGCCCTCGTGGCCACCGACATTGCCGCGCGCGGCCTGGACGTGGACGGCATCACGCATGTGGTGAACTACGATCTCCCCGAAGAACCGGAAACCTATATCCATCGCATCGGACGCACCGCCCGCGCCGGCATGGAGGGCGACGCCGTCTCCTTCTGTTGTGCCCGCGAACGCGAAGGCCTACGCGATATTGCCAAGCTCATTCGCAAAGAGGTGCCCGTGGAGCTTGAGCACAAATACCATTCGGAAACGGCGCAACGCGCGCGAGGCGCCGAAGCGCGGCCTGAACCGCGCGGCGCCATGCGGCCGCGCCGCACGACGCCCCGACCGGGTTCCGGTCGTTTTGGTCGTCGCCATAGTGCGAGCAACAACGCCCGCAAAGGCGGCTCATTCGGCGGATCGGGAAAACGCCGAACAGCTTCCGCGTCGAGCGGCTCTTCCCGTTGGTAAAACCGGGAAATGGGGTAGATTAGGCGATGATGACTGCGCCTCATTCAATACGCACCGTTTGGCTTGTCCGGCACGGGATGCGCCAGGATTTCGAGCAGGACGATTGGCAGGCCACGGCGGAACGCCCCCACGATCCGCCGTTGTCCGCTTCCGGACGCCTGCAAGCCGGTGAGACGGGTTTGTTTCTTCGCGACAAGGGACTCGATCGGATCTATTGCTCCCCCTTCCTACGCACGGTGGAAACGGCCGCCATCATCGCCGAAGCATGCGATGTACCGGTATGCATCGAACACGGCTTGGGCGAGGTGCTGAAGGCGGAATGGTTTCCCCGTGAACCGGACTTTATCCCGCCGAAAATCTTGAAACAGCAATTCCCTTCCATCGATCCGGCCTATCGCCCGCGCGTGCGCCCCCACTTTCCGGAAGACGAAGAGTCCGGCGAACTGGACGCGCGATGCCAAAAGGCCGTAGACACCCTGCTGGCGGATGACTGGTCCTGCGCCCTGTGGGTCGGGCACGGCGCGTCCGTGGGCGGCATGGCCCGGGGCTTAACGGGGGACATGGACGGGGTATGCTTTGAGATGTGCGGCCTGACCGGATGGACGGGCACAACCGGCGATTGGCGTCGGATATACGGGGGAACGGAACATCTATCCGTGACCGACAAGTCCCTGCGGTTTCATTGAACTGGTTGCCGGACTAGGATTCGAACCTAGACAAGCAGATTCAGAGTCTGCTGTGCTACCATTACACCATCCGGCAATCGGGATTCAGGGAATGTAACAGGCCGGCGCACTGAATCAAGTATGAGTTTTGACGGGAGGGACTTTTTGACGAAGGTAACCATCCAATCCGCGGGTACGGCGAATCCACCGCTCTATATGCCTCAAGCGCAGGCATTCGAATCGCTCTGCGCTCTCTTCTCGCTCACGGAAAAGGAGCGGGCCCTCTACGAGACATTGATGGTGCGCGGCCCGATACGCGGACGGTATCTCGGAATGGACGCGCCGGAAGAAGCGGCGGACACGGATCAGGACCGGCTCATCGCCCGCTTCACCAAGTTTGCCCGGTCCACGGCTCGCGCCGCCGCGCAACAGGCGCTTGATCGCGCCGCGCTTTCGGCGGCTGACGTGGACGTGCTCGTGGTGAACACCTGCACCGGCTACCTTTGCCCCGGACTGACCTCGTATCTGGTGGAAGATCTCGGGCTCCGGGATAACGTGCACACACTCGACGTGATGGGCATGGGCTGTGGATCGGCCATTCCAAACATGCAGGCCGCATCGGGTCTATTGCAGTGGAACGACAATCAAACCGCACTTTGCGTGGCGGTCGAGATGTGCACGGCCACGCTGTTCATGGACCCGGATCCGGGCGTGATCGTCAGCAACGCCATCTTCGGCGACGGCGCCGCAGCGCTGGTCTTGCAGCGGGGCGCGACCCGACCCGGTCCGGCCATCGTGGATGTTGAGTCGCTGGTACAGCCCGAACACCGGGAGATGTTACGGTACCGCACGGAACAGCATCGGCTGCGCAACGTCTTGAGCCCGAGAGTGCCGGCGTTAGGCGCAGAGGCGGCGGAACGGGTGATCGACCGCTTGCTGCAACGGCATGATCTCGCAAGAGACGCGGTCTCGCACTGGATCGTGCATCCGGGCGGCACGCAAGTGTTGTCGCGCTTCGGGAAGAAACTGGGCCTGACCGCGCAGGCGTTGCGTCACTCGTATGCCGTGTTTGAAGAATACGGCAACATGTCGTCGCCTTCGGTATGGTTTGTTTGGGACCGCCTCTTGCGAGAGGACGCACCGTCCCCGGGCGCGTGGGGCGTCATGCTCTCCTTCGGCGCGGGGTTCTCCGCCTTCGGAACGCTGATTCGATTCTGAAATCAAACCACCGCCGGATTCGGGCAGGATCATTCAATTCTCTGCATCGCATTGAAAAAGTGGTGGGTACCCTCTTGCTGGAGGGCGGAGCTATGCGACGCCGGGAACGTGCATGGAAACCTAACCGCCTCCATTTCCATTCAACGCAACATCACAGGCTCGTAGAACTCGCACCTTGCTTCAAGGTGACTGGTTTTTCCCGAAACGGGTTCATACATGCGGCGTTAGGTTGGAGAACGTATGGCCCCTGTGGATTCGGGCGTCACGGCGCGGAAATTTCTTGGCAACCCGCTGGGAATTCAGGCATAGTCCGCACTCTTTTCATACCAACGATCATCTAAAACAAGGCAGCTATGTACACGGCATCGGATTTACGTAAAGGACTCAAAATCGAAGTGGACGGAGCCCCGTACGTCATCACGGACTTTCAATTTGTGAAGCCGGGCAAGGGACAGGCCTTGTACCGTTGCAAAATGAAGAACCTGATCAATGGTTCCACGCTCGACAAAACCTACCGCGCGGTGGAGAAGATCGATAAACCCAACCTGGAACAGCGCGACCTCATCTATTCCTATCAGGACGGTGAGCACTTTGTCTTCATGGACAGCGCCTCCTATGAACAGGTCCTGATCGATGCCGAGGTGCTGGGCGAACAACGCTATTTCCTCGTGGAAGACATGGAAGTCGAAATCCTTTTCCACAATGACCTGCCCATCGAGGTCAGTCTGCCGTTCTTCATCGAAAAGACCATCGTGGAGACCGAACCCGGCGCGCGCGGCGATACGGCAACGAATGTCATGAAACCGGCCAAGCTGGACAACGGCTATGAAATCCAAGTGCCGATTTTCATCAACCAAGGCGACCGGGTCCGAATCGATACGCGCACCGGAAAATACGCGGACCGGGTCTCCAAAGGATTCTGAAATATCTTCGATTGCC
>SKXR01000244.1 GCA_007128275.1 Kiritimatiellia bacterium
CAAGGACATTCGTAGCTGTGTAACGACAAGACCTTCTCCTTCAGCGCAGGGAAAAGCCCTTCCCGGGTCTTTGCAATCAGCACGGTCTCCTGATCCTTCTGGACCCGGCCTTCCCACCAATAAAGCGAGGTCATCCCGTCGAACACATTCACACAGGCCGCCAATCGCTCCATCACCAGGGCCTCTCCAATGGCTTCCGCTTCCTTCCGCCCCCCCGCCGTCATATAGACCAATAAGACCTTTTCCATATCCTCTTTCCTTCCTGCCGATTAGGCCTGTTAGCCGGGCACGATCACGCCCGCCCCGGTTTCAGTTTGCTCTTGCGTTTGTCGGGAAAATAAGCAGACTTGGTCTTCTTTCGACATACATAAATCAGGCGGCCAAGAAAAGGAAGTCCCTTGAAGGGCGATTATGACCAAGAAGAATGCCTATTCAAAAGAAGACGTGCTGGCGGCGGGACGCGGGGAGTTGTTTGGTCCTGACGCGGCGCGCTTGCCGAAACCGAATATGTTGATGTTCGACCGGGTTGTCGAGATCACGGAAAAGGGCGGTAAATACAATAATGGATTGATTGTCGCCGAGCTGGATATCCACCCGGACCTTTGGTTCTTCGAATGCCATTTTCAGGATGATCCGGTCATGCCGGGATGTCTCGGCCTCGATTCCATGTGGCAGATCACCGGCTTCTATCTGGCCTGGATGGGGCACCTCGGCAAGGGCCGCGCATTGGGTGTCGGCGAGGTCAAGTTCACCGGCCAGATCCTCCCAACCAGCAAATTGGTGACATACCGCATTGACATCAAGCGGGTCATTGCGCGTAAATTGGTGCTGGGTGTTAGTGATGGTTCCGTCACCGTAGACGGCCGAGAAGTGTACAACGCAAACAACCTGAAAGTGGGCCTTTTTGAGTCTACCGAAGGGTTCTAGGAAGAACAGAATATGAGACGCGCGGTCATTACAGGCATGGGTGTGGTATCCTGCCTGGGCAACAATCAAGAGGAAGTCGCGGATTCCCTCCGGGAAGGCCGCTCAGGGATCCAGTACCAGCCTGCCTATGCCGAAAACGGCTTGCGCAGCCAGGTGGCCGGTGCGCCGATCATCGACATGGACCCGTTGATCGACCGCAAGGATCGTCGATTCATGGGCGATGCCGCGGCGTATACCTATGTCAGCATGCAACAAGCCATCGAACAGGCGGGGCTGACGCCCGACTTGGTCTCGCACGAGCGAACCGGCCTGATCGTAAGCTCCGGCGGGGCGTCCTCCAAGAATGTCGTCGAAGGCGCCGACAACCTTCGCCAAAAAGGCTTGAAACGGGTCGGCCCCTACATGGTCACCCGATGCATGAGCAGTACCGTGTCCGCCTGTTTGGCAACCCCTTTCAAGATCAAGGGCGTGAATTACTCCATCACCTCGGCCTGCGCCACCAGTCTCCATTGCATCGGCAATGCCGCCGAACTCATCCAATGGGGCAAACAAGACGTGGTCTTCGCAGGCGGCGGCGATGAAGAGCATTGGACGCTCGCCATGATGTTCGACGCCATGGGCGCGCTTTCCACCAAATACAACGCAACCCCGGAAAAGGCGTCCCGGCCCTACGACCAGAACCGGGACGGCTTCGTCATCGCCGGCGGCGGCGGTGTGGTGGTGGTGGAAGAACTTGAACATGCGCTCAAACGCGGCGCTCCCATTCTCGCCGAAATCGTGGGCTACGCCGCGGCGTCCGACGGCGAAAACATGGTAGCCCCCTCGGGAGAAGGCGCGGCCCGCTGTATGCGCTTGGCCATGGAACATGTGAAGGAGCCGGTGCAATATATCAACGCGCACGGCACCGCCACGCCGGTGGGCGACATTACCGAGCTGAAAGCCATACGCAGCGTCTTTGGGGATACCATGCCGGACGTCGCATCCACCAAATCCCTTTCCGGCCACTCGCTCGGCGCAGCCGGCGTGCATGAAGTAATTTACAGTCTCATCATGATGAAGCACGGCTTTATAGCGGCATCCGCCAATATCGAGACCCTCGATCCGGAGGCGAAAGGATTCCCCATCGTGCGCGAGCGCAAGGATCAGGTGGAACTGCACACAGTCATGTCCAACAGCTTCGGTTTCGGCGGGACCAACGGCACGATCGTACTGCAAAAGCAGGCCGGCTGATTTCCTTTGCCCGTACGCCGGAACGAGGAACCGGCGATCGCGCGGGCATACCGAGACAACACATCATCCAATGGGAGGATAACGATGAGTGAGAAGAAGATCATTGCCGTCGTAGGGGCTACCGGGGCGCAGGGAGGCGGACTTGTCCGCGCCATCTTGGGCGACGCCACATCCGAATTCAGCGTACGCGCATTGACCCGCAATCCTCAATCCGACAACGCCAAAGCCCTCGCCGATGCCGGCGCCGACGTCGTGGCCGCGGATATGGACAATCCGGCGAGCATCCGGCAGGCGTTTGACGGCGCCCATGGGGCGTTCTGCGTCACGGCGTTCTGGGAACATTTCTCGCCGGAAAAAGAAGTCGCGCAGGCCGGCGCCATGGCGCAGGCCGCGAAAGACGCGGGGCTACAGCACGTCATCTGGTCCACGCTGGAAGATACGCGCAAGTTCATCCCGCTCGACGACGACCGGATGCCCACCCTGATGGAAAAATACAAGGTCCCGCACTTCGACGGCAAAGGCGAAGCCGACCAGGCGTTCCGCGATCTCGGGGTTCCGACCACGTTCCTGCTGACATCCGCCTATTTCGAGAACATGATCTATTTCGGCATGGGTCCCAAGAAATCGGACGACGGGAAATACGCCGTAACTCTTCCCATGGGCGATCAGAAACTGCCGTGGATCGCCGTCGAAGATATCGGCAAATGCGCATACGGCATTTTCAAAGAAGGCGCAAAGCACATTGACCAAACGGTCGGCATCGCCGGAGAACATCTGACCGGCGAAGAACTGGCGGCGGGTCTCAGCCGCGCGCTGGGTGTGGAAGTCGCCTACAACGCCGTGGAGCCCGAAGTCTATCGCGGTTTCGGATTCCCCGGCGCCGACGATCTCGGCAATATGTTCCAGTTCAACCGCGACTTCAGCGATGATTTCTGTGCCGCCCGCAATGTCGAAGTGGCGCGCGCGTTGAACCAGGAACTGCAAGACCTGGACGCCTGGCTCGCGTCCAACAAAGACCGCATCCCGCTGGACTGACACCCATGCTTTACGACAGAGTGTCTACCCCACCCGGGCCAAGGCGGAGACCGAGGAACGGCTTGCTAATACGAGTGGACGGCCCAGAGGACCGTCCTACGAAAGAGCACACTTGATAACACGTCGTAGGGCGGTGCTCTGCGCCGCCCAATGCTCGACCACAAGAAAGAACATTGCCCCTCCTGGGCGGAGACCGAGGAACGGCTTGCTAATAC
>SKXR01000221.1 GCA_007128275.1 Kiritimatiellia bacterium
CCACGCGTCCTTCCGCGAACGGCGCGGTCCAAAGAAATGCCCCGGCCAACAAGCCGCTCAAAATGGTGGTTTTCATGTACTGATCCTTTCCTGTCTGTTTCGGTAGACTACTGATTCCGGCGGAGAACGCAAACCGAAATCACGGGGCGTCCAGCGAGTAATCGGTCACACTGAAGAAAACCGCGGGGAAAGCGGCATTCGTTGTGAGGTGCGTGAAGCCCACCTGCGATCCGATGCCGGCGGCATAGATCGACCAGCTTGCGTCTTGCACGAGATCGAGCGAGGCGAGTACCCAGTATCCCCGATTGGGTTCCTGTTCCCATGTGACGAAGTAATTTCCCGCGTCTCTTGTCAGCGCAGAACGGGTGTGTCCGACCGTCGGCAAATTGTAGGAGGACGGGTCAAACGTCTCCGCCGATTCGCCTTCGCGCAGAATTTCGATGTGGTTAATGACAACGGGCGTAATCGGGCGATCATTATGGTCCGTGGCCACCTGGTTGATGTTGCTCACCACGGGCATGCCTGCCGTAATGTGGCCGAAGACCGTGTGCTTGTCGTCGAGGTGGGATGTGGGACCAACCGTGATAAAGAACTGACTGCCGTTGGAGTCCGCGCCGGAGTTGGCCATGGAAAGGATGCCCGGGCGGTCATGGCGCAGGTCGGGATGAAACTCGTCGGCAAAACGATAGCCCGGTCCGTCGTTTCCGCGTCCGTTCGGGGAGCCTGTCTGATTCATGAATCCGTTGATGACTCGATGAAAAGTGATCCCGTTGTAGAAGGGTTCGGTGCGTATGAAGGATCGCTGTAAATCCATCCACTCGCGCGTGCCTTCCGCCAGCGTAACGAAATTGGCGACGGTGCGGGGCGCCTTTTCGTATTCCAAGAGCGCGGTGAAGGAACCCATGGAGGTGTTGAATTCGGCGTAGAGGCCGGGCTCGGCGGGTTCGGCGAAAACAGCCCCCATGAGGAGCAGATAGCAAATCATAATGGCCGACGGTGTTTTCATGATGCAAGTGCAGCACCCTACGCGATCGCTGGGAAAAAGCAAAGCGGATCCGGGCCGCCACTTTTCGGTTGCGGGGGGCGTTGCGACTGTCTCATGCTGAGGTCATGGATCCCGGATTCTATATTCACAACATCGATCCCATTCTGGTTCAGCTATGGGGGCCGATCGCCGTGCGTTGGTATGGCTTGTCCTATGTGGCGGGGTTTGTGGTCGGGTTCCTGTTACTGAGTCGCTGGTCGAAAGAGGGGTGGTTTCGCATCCCGGCGGAAGAGGTGCAGACGCTGATCTTCTACGCGGTGGTCGGCGTGATGCTCGGCGGGCGGCTGGGTTTCGTGTTGCTCTACGATTTTCCTCAATGGCGGGAAGACCCGTGGCTGTTGTTCCGGGTTTGGCAGGGCGGCATGGCCAGCCATGGGGGCATGATCGGCCTGGCGCTGGCCGTGTATCTGTTTGCGCGTTCGCGGCGCATTCCGTTTCTCCATGTGACCGATGCGTTGGTTTGCGCGGGGCCGATCGGGATATTTTTCGGGCGTGTGGCCAATTTCATCAACGGGGAACTCTGGGGACGGGTGACCTCGGTGCGGTGGGCGGTGCTCTTTCCGCAGGAAGCGGGCCTGTACCCCTCGCAACCGGGCTTGCGCGAAGAGGCCGTCCGGCTTTTCGAAGCGGGTCTTCTTCATCCGCGCCATCCGTCGCAACTGTATGCGGCGTTGGCGGAAGGCCTATTGGTGTTCGGCCTTATGCTGTGGCTGCGGCGTTCCACATGGACGGCCGTTGACGGACGACTCAGCGCGATTTTCCTGGCGGTCTACGCGGTGGGCCGGATCTCCGTGGAGTTCTTCCGCGTGCCGGAGATCGTCTATTGGGGTTGGTTGACGCAGGGACAGTTGCTGTCGCTGTTGATGATCATCCCGGCGGTGATTGTCTGGAAACGCGTGAAGTGTGAGAAGTAAGAAGTGAGAGGTAAGAAGTGAGAGGTGAGAGGCAAGAAGTCGCATTCTTCCTACTTCTCACTTCTCACTTCTTACATTCAACTTCCTACTCTTCCGACATCATCTGGTCGTAGAACGCGACGTAATCGTCGGGGGTGTCGCCGTCGCGGCAAGCGATGGCGTAGCGCGGATGCGCGTTGAGTTGGCCGGTGATTTGGTAGGGGATGGACGGTCCCCAATCGATCTTTTGTTTCATCGGCAGGATCGTTTCCTGGATCGTTTTCAGGACGGGCCGCAGCTTGAATTTCGGATTTTTTAGAAAACCCAGCAGGAGTTCCGTGGGACAATTTCCCGCGCCGCGGCCCAATCCCATCATCGTGGAATCGACGCGGTTGCAGCCGAGAATAATCGCTTCGATGGTGTTGGCGAAGGCCAGCTGCAGGTTGTTGTGCGCGTGCATGCCGACCTCTTTGCCGGTGCCTTCCAGCGCCTTCATGTATTTTTTCACGAGGAAATCCACCTGTTCCCGGTACAGGTTGCCGTTGCTGTCCACGACCACGACGACTTCGGCCGGTGTGTCTTTTGCGATCTCCAGCACTTGATCGATTTCCATTTCTTTTACGGTGGATATGGCCATGATGTTGAGGCAGGTCTCGTACCCGAGTTCGTGCGCGTGGTGCAGCATTTCCGTGGCTTCCGCGATCTGCGACGCGTAGCAGGCGATGCGTAACATGTCCAACACACTGTCCTTGCGGGGCAGAGGCTGTTTTTCCCAGTCGCTCTTGCCGCCGGCATCGAGCATGGCGCACAGTTTGAGTCCGGTCTTCTTTGCCGTGTGATCGCCCACCACCCGGCGCAGATCCTCTTCGGCGGAGTGACGCCACGGTCCGTACTGGTCTTTTGGAAAGGCCTCGGTGGAGTTCATGTAACCGATTTCCATGTAATCCAAGCCGGCTTCCACGCAGGTTTCATACACGGCTTTGACTTCGTCATCGGTGAACTGAGAATCGTTGACCAGGCCGCCGTCGCGAATGGTGCAGTCGAGCACTTTCAGTTCGGGGCGGTACGTGATCCAAGGGGCCTTTTTTGTCGTCATTG
This sequence comes from Kiritimatiellia bacterium, assembly GCA_007128275.1. Taxonomy (GTDB): domain Bacteria; phylum Verrucomicrobiota; class Kiritimatiellia; order SLAD01; family SLAD01; genus SKZA01. The sequence continues at coordinate 3,037 of SKXR01000221.1, forward strand.
GTATATTCCTTTTTATGAGCCCCGTGTGGGGGCAAGGCGCGATATTCTCTATAGTTAAGACGGTCAGGCAAGCATATAATGGATTCAGTCCACCTCATCGGCGGATGGTACGCGTCGTTTCGCGGCTTATACCAATGCCTAATTCTTTTCCGTATAATGTCCTACCCACCCCGGTCTTCGGCCACCCCTCCCAGGAGGGGAAATGCGGAAAACGGGGGGTGGGTTGATTATGTACCGATACATATTGGTGATCGGTATTACTCCGTCAATTCCAACAGCCGTTTCGCGATCAGGGCCGTGCTGAACATGCCGTATTGCCGTTGCCGTTCGGAAAGCTGGGCGTAATAGACGACGGGATACGTCCATTC
>SKXR01000040.1 GCA_007128275.1 Kiritimatiellia bacterium
AAGATGCGGTCGCCCGCATCGCCGAGACCCGGAACGATGAAGGCCTCTTCGTTGAGCCCTTTATCTATGGCGCACACATAGATCTTCGTGTCGGGAAACCGGTCGTGTACTTTTCGTATGCCTTCCGGCGCGGCGATCATGGCGAGCAGGTTTACCTCTTTCGCGCCCCATTCGTAGACCGCCTTCAAGGCGGCCACGGCTGAACCTCCGGTGGCAAGCATCGGGTCGAGGACCATCGCCAGGTCAACCGGCTCGGAATGCGGCAGTTTCTTGTAGTATTCGACGGGTTTGTGTGTTTTCTCGTCGCGATAGAAGCCGAGATGCCAGACCTGGGCGACGGGGATAAGGTCGAGCACGGGTTCGACCATGCCGAGACCGGCGCGCAGGATGGGCACAAGCGCGATGCGTTGCCGTAATTGGCCGCCTTTTGCAGTGCCCAGTGGCGTTTCCACCTCCGCAGGAACGATTTCCAGGTCTTTGCACGCTTCATAGCTCAAAAGCATGGAAAGTCGGTGAACGATGTGACGAAAAGTCTCAGGTGTGGTCCGCTTGTCTCGCAGTTGGACCAGATGATGCTGTACCAGCGGGTGCCGAATCTCATGGATATTCTGCATGCGAGAATCATCGCTTATTGGTCAGCCTTTTGTCAAGATTGGCCCCCATGGCCTTTTCGAGATTTCAGCAATGCGGGTCTATCTGAAGTAACCCTTTTGCTTGACGGGCAATGGGGAATAGTGCTAGCCTGCTATGCTCTTACTTCTCTTTTTCTGTGGCATGCAGGGCTTTCAGTCTTACATTGCGTATCCTGCGAGGGCTGTGGTGGCGAAACCTGATACAAATAATCCAAAAATAACTTTCGATACTCCTGTCGGCCAAGCTGTCTTATTCAAGGCCTTGGAGCAGAGTCCGGCGGCCGTATCTTTGGTCGATCTGGATGGTAACTTCGTCTATGTGAATCAACGTTTCACCGACGTGACCGGCTACTCCTTCGAGGAGGTGGTCGGGCAGCACACACGAATCCTCAAGTCGGGTCAACTGTCCAGAGCGCGTTATCAGGCGCTGTGGGAAACGCTGTTGGGTGGCGAGGAGTGGATCGGTGAATTTCATAACCGGAGAAAGGACGGCGAATTCTATTGGGAGCAAGCGACGATATCGCCCATCCGAAATGAGCGCGGAGAGATCGAATACTTTGTCAAGCTCAGCGTCGATTTCACGAGGGAACATGATCTGGAGGAAAGCCTTCGTGTACAGCATCGACTCTACACGCAGATCACGGAGAACATGTCCGATGTGGTGGCCATTCTGGATAGCGATGCTTGCTATCGCTATGTGACCCCGTCCAGCGAGCACGTCTTGGGTTATACGCCGGAGGAGTTGAAGGGCCATTCCGTCTTCAAGTTCATCGCGGAGGATCAGCGCGAGCCGCACGAAAGGTCTTTCGACAATGCGCTCAACGGCAGAAGCGGGCAAATAGAGACCCGGTTCCGGCACAAAAACGGTCAGTACATCTGGTTGGAGTCCGCTGCACGGGCGTTGCCGGATGAAAGCAGCGGGCGCGTGGGCCTCCTGATTGCCAGTCGGGACATCACGCAACGCAAGCTGGCGGAAGAATCGCGGTTTCGGACCAATGCGAGACTGAAGCGGAGGAAAGAGCTGTTACAGAATTCGCTTCGTCAGATGCAGGAACTGACGGAGGAGTTGCATGAAGCGCAGGCCCGCTATGAACGACTGGTGCGCGCGACGAACGGGTTTGTATTCTCCGTGGCGTTGGAGAATGGCATGGTGGTCGATGCTGTCAACTATCCCGGTTGTGAACAGGTGACCGGATACACGGCAAAGGAATACGCGGAAGATACCGAGCTATGGCGCAGAATGATTCATCCGGACGATGCGTCGCAGGTCCTGAATCAGGTGAAGGAACTGACGGATGGCGCGTCGACCGTCGTGATCGAACACCGGATTATTCATCGTGACGGGAGCGAACGCTGGTTGAAGAACACGTCCGTGGCGCGACATGACGAAGCGGGGCGCCTGATCGGATATGACGGCTTGATTACCGATATCACCGAGTTCAAGAACGCGGAAGCGGAACGCGTGGCGTTGACCAATCAATTACGCAATATGGCGTTGCGTGATGCGTTGACCGGGCTGATGAATCGACGGGGGTTCGAGGAGGAATTGAATCGGTTGTGGAACCTTTCCCTGCGACATCCGTTCCCGATGGGCTTGTTGGTGATCGATATTGATCACTTCAAGACGTTGAATGACACCTACGGACATATGGCAGGAGACCGCATCCTTATCGAATGTGCCACGCTTATTCAGGAAAGTGTCCGAGATTCGGATGTGGTGTGTCGGTTTGGCGGCGATGAGATGACGGTGATTCTCCCTTGGTCCGAAGAGGATGAAACGCTAATGATCGCCGAGCGCATGCTGGAATCCTTTCGCTCGCGGGTTTTCTGTAAGGGCGCGCATGATCTACACATGAGCATTTCCATCGGTACGGCCACGGTTACCCCGTCTCGCGATCAAACTCCGGAACGCTTCCTCGCGCGCGCGGACAAGGCGGTATATCGGGCCAAGCAACTCGGCCGTAACCGGGTATGCAGGGCCGAGGATCCGCTGCCGACGACCGGCGCCGTCACCGGAGAGAGCCCTTCCTCCGTAGCGGGCTCCTCCTCCGCGCTCGGGCGGATCCTGGTGGTAGATGATGATCTGGCGATCCGCAAGCTGCTGGATCGTCTCCTGTCGCGTGGCGGATACGAAGTTCAATGTGTGGAATCGGCGGCGGCGGCGCTCGACGTGCTGGAAGCGGATCGCGGACGCATCGATGCCGCGCTGGTTGATCTGAATCTGGGCATGGATAGCGGGCTGGATCTGATGCAGCAAATGAAGGCGATCGATGATGCGGCCATTTGTATTGTCATCACCGGCCAAGTGACCGTGGAAAGCGCGGTGGAATCACTGCGGTCCGGCGCTTACGATTATGTGCAGAAACCGTTTTCGGCCGCTCAAGTTATGGCCGCCTTGAAGCGTGCCATCACGTATCGTCGCTTGCTGATCGAAAATCGGCGTTACCAGACCCACTTGGAAAACATGGTGCGCGAGAAGAGCGCCGCACACACGCGTGCCTTGGAACGGCTGCAGCTGTCCTTCCAGTTCACGTTGGAGTCATTGGCCGCCATGCTCGACGCGCGCGAACGGAAGACGGGCGAACACAGCAAGCGGGTGGCGCGCATGAGTCATATCCTGGCGCGTGAATTGGACGTGGCTCCGGAGGATGTCGAGGTGATTGAAACCGGCGCGCTGCTGCACGACATCGGAAAGATCGCCATTCCGGATGCCGTCCTCCTGAAGCCCGGCCCGCTGAACGAGGAGGAGCGGGCGATCATTCGACGTCATCCGCAAATCGGCTATGACATGATCCGAAACAACCCCGACCTGAAAGACGCCTCCGAAATTGTCTTGTCCCACCAGGAGTTTTACGACGGGAACGGGTATCCCCGCGGACTGAAAGGGGAGGATATCTGTCTCGGAGCCCGGATCTTTGCGGTCGCCGACGCGTACGACGCCATGCGTGCGGAACGTCCGTATTCGAAAAGTGTGGGGGCCGAGGATGCCCTGCAGGAAATTCTGAATCACAAAGGGACCCAATTTGATCCGGACGTGGTGGACGCGCTGGTGCGTTGCCAGGACGAAATTGAACAGGTCGGGAACTGGATGTCCCTGCATAGCGTGGAGGACTCCCCTTGAACCCGATCAAGAAGATAGCGGTCATATTCGGAACCCGGCCGGAAGCCATCAAGTTGGCGCCGCTGATCCTGGCCCTGAAGGAACATCCGGGATTCGACTGCGAGGTCTGCGTGACCGCACAACACCGGCAGATGTTGGATCAGGTGTGCGCCGTCTTCGGCATCACCCCCGAAGTAGATCTGAACTTGATGCAAGCGAACCAGTCGCTGTCCGATCTGACCGCGCGCGCCTTGACCGCCATTACCGCCTACCTGGAAACGGCCCAGCCGGACATGGTGCTGGTGCAAGGCGATACGACGACCGTGCTCAGCGCCGCGTTGGCGGCGTTTTATAAGCACATTCCCGTAGGGCACGTGGAGGCCGGCTTGCGCACGGGTAACCTGCAATCGCCGTGGCCGGAAGAGGCGAACCGCGTGTTGGCTTCCTGTTTGACCCGGCTGCATTTCGCGCCGACCCAAACGAGCCGAAAGAATCTGTTGCGTGAGCACATTCCGGACGAGCGGATCGTGGTGACGGGCAATACGGTCATCGACGCTCTGTTTCTCGCCTTGGACAAAATCAAGACCCACCCGCCCCGTATCGCGGAGTTGCCGGACGCACTGCAACCGCTTTCGGCCGGCGCCGGCGGCGAACGCCTGCCGCGGATGGTCCTGATCACGGGGCACCGCCGCGAGAATTTTGGCGAGGGATTTGAGGCCATTTGTCGCGCCATCGCCCGGTTGGCGGACGCTTTCCCGGACGTGCATTTTGTGTATCCGGTGCATCTGAACCCGCGCGTGCGGGAGCCCGTCGACCGATTGTTGCGCGGTCACAATACGCCGACCTCGAACATCCATCTGATCGAACCACTGGATTATTTGCCGTTTGTGGGGCTAATGAACCGTTCGCATCTTATCCTCACGGATTCGGGCGGGGTGCAGGAGGAGGCGCCGAGCCTGGGTAAGCCCGTGCTGGTGCTGCGGGACACCACGGAACGCCCCGAAGCGGTGGAGGCGGGCACGGTTCGTTTGGTCGGTACGCAGCAGGAGTCCATTGCGCAGGGGGTCACCGCGTTGTTGACGGACGGCGCGCTCTACGAGCGCATGGCGCGTGCGCATAATCCGTATGGCGACGGCAAGGCGACCGAACGACATCTGCGTGCGCTGGAAAGCTACCTGGAGGTAACTCCGCAAGCGGTCCCAAGGCAGAGGAGGGGCCATGGAAGCCTTTGATTTAGGTTTTGTTACATGGTATGCTTTCCGCGTCCTGTTCATCGTGCTGGTGGTCGTCTTTCTGATCAGCGGCTTGGATGATCTGTTCATGGATCTCGTCCACTATACGCGTCTGATCCATCGAAGACTCTTTCGGCGCAAATTTATCAAGCCGGTTACGCGCGAGCAATTGGCGGATGCTCCGGAGAAGCCGATCGCGATCATGATTCCGGCTTGGGACGAGTCCAACATCATTCAGCGTATGCTGTTGAACACGGCCGGGGCATGCGACTACAAGAATTTCCACATCTTTGTCGGCACGTATCCAAATGATGAAGCCACCGCGCACGAGGCGCAGAAAGCGCGGGAGGTATTTCCTAACATGGACATCATTGTGACTCCGGCGGACGGGCCCACCAACAAGGCCGATTGCCTGAACTGGATTTATCAGGGGATTCGTATTTTCGAAAAGAAGCATGACATTCAGTTTGCGGCGTTTGTCATGCAGGATGCGGAAGATATTGTGCATCCGTTGTGGTTGAAATTCATTAATCATCTCATGCCGCGCGTCGACTTCATCCAACTGCCCGTATTCCCGCTGGAAGGGCCGTGGTACCAGTTTGTCGCGGGCGTCTATCGAGACGAATTCGCGGAAAATCACACGAAGGATATGCGCGCCCGCGAAGTGCTGTCGGAGGCGCTTCCTTCCGCCGGGGTCGGTACCGCGCTCAGTCGCCGGACGATTGAATGGCTGGCGAACGAGCGCAAGAACCAGATCTTCGATATCAAATCGCTGACCGAGGATTATCTGCTTGGTATTTTGCTGAACACGATGCCGGGGAAAAAGATTTTTCTGCAACAGTGGGTGGAGTTTCGGCAGAAAAGGAAGCGCTGGTTCAGCCGCGAGGAGAAGGAGGTCACGGTCCGCCAGCCCGTGGCGACGCGCGAATACTTCCCGAATTCGTTCATGTCGGCCGTTCGTCAGAAATCGCGCTGGATTCTGGGCATCTCGTTGCAGGGGTGGAGTGCGGGCTGGACGCGCTCGTGGGGTACCAATTACTTCCTGTATCGCGACCGGAAGGCGTTGGTCACGAATTTGGCCGTGGTGATCGGGTATGTGGTGGTGCTGTTTTGGGCCGGGATCTCGGCCTTCAACGCGTGGCGGCCCGGCACGGAGATCCCGCCGCTGGTGGAAGTGCACGAACCGATCTTCAAAGTGGCCTTGGTGGTGTTGGGCTTATTCGGTTGGCGTATCGCCAATCGCATGTTCGCGACGGCAACCATCTATAACGTCTTTGAAGGGTGTCTGGCCGTGCCGCGCCTGCTTCTCGGCAATTTCGTGAATTTCAGCGCCACCGTGATGGCGATTCAGCGTTTCATCAAGTCGAAGATCAGCGGTACGGTGCCCGCATGGGGCAAAACGGAGCACGCCTGGCCCAGCGAAGAGCAGATGCGCAAATACCGGCGCAAACTCGGAGACCTGTTGCTGGACCGTCGCATGGTGACGGCGGATCAACTGGAGGAGGCGCTTGCGATTCAACAACGGAAGGGCGGCAAGCTGGGAGCGATTCTGATCGATATGGGCGCCTTATGGGAGGAAGATGTGGTGCACATGGTGGCCGAGCAGGAAAACAAGCAGGCCGTGGAGATCGATCCGTACGCCGCGCGCGACCTGCTGGATCTGGTGCCTCGCTCCTGCGCGGAGGAACATCGGGTCTATCCCGTCGCCATGGAGGCAGGGGGGTTGGTGCTCGCGAAAGAGGCCGGCGACGACGGCCTGTCCGAAGAGCAGATGAGCAGCCTGTTGGGGCGAAAAGTGATGTATCGGCTGACGTCATCCGCCGACATTGATTTCGCCATCCGGCGCGGATATGACGGGGATCATGCCTCTCCTGTGCAGGGCGGCCGGCTAGGGGAGCGGCTGCTCAAGACAGGAGCGATTGATGGCGAGACCTTGACGGAGGCGTTGCGACGCCAGAAGCGAACCAACCAGCGGTTGGGCGATATCTTGATGGCCATGAATCTGATAACACGCGAGCAACTCGATCGGCATCTGAAGGACATCGAATGAAAGCGGGACGGTTTCTCCCTCGGCATTGGTTGAGTCGCGCATGCGGCGGACTATTCGTCTTGCTTGCCGGCGTTCTTTCCGCGCCGGGCGCCGACCCGGCGGTCTCGATTCCGATTCCCGAATCGCGCCATGCGTATACCGGCGCGGAACGACAGCGCATTCGGTATCTGAACAGTGCCCTTCTTCGCCAGGCGCATGAACGGATTGCGCGCGAGGACTATTCGGGCGCAAGGCAGGCCCTGAGGGAAGTCCTCGTCAACGATCCCGGCAACAATCACGCCCGCGTCATGTTGATTCATGTGCACAACGAGTTGAACGAATTCGAGCAGGCGCGCGAGTTGGCGGGTGAGTTACTCGCACATTATCCGGACTATTCGGATCTGTATCTTGAGCGCGCGTTTATTGAAATGCGTGAGGGGGAGTGGGCTGCGGCGTTGGGCGACTTGGAGCGTTTCACCGCAGCCGCCCCGGCGGATCATCCGCGGATGGAGGACGCCCGGCAGAACAAGGCCGAGGTGTTATTCCGGGCGCGCCGGTTCGAGGAGGCGGCGGAGGAGATGCGCGCGTTGGTCGCCCTGAACGACACGCGTCCGCGCCGCGTCTTCCTTGCCGAATGCGCCCTGCAGCAGCAGGAATGGGAGGAGGCCGTCCACGAGCTGGAAGCCGCGTTGCGGTTGGACGCTTCCGATGAGCAGCGAGCGGCGCTGAAGGATAAAGTCGGCTATGCGTACTACAACCTTGAAGAGTACGAAGCTGCGGTGACCGCGTTCCGGGAGGCGTTGTCGCTCACCGCTTCCGATTCGCTTCGGGCGGAACTAAATTTAAAACTGGGCTACGCGTATTTTCACCTCGACGCGTATGCGGAGGCCGACGACGCGTTGGCGCAGGCCGAATCCTATTACCGCGCGCCGCCGGAATTGCCGGAGATTCTGTATCAACGCGGCGTGACCGCCTATCGCGCCGGGCGCTATGCCGATGCGGCGACGTTCTACGAACGGCGTCTCGCGTTCGGATTCGAAGAGGAGGTGGTCTTTGCGCTGTTGGACGCCCTGCAGGAGACGGGGCTTCTTGTCGAACTCATACGAACGGCGCGAACGTACGAAACGCACGAAGCGGCGAGTGACCATTTTCGCCTCACGATGATTGAGCGAAGGATGAACGGGCATATCGTGCGGGAAGAGTATGCGAAGGCACATGCCGCCGCGTTCGCGTTGTACGAGGCCATTGATGATCCGGCGTTTCTGCGGACGGCGGCGACGACGGCGGAGCGGGCGGGGAGATTTAACGAGTCCATCGCGCATTACCAGGCCTATCTCGAAGAAGAATTTGACCCGGAGGTCGCCATCGACCTCCACTATGTCCTGCGCAAGGAAGCGGACCGCCGCCGGGCGGACGGCGAGGACGACGCCGCGATTCGCGCGGTGATGGACCGGAGTATTCCGCAGTTGAAACGCGTGTCGGCCATGGACGACGCCCCGTTATCCATTCGACGGACCGCGCAATACGAACGTGCGCAACTCCATCGCGAACGGGACGAGATGGAAGCGTACTTCGCGCTCATGAAAGAGATTGTGGACGACATGCCGGAAGGCCGTTTCCTGTACGAGTACGCCGTGCATCTATATGGAATCGGTCGATACGAGGAGGCGGTGCCGCTCTTCGAGCAAGCCGTTGAGCTTTTGGAAGAGCCCGAGTTCCTGAGGGTGTCCTGCAAGGCGCTCGCCGACATATACCTGCTATGGAATCGTCCGGATGACGCCATCCACTGGCTGGACCGGGCCGTCTCGTACGGAGAGCCGGATCGCGGCTGGCACTTGGCGCGCGCCCGCGCCGACTACCAGTTGGAACGCTTCGATCACACGATCGACCGCCTCCTGCCGCTGGCCGGGGATGACGACATATTCAATCTTTATATCGGCTTTTCCTTCTATAACCGTTCCCCGTCCATGCCGGGGTTGTCGCTGGCCTACATGAACCGCATACAACATCCGGAAAAACTGACGGTTGAAGAACAGTTCAATTTTTATGCGAATCGGGCGTATCTCAACTATGACCAGTATATTGAGGCTCAAGCCTTGGCCGACGTCGAGCGCGCGCTCGCCATTCGGCATGACCGCGATCTTGAGTTGGTGCGGTTGCGGGCCCTGGTCCGTTTTGGCGGGCACCTTGAAGTCCTCGCGCGCGGCGAAGCGTTAATCGCCGAGCCGGATCAGGACCCGGCCTTCCTCGCGCCGGTTTATGAAATGATGGGGTTGGCCGCCAACCAGTTGGAGCGGTGGCCCGACGCCATTGAATATTTTACGGAGGCCGTAGCCTTGAAGCCCGAACTGCTGGAAGCGCGATATCAGCGCGGTCTCGCCCACCTCCGGCAGGACGAGGAAGAAGAAGCCGAAGAAGATCTGCGGGCGTTGGAACCGCATGCCCGGATCTTCCCTTCCACGTTTTGGGGCGATCTTGGGTTTATCCTCGGGCACCTGCGGGACTACGAAGCGGGCACGGAATGGTTGTCGCGCTCGCTGGCCCGATATCCGTACGACATTGATGGCTGGCAGGAACGGGGCTATCAATCCATGAAAGACCATCGCAACCCGGATGCAAAAGAGTCCTTTGAGGAAGCCATTGGGTTGTATGACGAGATCATCCCTTATGTCGAGGAGGAGGCCGAGGCGGAGGATTACCGCGAAACGCGGATGAGCCTGAAACAGGAGTATACCAAGCTCGACAAGGTATGGAGTCTTCAGGTCTACGGCCAGCGCACGGACTTTGATTTCGACGAGAGACAATTGCCCGCGGGCGCGCCGGGCGATTCGACGCAAGGCGCCCTGCAATCGCAGGGCGGTGTTTCCGTCGGATTTCGTCCTCCGAAAGTCGGGTTCCGGAACGAGCGGACGCTGGATATCTCTCTGCGGGTCCTCGCCAATTTCGAGCCCGGCTCGTGGAGCCCGGATGAAGACAGTTATCAGGGCGGCTTGGGACTGATGTACAAGCCGTTTGTACGTCACAATTATGTGTTCGGTTTCGAGCGGCTCTTCAAGATCGGTGACAATGCCGAGGACAACTGGTTGTGGCGCAACACCTATGGGATCGAGGCCGGCGAACGGCCGGAACGCGGGCAGGATTTCTGGATCTACCGGCGGTTTTACGGGGAGGCCAGTTACTACTTCGAAACCCCGAGCCGCTGGGTGTTTTTTGGCCAGGGCAATATCGGTCCCAGCTTCCGGTTATCCGAAAATCTGCTGTTGACGGTTCCTGAAGCGTTGCTCGTGGGCCGCTATCAGGATAACGATCCCGAGGGGATCGGCACGTACTGGTATTATGGACCGGGCCTGAACATCCGGCTGCTGGAAGGCGAACGCGCATTGACCCGCGACCGTTGGGCGCTGACGGGCTATGCCCATTATGTGTGGGGTCGTTTCGACCAGTCGCCGGAGAACATCGACAAGAACGACTTTGAGGGTTGGATCATCGGCGTGAATTTCACGCGATAGCGTATGCCGATTCGGAATGTGTGATGGGAGAGCGTATATGGCAATGGGTATGAAAACAAACTTTCTGGCGGCCCTTATGATCTCGGCGACGACCGCCTATGCGGACATCGCCGGGTCGTTCATCCAGTTGCATCGCGGCAAGGCGGACCGGACCGTGAACGAGTGGCGCGAAGACTTTCAACAGATCAAGGCTCTCGGCGGGGACATGGTGATTGTGCAATGGACGGCGGAACAGCCGGTTCTGTATTTTGATCCGTCACGCGGAGGTCGGATGCGTTCGCCGGAAGCTGCGATGGATGAGCCGGTGCCCTTGTCTCGTGGCGCGGCTGATCGCTTGCGCGGCATGGAAGAGGTGTATCCCGTTGTGGAGCGCATTTTGGTCGCTGCGGAAGAGGAAGGCATGTCCGTGATCCTTGGATTGCAGCATCATCCCGAATACTGGGATCAAATCAAGGGGCGCCAGAAGGTTATCCGGGATTTCTTCCGTGTGCGCATGGCGCGCAACGAAGGCCTGCAACGCGCATTGTTGGAGGCGTTCGGGGACCGCGCTGCGTGGACAGGTTATTACATCCCTGATGAGTTGGACGATTATACGTGGCGCGCGCAGGATATGAGCGAGCTCGTGAGGACCTATGTTCATTCCATGGCTTCGATCCTTCGCGGCAACGACCCCGAACGGTCCATCGCCATCAGCGCGTTCTTCCGCGGCCGGACCGATCCCGATCATGTGGCGACCAATTTCATGGATATCCTGGCCGGATCGGGTATCGACTATGTGCTGTTGCAGGACGGCGTAGGGGTGGGCGATCCCCCTTTGCCGTTCGTCCACCTGTATTATGAGGCATTCACCCGGAAGTGGACCCCGGAGATGGCCGGGGAACGGGGGGCGTTGCCCGAAATGTGGTGTGTCATCGAAACCTTCAAGCAGACTTCCGGTTCCGACGAGCCGTTCGTGGCCGTGCCCGCCCCCGCGGAACGGTTGCGGGGACAGGTACAAGTCGCACAGGCCTATTTCCCGCGACTTATCCTTTTTACCTATGGGAATTACCTTCGTCCTGACCTCGGCGCCGAAGCCCGACAGGCCTTTGAAGCCATTGCCGACGTCTCAAAGCCCTAATGGCCCGTGTCCTCTTCCTCTTTGCTACAGAGGACTCTGCCACCGCATTCCACATTCCCTTTGAGCTCGCCTGCTCTGTGATGCAGTTCCTAATTCTTCTCGGTATATTGTCCTACCCACCCCGCCGGTCACCATGCGCTTCGCTTAGGTGACCGGGGGGTGGGTTGATTATGTGCCGATAAATATTAGTGAATGGTATGATTTCTTTTGGACTGCGGCGGCAGAGCGAAGCGTCGACGCCGCTTTGGCTTGACCGGTACGGAATATCACCCCCAGAACGCCTTTTTTCGGGATTTACGGCTGCTAGAAGGTTTGACTGTCCTGCGGCGCAGGGGTACATTTCATGGTGGAATTTGGTGGGGGAGGGATGGATATTACTTTGAATTCCTGCTCATACGGCGTTCTGCATTCAATATGTTCACAGTAGTCGGCCAAGCAAAGGGGACTCCATGACGAAATACTTGATCGGGATCATGCGCGTGTGCCTTCTGTGCATGTTTCTATGGCCCGTTACGGTCACACGCGGCGAAGTGATCCTTCAATATTTTCAGATGCCGTGGCGGTCTCTGACTCAGAAAATGCCCGAGCTGGCCGAAGCGGGCTACAGCGCGATGTGGTTGCCGCCGCCGACCAAGGCGAGCGGCGGCTTGTCGGTTGGGTACGATTTGTGGGACCCGTTTGATCTTGGCGGCAAAATGCAACGCGGTACGTTGCGCACCTTCTACGGGACCGAAGCGGAACTGCTCGAAATGGTCCGCACCGCCCATCGCTTCGGCATCCGCGTCTACTTCGACAACATCATGAATCACCGGGCGTTTGACGTGCCGGGCTTTAACGAGACCACGCCCATAGA
>SKXR01000011.1 GCA_007128275.1 Kiritimatiellia bacterium
AAGGCAGCGTCAGCGATAGAAGCAGTGCTCCGTCCCGTTCAAGAAGCGTTTCTCCGTTACTGCGTACTTGTATCCGCTCACAATTGGTGACGATATGGATTGCGCGCTCTTCCGCGGGACCCGTTCTTCCCCAATCTCCGTATACGCGCAAGACCGGTTGCGCAAGCGTGCGCGCTTGCAGATAGGCGCTTGCGATTTTCGGCAGACGCCAGGCGTCAACCACGCCCGGACGTCGAATGATTCGCTGTTTGCGTTGCGTGGGATAGTCGTTGTAGCTCCAGAGCGTGTATCCTGCCGCGCCGCCCGCCTTTTCGATCCGCGCGAAATCGCGGTGATAGGTGGCCGCCTGATTCGCTTCCGCCGCCAGATCACCGCGCCGTGTGCGCGCGCAGTTGCTCATTTCGCTGATCAGCACGGCGCCTTTGCGGCTTACCGCCCGCGCGTCCGCCAAGCGGTCCAGTTCATAATTCACGCCCAACACGTCCACGGCCTTCAAGGTGCGCCAGCGGCGACCGCGATGCAGGTGGTTCTCCGCATAGATCGTTTCGCGTGTCGGGTCAAGGTGTTCAAGCAGGCGCGTCATACGCTTGAAGGCGATGCGCGAACGGGATTCGTTGGCCAATCCCCAAAGGATGATCGAAGGATGGTGACGATCGCGTTCCACCATGGCTGTCAATTGGCGATAGGCGGCGCGCGCCCATGGGCCCGGCCGCGCACTCTTCCATGAAGCAATCTCGGCGTATACCAACACGCCCGCCTCGTCGCAGGCATCCAGAAACGCGGGATGTTGCGGGTAATGAGCCAGACGCACGAGATTCATGCCCAACGATTTGATCTGCTCCGCATCCTGCCGGTGCAGGGAAGGCGGCAACGCGTTGCCGAATCCAGGCACACACTCGTGCCGGTTGACTCCATGGAGGTAGAGCGGCTTGCCGTTGAGCAGGAATCCCTGTTTGCCGTCAAAGACGGCGGTTCGGGCGCCGAACCGTTTGTCCGCGGCATCGATGACGCGGTCGTCCATCAGCAATTCCGCGCGTAGCGTGTACAGGTGCGGGTCGTTCACATGCCAAAGATGCGGTCGTTCCAACGTAAACGGAAAAATCGCCGGCGTCATGCTGTTCGGGGCAATGCGTCCCGGATCAAAATCCTGCGTGTGCACGACGCGCGCGTCACCCGCGTGAATCGTGGCGCGAATCCGGCATGCGATGGCGGAGCCGGATGGGTTGTGGACGGTGGCCCGCAGTTCCGCTTCCGCCGCGGCCTCCGAGGCGCGGTGGCACAGAACGCCGAGCGTCTGATCGTCCAGATGCACGCGGGGCAGGGCGTGCAACGTGATTTCGCCGGCAAGCCCGCCGTGCAGCAGGAAGTCCGGCATCTTCTTGCCGGGCAACACATGGGGATGAAACCGATTGTTCAGGGCGACCGTAAGGATGTTTGGCTGACCCTTGTTCAGGTGTGGCGATACGTCGAGGGTGAACCCCAGATACTGGCCGTCCACGCGCGCGATTCGTTGGCCGTTGAGCCATACTTCGCCCGTCCCGTAGAAACCGCCTGACCTCAATTGCCACAGGATATCCGGCGGCGCATCGGGTAGGGTGAAGCGGCACCCGTAAAAGCCGTCGCCTTGCCGATAACGAAGGCCCTGTTGAAATGTGTCTTTCTCGTTCCAGCAATGGGGCAGGGTGATCGCCTGCGCGTGTTGCGGCCACGACCCGAGCAGCCAAGACTTATGCGGTTTTTCAGGGAGAAAGACCCAACCGTCCGCGAGCGCTTGGACGGTCCTGAAAGCAGATTCTTCGTTCAGTAAATTCATCATCACGCTCTCTTAGTAGGTGAGTCGCTAGACGTCGTCAATCTATTATGCGGGCTGGAAGTCTCTTCAATCTCTGTCCACGCACGGCGGCTCGGCCGGAGGCCTCGCCCTACCTTCCCGCGGCGATTGCGGCTTGGATGGTAGGGCGAACCGTCACGGTGAGCCTAGAGCATAAACGGAGATTGTTCAGGACGAAGTTCTTCTTGAATCCCCATCCACGCACGGCGGCTCGGCCGGAGGCCTCGCCCCACCTCCCGCGGAGATTACCGTGCACGCGGCACGTGTTCGTCCATAAAGCGTCCGAGCTTTTGCTCATAGGTTTCCGGGTCCGCCGTATAGAGGTCCGTATGCGCCGTGTCCGGCACCAACCACAAACTCTTGGGATCGGGCGCGGCTTCGTACAAGCGCAGCGTGTCTTCCTTCCACGTATGTCGGTCGTCTTCGCCCGACAGAATGTAGACGGGACAGGGCAGATGAGCGATGTGATCGAGCGGACTGATTTCGCGCGCGTCCACCCCCAACCGAATTTCGATGAACGGGCGATAGAAGATACCCGCCAACCAGCCCGGCAATCCGACGCGGTTGCGGAAACGGCGGTCCACGGCGTTCAGCGCGGTATCGTACCCGCTTTCGCACACCACGGCGGATACGCCGTCGAGCCGCGCCGCCGCAAGCAGGATGGTGGCGGCGCCCTGCGATATTCCGTGACAAACAATGTGGGTGGCGCCGCGTTCACGAACCCAATGCAGGGCGGCTGTCAGGTCGTCCGTTTCGTAGTAGCCGATGGTAATGCGGTCGCCGTCACTTTCGCCGGTCGCCCGCGCATCATAGAGAAAGACGGAGAACCCTTGTTCCGCATACCAGCGTGCACGCGACAACATCTGTGTGCGGTTGGCGCGATACGAGTGGAGCAGAATCGCCGTGCCTCGTTCGCCGTCCGCCCGGCCATGCCAGCCACGCAGGGTCACTCCGTCGCGCGTGCGAAATTCAACCGAGGTCAGTGGCAGGGGAAAATCATCCGGTGGCGCCCCGACGATGCTGGGCGCCGGCGCGCTGTGATCGACGGCGGCCCGCCAGGAGATGATCAGCAGGGCCACCCCCCCGATCAAGCCGATTGCCATGATGAACTGGATTATGCTTTTCATGAGTTTTTCTTTCAACCGGTTCCGCTTTCTGAGACACTGCCGAGCGGAGGCAAGCTATGAAATACATTCTTTCCTTGGACCAAGGCACCACCAGTTCACGGGCGATTGTCTTTGATCGCCGAGGCGGAATCAAGTCCATGGCGCAAAAAGAATTCCGGCAGATCTATCCAAAGCCGGGCTGGGTCGAACACGATCCCAACGAAATATGGTCTTCCCAGAGCAGTGTCGCGGTGGAAGCGGTGGCCGAAGCCGGGCTGTCAGCCGCCGATATTGCCGCCATCGGCATCACGAATCAGCGCGAGACGGTTGTGGTCTGGGATCGACACACCGGGAAACCCATCCACAACGCCATCGTCTGGCAGGACCGGCGCACGGCCGATATCTGTGAACGGCTAAAGCCGAAGACCCGCTTCATCCGCTCTCG
>SKXR01000067.1 GCA_007128275.1 Kiritimatiellia bacterium
GGATGTCGAAACGAAGGGCTCCTACTACCTCAACAGGGAACTGCGCGAGGAAAGCAAGTTTCCGCTATCGAACTACGGCGCCGGGGCCGGTGTCGCGTACGCGTTCTGATTTCCTGCCAGCGCGGCACGGATCAGTTCCGTCGCCCGCTCGCATAGTTCCTTGTTTCCGCTGATCCGGGTGTTGAGCCATACCACCACCATGTCATACCCCGGAATGACCCATAGCTTGTGTCGATGCACGTGGCCGTCCGCCACGAACGTGTCGGGCGGCAAAGCGGGATAGAGCGGTGCCGCCACCCCGTCGGGCTGGTTCACCCACCAGTTGAAGCTGTAATACCCGGGACCTTCCTCAAGCAAATCCTTCCCGTCGGGACCGCGCCCGCCTAGGCTGCGCTGCCCCGGAAGCATTGGCGCCTCTTCCCCCCTCGTGCGGGGCAGGTCGGCGGGCACGGGATGGCTCACCATCAAATCCACATACCGCGCTTCCAGGATCTGCTCGTCATTCCACCGACCGCGTTGCAGATAGAAAACGCCCAGCTTGGCAAAATCGCGCGTGGAAATCGCCAGCCGACCAGCGTGACTTGCGTGGAAGGAAAATTGGTCCTGAAACCCCAACGGCTGCGCCAGCCTGTTGCGCAAGAGGCCCGTCCCGTCGCGTTGAAAAACGAGATCGGTTAATACGTCATAGTAATAGGCCAGGGCATAATCGTTGTAGGCCCAGGCGGCGCCCGGGGTTTCCGTGTGGCCGTACCCCGACGTTTGCGACGCCAGATGGCGAAAGGTTATGCGCTGATCCTTCCTGCCCGGCAATTGCTTCAAGCGAGGATCAACCTTCACGACCGGGTCATCGATGCTCTTTACACGGCCTTCCTGCAGGGCAAACATCAACAGCGTGCTGATCACCGGTTTGCACGCCGACGCCACATCCACGGGCCGTGACGGATCACCCCACGAATAGACCAGCCGTCCGTCACGCACGACCACACCGTGTCCCTGCACCAAGGCGGCCAACGCGTCCAGCGCCGACTCATCCAGTCCCACATCCGCGGGAGACGCCACGTTCCATGGTTGTGGAATTATCTCGGACGCTTCGGGAGGCAGGTCCACTTCATGGCGTTCGCTGCAAGCCGTCAGGGCGGTTACCGCCAACCCAAGACCCAGCGACAGAAACCATGTGCATGTGCGATTCATAAGCGTGTCATAGTGCAATGCGCGCGGCCCTTTTACAATCCCTGAAGGGGCAAAATGTATTGACCCTCTTCTTCAAGCCATGCACCCTACTGCAAGTTCGACATGACTCTAAAACATCTTCATAAAGCGTGCTTTATATGAAAATTCTGGTCACCGGAGGAACCGGCTTTACGGGAAGCCATCTGGTCAAACGACTCTTGGCCAAAGGACACGAAGTGCTTTCGCTGGATAATCAGCGGGGCATTGTTTACGACGAATTAACGTCGTTGGGCGCGAAGATCACGCTCGGCAGTGTAACGGACCGCGCCGTCCTTGAAACGCTTGTACCCGGCTGTGACGTGGTTTATCACCTGGCCGCCTCGTTCCGCAAGGTGAACCTGCCCAACCGCGTCTATCATGAGACCAACGTGGGCGGCACACGCAGTCTGCTGGAACTGTGCGAAACGCATCAGGTGCCCAAGGTGGTGTATTGCAGCACGCAAGGCGTGCATGGCGACATCAAGAACCCGCCCGGCAACGAAGACAGCCCCATCGCTCCGGAAGACTATTACCAGCAGACCAAGTATGAGGGGGAACTGGTGGCGCAGGAATTCATCCAGAAAGGCATGGACATCACCATCCTCCGCCCCACGGCAATTTACGGGCCCGGCGATCCCGGCCGATTCTTGATGCTGTTTCGCCAGGTCAAGAAAGGCTCGTTCCCTTTTTTCGGATCCGGCCAAACGTATTATCACCCGCTCTACGTGGAAAACTTCATCGACGCCTTTGAATTGGCGGCCTCAAAGCAGGAAGCCAAAGGACAAACCTACCTGATTGCGGACGACCAGTTTTACTCGATCAAACATATCGTCAAGGAGATTGCGGACATCATGCAGGTCAATCTCAAGATGCCCCAATATCCCTTCTGGGCCCTGTACGCCGTGGCCACGGTCGTCGAGCTGATCTACAAGCCGCTACCCGCCGAACCGCCCCTGTTCCGGCGTCGCGCGGACTGGTACCGCCAGGTGCGGGCGTTCTCCATCGACAAGGCCCGGTCGGAACTGGGCTACGCACCCAAGGTCGGCTTGCGCGAAGGGCTGACGCGCACCTACGAATGGTATCGGGCCAACGGCTATCTGGACTAGAACAACTTTCGCCTCGAATCGGTCAGGGGTAAACACATGTGCGGCATTGCAGGCTTCAATTGGCAGGACGAGAATCTGATACGGGAAATGACCGACACCCTCGCGCATCGGGGGCCGGATCAGCACGGGGCGTACACCACCCCGGACATATCCCTGGGCCATCGTCGCCTGAGCATTATCGACCTGAGCGATCACGGCCGTCAACCGATGGGCAACGAGGACGGCTCCATCCAGGTCGTGTTTAACGGCGAGATCTACAACTTCCCCGAAGTCCGCGCAGATCTCATCGCCAAAGGCCACCAATTCCAGAGCCACTCGGACACGGAAGTCATCGTCCACGCCTACGAGGAATACGGTCTCGACTGTGTCCATGCGTTGCGCGGCATGTTCGCCTTCGCTTTGTGGGACAACAACATCAAGCGACTATGGCTGGTCCGTGATCGGATCGGCATCAAACCCCTTTATTATTACCTAAAGAACGGGAAACTGCTTTTCGCCTCCGAGATCAAGGCCATCCTGCAAACGCCGTACGTTTCGCGCACCATGAACGAGCAGGCCTTCTATGATTACATGGGATTTGAGTTCGTGCCCGCCCCCGCCACCATGTTCAAGGACATCCACAAACTGCCTGCGGGCTATCAACTGATCTGGGAAAAGGGGCACGCGGATATCCGTTCCTACTGGGATCTCAGCTTCGCGCCGCGCGAGCTGAAAGGGCGCAGCCGCCAGGATCTCGCCATCGAAGTGCGCGACCTGATGAACGAGTCCGTCAAATCGCACCTGATTTCGGACGTGCCCCTCGGCGTCTTCCTGTCCGGCGGACTGGATTCCAGCGCGCTCGTCGCGTTCATGCGTCAACACATACCCGGTCGCCTGCAAACCTTCACCATCGGTTATCCCGACAAGACCTTCAGCGAACTGGACTACGCGAAGCAGGTCGCGGACTATCTCGGCACGGAACATAACGTCCTGATGATCGACGACATCACCGCCGAAGACATCGAGCAGTCTCTCTGGCATTTTGACGAACCAATGACCGATCTCTCCTCTATTCCGCTCATGAAATTATGCGGTCGAGCCCGTCAGGATGTGACCGTGTGCCTGAGCGGCGAGGGCGGCGACGAAGTGTTCGCCGGATACGACCGTTTCAAGGCGAGCAAACTGAATCGTTGGTATTCGCTGATCCCCTCGCCCCTGCGTCGCGGGATGATATCGCCGCTGGTGATGAAACTGCCGGATCAGCGCCAGAAGAAGGGCGCGTTCAACCTGCTGAAACGGTTCGTGGAAGGATCCGAACTTCCCGCGGAAGGGCGTCACCTGCGCTGGCAATATTTTCTGAACAGAACCCTCTCCGGGAGGCTCTTCAAAGAGGATTTTCTGCGGCGTGTCAGCGAGGACACCTTCCGTTATGTGCGCGAATACGAAGCGCGCTGCGACGCCGAAGACGCGCTTAACCGGGAACTGTATCTCGACACCCGCTTCATGATGGCCGACAGCGTCCTGATGAAAGTGGACCGCATGAGCATGACCCATTCACTGGAAGTGCGCGTGCCGTTGCTCGACCACAAACTGGTTGAGCTGGCCGCGTCCCTGCCCGGCGGATGGAAACTGCGGGGTCTACGAACGAAGGATATATTCCGGGAAGCCCTGCGCGGCTTGTTGCCCGACGAAATCGTGTACCGCGGAAAACAGGGATTCAGCCTGCCGATTAAGAACCTGCTTCGCGAACAACTGAAAGACTACATGGTGGATCTACTGCGCGGCTCCGATCTCCTGCGACAATACACCCACATGAATTATGTCGAACAATTGATCGAGGAACACTGCTCGAAGAAGCACAATCATAACCACGTGCTCTGGGGCTTGATGAACATGGCCATCTGGCATCATAAGTTTATTGAAGCGACACACGTGCGGAGATAAACCATGACCGACGCGCCGGCCGACTACAAAATAAAAGGCGTCCTGAAAGACGAGAAGAAGTCCGCCTTCCGCAAATACCGGGACATCTATTACGGCAATACGTCATTGGGGTACGTCATCAAGTCCGAACTGATCGTCACCCTCACGGCCGGCGTGTCCGGCGCGCTCGGCCTGTTCCTGCGCCAGATCCTGTATCCCCGCCTCTTCAAATCGTGCGGACGCAAGGTCGTGTTCGGCAAGAACCTGACCCTCCGGCACGCGCACAAGATCACGTTGGGCGACCGCGTCGTCCTGGATGACAACGTGGTCGTGGATGCCAAGGGCGAATCAAACGAAGGCGTTTCGCTCGGCGACGACGTGTATGTCGGGCGCAACACCATCATCTACTGCAAGAACGGCGATATTGCCATC
The DNA here is from genome assembly GCA_007128275.1 of Kiritimatiellia bacterium. Taxonomy (GTDB): domain Bacteria; phylum Verrucomicrobiota; class Kiritimatiellia; order SLAD01; family SLAD01; genus SKZA01. The sequence goes on from SKXR01000067.1 coordinate 4,650, forward strand.
GAACGGGCCGTCAACATATCGTCCAACTGCCAGATTTACTCCTCCAACAAACTCACGCTGGAACGACAGAGCGTCATCGCCGCCTACACGTATATCTTGAGCGGCGGCCAGTACGATTACAAGGACCGGACCAAGACGTTCGCGGAACAAAGCGGCATGGTTACGCGCGGCCCGACCACGGTGGGACCGAACTGCTGGCTCGCGGCGGGCGTGGTGATCGTGGACGGCGTCACCGTAGGCGAACATTGTGTGATCGCCGCGGGGGCGGTCGTCACCGACGATATTCCGCCGGACAGCCTCGCCGCAGGCACGCCGGCGAAGGTGTTGAAATCCATTTGACCATGAAGGCCAAACGCTTCTTGTTACCATTGCGCGTCCTGATCAGTGTCGGACTGATCTTCTTTCTTTATCGCCGTGTTGATCTGGCGGAATTCGTGGAGGTATTCACCACGCTCCGCGCGTGGCCGTTGATCATGCTGTTCGCCCTTCTTTTCTTCAACACTGCCATCAGCGCCCTGAAGTGGAAGATGCTGCTCAAGGCGGACGGCATCGATATTCCTTGGCGCACCCTCACCGCCAGCTATCTGGTCGGCACATTCTTCAATATGTTTCTACCGTCCAACATCGGCGGGGACGCGTATCGCGTGTACGACGTGGCGCGATTCAGCAAGCGCACGGCGCATTCCTTTGCCTCCGTTCTGGCCGACCGGCTTTCCGGGTTCGTCGCGCTGGTGATTTTTGGCGTGGGGTTCGGCTTGGCCGGGTTGAGGTTGTTGCCGGACGCGGAGGTCTTGTGGGTGCCCGTGGTCGGTATGGTCGCCCTGTTCCTCGTCATCGGAACGCTTTTCCAGCAGGGCCTGATCCGCTGGTTCTTCGAGCACACGCCCCTGGCAAAGCTGGGCAAGCTCCGCTCGTTCTCGTTCAAGCTCCTCGACTCGGTGAACCAATATCGTAAAGCGCCGGGCCTTTTCCTGCGCATCATGCTGGTTTCTTTCCTGTTTCAGTTCACCGTCATTACCTGCATCTACCTGTTGGCGCTCGGCCTCGATTTCGATATCCCGTTCTTCTACTTCTGCGTGTTCGTTCCGTTTGTCTCACTGATGGAAGCGCTCCCCATTTCCATTTTCGGCCTGGGCATCCGCGACGCCTCGTACGTCTTCTTCTTCACGCGCGTGGATCTGCCGGAAGTCCAGGCCTTGACCCTGGCCCTCGCGTATGTGGTGGTTAGCTTGCTGTACGCGTTGTCGGGCGGAGTCATCTTCATGCTCCGACCAGGGCAAAAAGACGCCGGATCCGAAGCCGGACGGCGCGCATAACCTTTACCCCCTTCCTTGGGAGGGACGTCCTCCGCAGGTGGACGGGGAGGGTTCTTCGGGCATGCCACCCGCATATTCACCACCGACACTATTTGTCATCTGATCTGACGATCGTCAATCTGAATGACCAAATAGGCGTACTTGAAGGGACAGGCAACTTCCCACGCGCACATTCACCACCGACACTATTTGTCATCTGATCTGACGATCGTCAATCTGAGTGACCAAATAAGCGTACTTGAAGGGACACGTACTTGAAGGGACAGGCAACTTCCCACGCGCACATTCACCACCGACATCATTTGTCATCTGATCTGACGATCGTCAATCTGAATGACCAAATGAGCGTGCTTGAAGGGTCGGCTTGAAGGGCTTGAAGGGACAGGCAACGTCACGCAAGTCGTTGACTTCCAACGATTGGAAGTCGAGGGGCAATCCGCTTCCAACGATTGGAAAACCGGCGCGCCTCCATGGATGGAGTGCGTCCCTAGCGTACCCGACCGGCCAGAATTCGTCCCAACCCGATCCGCCCCTTGCCCGGTAGGCGACGGATGAATTCCGCGCTGAGCCGAACCCGGTGCGTCTTCGGATCGTCCGGTTTGTTGGCGCGCCGGCCGGGCAACGTCCCCCACCAAAAGGTTTCATAGCCCAGATCCCGTGCGTCGCGCATCGCGTCCTCCGTGCCGGTGTACATGGGAAACGCCAAATGCGTTACGCGCTTCTTCAACCGCGATTCCAATTCCTCCTTCGCGCGCGCCAAATCCTCTTTCACCGTTCCGGGCGCTATTTCCTGCTGGATGCCACGGCTGTATTCCGGATCAATGCCGACCAGATCCAGCGGTTCGGGCCAGTGCGGGATGTACCGGTGCGCATGCGTATGCGCCTGCACGTTGACATGCCTGGACGTATCCATTTCGCGCAGTTCGCCCCACGTGCACGGCCGCGCCACATCCGGCAACTCGTACCTATCGCGATGAAATGCGGTGGCCACAAACGCCGTCGCATAGAATCCAAACTTTTTCAGGGCGGGATAAAGGACGGTATACAGGTCATGCGCGCCGTCATCCACGGTCAACGCGACCGTCTTGTCCGACGCCACCGCCCCCACCTTATCCGCCGTCACCGTTTCATAGCCGTTCTCTTTGAGAAATAAGAAGTCCGACTCGATCGCAGCCGGATCGGCAGCGTGGTAACAAAACACCGGGACACCGTCGGGCAACCCTTCGGGGTGCCTGCCGGTGACGAACGACGGGAAACCGCGCCGAAACAGGGCTTCCATATCCGGCCAATTCTTTCTCCATGACAGACGGAGATTCATACACGGGTGCCCTCAAAGGTTCCGTCCAGCAGGGTCCCGTATATCGCGGTCAAATCGCGGACGTGCGCTCTTACCGAGAATTCGTTCGCCCGCCGTTGTCCGTTTTCCGTTAGACGCCTCGCCAAGATCCGATCCGTCAGCAGTCGGTCGAGCTGCTCCAACAGATGCGGCACATTGCCGGAAGGCGCCAACAATCCTGTGGCTTGATCTTCGATCAGTTCGGGGAGCCCCCCGACATTGAACGCGGCCACCGGACACCCGGCGGCCATGGCCTCGAGCGCGGTATACCCCAACCCTTCGCGAAGCGACGGGATGACAATGACATCGGAAACACCCAATATGGCCGGCACATCATCGCGATGACCCGTGAAAATGACCCGCTCTTCCAACTCCAGCGACTTCACCAAGTCGTGCAAAGGCTGACGCAACGGGCCATCACCGACAATCAGCAGGCGTACAGCGGGCCGGGCTCTCAACCATTCCGCACTTGCGCGAAGGAAAGGGTCATGCCCCTTTTCCGGTGACAAGCGGCCGATGATGGCTACGACCTGATCGGTGTCGGCGAGGTTCAGGTCCCGGCGCAGGTCCCGCCGGTCCCCGACGGACAGGGCGACGTACCGCTCGGCGGGCAATGCATTGTACAGCACCCGCACTCGGTCTCGTGGCAGGCCCATGGTGTTCACGGCGTACTCACAAACCGCTTTCGAGATGCCCACACAACCATCTGTCCAGCCGGCAAACATCTGTTGCAGGGTCTTGGTCACCGGATCCAGCGGGTTCGTGTCGTGCAAATGCGCAAGAAAACGGGCGCCCGTTCGCCTTGCCGCAAGCCGTCCCAACAAGATCCCTTTCATACCGGCCGCATGCACCACGTTGACTCGCCGTTCGCGAATCAGGCGGATGAGATCGCCCATTGCCCGAATATCCCATTTCCCGCGGTTGAGGAAGATCGGCTTGATCCCGTCCGCCTCCAAGCGCTCTGCCGTCGGATGCCGGTCACGCAAGAAGCACACCGTCAACGGGATACCGGTTTGTTTCAGGGCGGGCAGGACATTGAGGAAATAGGTCGTGGCCCCGTGGATTAGTCCTTCGGCATAGCCGAGATGGTCGCTCAAGAAGAGGACGTTCGGGGTCGTGTCAGCCTGTTTATGGTCTTCTGGCATGGTCCTTCTCAATGAGTGACTGTAGCAAAAGGCGACGTGAAACGTCATGCACATTCCCATCCTTGCCGCCCTATGACCGAAAGCGTATCATGCCGTCAATGAACAGCGTCGCACATCCTTATCTATTCCGTATCAGCGCGCTTCTGGCCTTCGTCCTCTTGACGGGGGGCGTCCTGACAGCATTTCCCGATCCACCCGCGGGCGAAGCCGATCAGCCGCCGGAAGGCGAATTCTGGGCGGATTATCAGGACCCGCCTGAAACGCCCCGCTTCCGCTTATCCGCGCTGGTCCGCACGCTGGATACCACCAAGGCGGGAATTATCGATACGGAAACAGGGCGTTCATACTTTCTCGCTGTGGGCGAGGAAGAAGACGGCGTGCACTTGTTGGAGGCGGATTACAACCGTGAGTCCGCTGTCATCCAATCCGCCGATGAGCCGCACTACCTTGTGCTGGATTATGGGGACGAGATCGACATGGAAGAGTACGACAGCCGCCCCGCTATTTTTCGGGGCGCAGGGATCGAGGCGTTTCTGGAAGAACACCCTGAGGCGGAATGGAAATACGTCACGGAGATCGATTTCAGCGGACTCGAACTTCTTCCCGAATCAGAATCCGAAGACGACATCGTGGTCGACGAGGACGACTTGGGCGAAGGGATCGAGGCGTTTCTGGAAATGCATCCCGAATACCGCGAGCGGGTTCGAGAACCGGCGGTCGGGCGCGGCGAGGGCATCGAACGGTTTTTGCAACAACCGGACCAACCGGTGTATTGACACGTCTCACCAGATGAAGGTGCGACCCAATCCGGATTCGCTCTCCAGAATCAACCAACGCCCAGTGTCCGGATCATAGACGGCGACATCGTCTTTGCCGTCACCGTCGTAATCCGCAACAACGGGCACCGCGGGGCGATACCCCCATTGTACGACAGTCGAGCCTCCACCACTCATGCGGATATGCCAATTGCCGGTGCCCGGATGATAGGCCGCAATATCCGTAATCCCGTCGCCGTCATAGTCGCCGGGTACGGGGACCATGGCGGAATTCCCCCACTGGACACGCTCCAGTTGTCCGTCCGAACTGCGCAGAATGGTCCACACCGCGCTCCCACGATTGAACAGGGCCAAATCGTGTATTCCGTCTCCGTCGAAATCGCCCAACACGGGAATATCGAGCGCGGTGCCAAATTGTTGAATGACCACGCTTCCGCCCGAACTCGGGCGATATCCGAAAGCGCCATAGTTGGGCGCGTACACGGTCAGATCCGGGATTCCGTCGCCGTCGTAGTCACCGATGATCGGCAACGATTGACGGCGCAATCCGAAAGACTCAATCCGCCGGCCCTCCTGGCTTCGCCAGATATGGAAACGGCTCCGTCGGGGATCGTACGCCACAAGGTCGGCTTTTCCATCTCCGTCAAAGTCGGCTGTCATCACGTGATTGCCCGTGAACCCCCAATTCTTTATGACGACCTGATCCGTCTCGGAAGACCAATACCGCCAATTGCCTGTCGGCCCCCAGAACGTCGCGGGATCGGCATACCCATCGCCATCGTAATCCGCGGCTACCGGCGTATGTCGCATATGATTCCGGATTGCCTCGGCCACGTTACGGTGCGTCGCCGCATTCGGATGGCTTCCGTCCGTATATTGGAGGCGCACGGCGCCATGGACATCAAAGAGATGGCCGTGTCCGGCCGCCTGCCGGTTCAACGCATACTGTATGGCGCGGTTACGCGTTCGCCCGTTGAGGAAGAAGTTGAGCGCGATGATATGGGAATCGGGCATGTGCAGGCGGGCCTGCTGTACCGCCTCTTCGAAACGCCTGAAGAAATCCCTTTCGCTCCAATGTCGATTATTCGAGCCAATATTCAGAAACAGGAAATCCGGTTGCGGCGGCTGCAGCAGCACCCCTCCCTGGAAATAGCCGATCTTCTGCCAGAACGTCCGCAGAGATTCACCGGAGAACCCGCGAATCCGGTACGGCGCGTCTTTCATGCGCGACAGGAAGTAGCCGTAACTCAGCGTCCCGTCCATAGTCGCCAGTTCATCGCCGCTACCGCCCAGCACGCGCATGGCGTGGGTAATGGAATCGCCGGTGAATTCAAGCGACCAAGGCCCTTCCGGTTCGGTGGCCGGAAATAATTCGGATTCGTCCCCCAATGTCAGCCCGTAGAGTTGAAAGCGGGGCTGTCCTCCGGCAAACGCGCGGCCGCTCAGGTAGGACATGTAGTTGACCTCAAACTCCACGGGCACGTTCGGCGCATTCAGAACGACGGATTGATTGATCGTGCGCACCGTCCCTCCGTCTGTACCCAGCGGACGGATCTTCAGCTTGGAGGGATGGTCGGGGTAGTTGCGAATATCGAGGGTAGCGGAGCCCTGAAGGCGGATGCGCACATGACTCCCCGGATACAGGGTGTAGAATGAGCTTCCTTCAGCGCGCCATGCCCCCATGTACACCAAGCGGGTGTCATTCGCGGGGATGTATGTAGCGTGCCCTGTCCCTGCCGAAAATATCCAGACAGGAAACACTAACGCGATGGTGAGAAAGATACGGGAAAGCGGACTGGCATGACGGTTCATAACGGCTCCATGGCATTCCATCTAAATAGCTCTTTTGACTATATTGTAACGCCCACGCTATCAAACCCTTAATGTCGGACCATGTAAACAACTAAATCATGGCTTGGATGATTTTCGGCGGAAGGCCCGGCCCAGAAGCACGAGGCCCGGGATCAGGGCGACCGCCGTGCTAAAGGCATATAACAGATGCTGGCCCATCGCCAACACGGCCAGTGCAACGAAGTAGAAAAGCCACAGTCGCCCGGCGTGAAACCGACCAACACACAGACGCAGGAGGCCCGCCATTGCCGCGAGGAGAAGGATGGCCACGGGAATGATCCCGTATTCAAAGGCCAGGTCGACATAGGTGTTATGCGCGTGTGCAAAGTACATGCGGGCGCGGCGCGGGGCAGCGCGGTGAAACGAAGCCCATGTGCCGGCGCCGTCGCCCCGCCAGAGTGAATGTTCATGGAGTCGGTCCCACGCGAGTTTCCACATGTGCGTTCGTGCCGCGTCGACCTTTTCCAAGCGTTCCGTCAGCGGGACCGATTCGTCGTGCTCTTCCGGCTCATCCTCGTCCTTACCGGAAACATACCGCCTCATCCTTCTCTCGAGTTGCCGTTTCTGCGCTTCCGACAACTGATCGGATTCCAAGAGTCGTTCGGCCATTCGATAGCGCGCCTCGGGCGATGAACGCACCAGGAGATCCTTGACATGCACCCGCAAAAGGGACGCTTGGCCATCGGCGCCGAGACGCCATCCCCACAGCGCGGTTATTCCAAGAGCCAACACAAACGTCAACACCGCGTACCGACGATAACCGGCGGGCAAGCGGTAGTGTTGGCGCAGTTTACGTCTGCGCGTCCGATTCCACATGGCCGGCGCCATGAGTAGCAGCCCCAGCCCCATCAACACCAACACGGTCAAACGGAACGCCAATTGCTCGATGAGGATCAACGGGATCATCAAACCGATCAGGCCCATGGTGAAGGCAAACCGTTTGCGTCCCAGTGGGATGAAGAGCCAAGGCAATCCCAGCGCCATGACAAAGGACATGTAGTGTTGATTGTACCCGGCTCCGTGGAGCAGGCGCCCCTTGAACGCCCCGTAATTGCTGGTGCCCAGGAAGCGGTGCGGCTCGTGCCAGGGCAGGATCGCCGTCGCGTAGTTGGCGAGGATCGCCATGACGGCGGCATACAGAAACGCGGCGGCCAGGCGATGGGTCGAAAAATATTCGCGGCGCCCGATCAGCAGCACGCACAACCCGGTGAGAAGCAGGCGGTCCGCCGTTTGTCGGAACGCAAAGATGGCCCATACGGCCTGGGGCTGAAACCATTGCTGAAGAAGTTGTGAAGAGGTGAACCGGGACAGATTTTCAAAGCGATCGACATAATCGAGCGGCCACGAGTAGAACCCCACGA
>SKXR01000262.1 GCA_007128275.1 Kiritimatiellia bacterium
CGCTCGGCTCACCGGGACGGTTCGCCCTACCATCCGAGCTCTCGGCTCACCGGGACGGTTCGCCCTACCATCCGAGCCACGATCTCCGTGGGCAGGCAGGGCGAGGCCTCTGGCCGAGCCGCCGTGCGTGGATAGAGATTGAAAAGACCATCGTCCTGCACAATCGCCGTCTACGCTCTCGGCTCACCGGGACGGTTCGCCCACCCGAGGAATTTTTCCCGCAATTTCTCCATTTCGGACTTTCAATTCGTTTCCCCGCCATTATATTACCCGCAGTTAAACGCTTCCCACCTCCCCTTTTCGCGGCGCGGGGTGAGTTGTATCAATTTAGGGGACAGAGAAGGTTATGAGGAAACCAGCACCATACAGGCATACGCACGGCGGATTCCCGGCGCCACAAGGGCTATATGACCCGGCTTTTGAGCACGACGCGTGCGGCGTCGGCATGATCTGCAATCTGAAAGGCGCCAAGACCCACGGCATCATCGAAAACGCCCTGCAGATTCTGGAGAATCTTTCCCATCGCGGCGCGTGCGGCTGCGACGAAACCACGGGCGACGGCGCCGGTATCCTCATGCAGATGCCCCACGCGTTCATGACCAAGGTGGCGGGCGCCGAAGGATTTCACATCGGCGACGAGGAAGACTACGCGTCCGGCATCGTGTTCCTCCCCCGGAAGAAGGACGAACGCGCGTTTTGCCGTGAGCAATTCGAGGCGGTGATCCGGGCCGAAGGCCAGGAATTCGTCGGATGGCGGGAAGTGCCCGTCCATAACGAGTACCTCGGCGATCTCGCCCGGGCGGTGGAGCCCAAGATTGAACATCTCTTCATCAAACGCGGCCCCAACATCAAGGACACGGCCCATTTCGAGCGGAAACTATACGTGATCCGCAAGCAAATCGAAAAGGCTGTCCGCGAATCGTCCATCGAAGAAAAGAAATACTTCTATGTCTCCAGCCTCTCGTCGCAGACGATTGTCTATAAGGGATTGCTGTTGGCGGACCAGATCAAACCGTTTTTCCCGGACCTGACCGATCCCGACATGGTCAGCGGCCTGGCCTTGGTCCATCAGCGATACAGCACCAACACCTTCCCCACCTGGGATTTGGCGCAGCCGTTCCGCTTCCTCTGTCATAACGGCGAGATCAATACCGTGCGCGGCAACACGAACTGGATGAACGCGCGGCAGTACAAGTTCAGGTCGGACCTGTTTGGCGATGATATGGAGAAGTTGTTCCCGATCATCACCCCGGGAGTCAGCGATTCGGCGGCGCTCGATAACGCGTTGGAACTGTTGTATCACACCGGACGTTCCCTGCCCCATGCGATGATGATGTTGATTCCCGAAGCATGGCAGAAACACGAAACCATGGACGACGACAAGAAGGCGTTCTACGAATATCACGCGTCGCTCATGGAACCGTGGGACGGGCCGGCGTCGATTCCCTTTACCGACGGCAAATGTATCGGGGCGGTCCTGGACCGGAACGGATTGAGACCTTCCCGCTACACGGTGACCAAAGACGGATTCGTCATTATGGGCTCGGAAACCGGGGTCATTGAAGTGGATCCCGCCAACGTCGCCTCCAAGGGGCGCCTGCAACCCGGGCGCATGTTCCTGGTGGACATGGAACAGGGCCGGATTCTGGACGATGAAGAGATCAAGGCCGACATGGCCGCGCGCCGCCCCTATCGGGCTTGGCTGAACAAGTGTCTGGTGCGGTTTGATCGACTGCCCGCGCCCGCAAAAGTGCCCCGCGCGGATTTCGAAACCTTGCAGACGCGCCAGCAACAGTTCGGCTACACCCTGGAAGATTTGAGAATCATCATGGGGCCGATGGCCCGTGACGGCAAGGAACCGACCGGGTCCATGGGCGACGATACCCCGTTGGCCGTCATCTCCAACCGCCCGCGCATGTTGTACGACTATTTCAAGCAACTCTTTGCGCAGGTCACCAACCCGCCGCTCGACGCCATTCGCGAAGAATTGGTCACGTCATTGAACTCCACCTTGGGCGCGCGGCAGAACCTGTTTGAAGAAACCCCGGATCACTGTCACCAGTTCCGCATTGATCAGCCGATTCTCAGCAACCGCGAGCTCGCGCAGATTCGCGACATGTACATCGGCGACATTCGCGCGGAAACCCTGCCGATGGTGTTCAAGGCCGCGGACGGCGCGGACGGGTTGAAGCGCGCGCTGGACGACCTGTTCCAAGCGGCGGTCGATGCGGTGGACAACGGCGCCACGATTCTGATTCTTTCGGACCGGAACGCCAACGAGGAATACGCGCCGATCCCCGCCCTGCTCGCTTCGGCCGGGGTACATCACCACCTGATTCGCGAACATCGCCGCGTCCATTGCAACCTCGTCGTGGAAAGCGGCGAGCCGCGGGAAGTGCATCACTTCTGCCTGCTCGTCGGTTACGGCATAGGCGCGATCAATCCGTATCTGGCCTTTGAGACGATCGAAGAACAGATCGCGCACGGCATCATTCAAAACGTGCCGCCGGAAACCGCGAAGAAACAGTTCACCAAGGCGGTGGGCACCGGCATCCTGAAGGTCATGTCCAAGATGGGCATCTCCACGCTCAAGAGTTATCACGGCGCGCAAATCTTTGAGGCCGTGGGCCTGAGCCCGAATCTCATCGACCGGTATTTCACCGGCACGCCCTCGCGCATCGGCGGCATTGATTTGGATGTGATTGCGCAGGAAGCGCTGTTACGCCACGAACGCGCCTATCCTTCGAAGAAAGTACCCGAAAGACTGGGCCTCGATGTCGGGGGCCTCTATCAATGGCGGCGCACAGGCGAATACCATCAGTTCAACCCGTTGACCATCGCCAAACTGCAGCAAGCCACGAAGATTCGGGATGAGAAATCCTATCTGGAATACGCGGACCTGATCAACAAACAGAACCGCGAGATCGGTACGTTGCGCGGGCTCCTGGAATTCAAGCAAGACGCGCAACCCATTCCGCTGGAGGACGTCGAACCATGGACGGAAATCGTGAAGCGGTTCAAGACCGGCGCGATGTCGTATGGATCCATCAGCAAGGAATCGCATGAAGCCCTCGCTATTGCCATGAACCGGATTGAAGGCAAGAGCAACAGCGGCGAAGGCGGCGAAGACGAGGACCGTTACGTGCCCGATGCCGACGGGAGCTGGCGTAACAGCGCGATTAAACAGATCGCCTCCGGCCGGTTCGGTGTAACCAGTCATTACCTGGTCAACGCCAAGGAGCTTCAAATCAAAATGGCGCAGGGCGCGAAGCCCGGCGAAGGCGGCCAGTTGCCCGGCGAAAAGGTCTATCCGGACATCGCGAAAACGCGGCACTCCACGCCGTATGTCGGTCTCATTTCCCCGCCGCCGCATCACGACATCTATTCGATCGAAGATCTCGCCCAGCTGATCCACGACCTCAAGAACGCGAACCCGGATGCGCGCGTAAACGTCAAGCTCGTCGCCGAAGTCGGTGTGGGCACCGTGGCGGCGGGCGTATCCAAAGGCAAAGCCGATGTCGTGCTCATCAGCGGATTCGACGGCGGCACGGGCGCGTCGCCGCAAACCTCGCTGAAACATGCGGGCATGCCCTGGGAACTCGGCCTCGCCGAGACGCATCAAACCCTGGTTTTGAACGATCTGCGCAGCCGCATCGTCGTGGAATGCGACGGACAAATGAAGACCGGCCGCGACGTGGCGATTGCCTGCCTGCTCGGCGCCGAGGAATTCGGTTTTTCCACCGCGCCACTGGTCGTGATGGGCTGCATCATGATGCGGGTCTGCCACCTGAACACCTGCCCGGTCGGGATCGCGACACAGGACCCCGCCTTGCGCAAGAAATTCACCGGCCAACCGGATCACGTCATCAATTATTTCTACCTCGTGGCCAACGAGCTGCGTCGCATCATGGCGCAACTGGGATTCCGGACCGTGAACGAAATGGTCGGGCAAGTCGACAAACTCAAAGCGCGCGACGCCATTGACCACTGGAAAGCGCGCGGCTTGGATTTTTCGTTGATCCTGACCAAGCCCGACGTACCGGACCACGTCGGCGTCTATTGCACGCAGAAGCAGGATCATGGTCTTGCCGACGCGCTCGACAACGAGCTTATCAAGCTGGCCGAACCGGCGCTGGAACGCGGGGAGAAAGTGGAATCGCCCGTGCGCATCCGAAACATCAACCGTACCGTGTGCACCATGCTCAGCAGCCGTATCTCGAAACGGTACGGCGCGGAAGGGTTACCGGAAGACACCATTGTCTTTCATTGCGAAGGATCCGCCGGGCAAAGCTTCTGCGCGTTCGGCGCGCCGGGCCTGACCCTGCATGTGCGGGGCGACGCCAACGACTATTTCGGCAAAGGCTTGTCCGGCGCCAAACTCACCATCCGCCCGCCGCAAACCGCCGATTTCATTCCGGAAGACAACATCCTCATCGGCAACGTCGCCTTTTACGGCGCCACCAGCGGGGAAGCCTATATCCGGGGCATGGCCGGGGAACGCTTCTGCGTGCGCAACAGCGGAGTGCGCGCGGTCGTCGAGGGCGTGGGCGATCATGGCTGTGAGTACATGACCGGCGGGCGCGTGGTCGTGCTGGGCCATACCGGCCGCAATTTCGCCGCCGGCATGAGCGGCGGGGTGGCGTACGTGTACGATACGGTCGGCGATTTCGGCGACGCCCGGTGCAACTTGGAAATGGTGGAATTGGAGCCGGTGACCGAAGCCGACGACATTGCGGAATTGCGCGAGCTGCTCGAGAAACATATTCACTACACCGACAGCGAACCCGCCAAGCGCGTGTTGGATCGCTGGTCCTATACCCTGACGCAGTTTGTGAAGGTGATGCCGACCGATTACAAGAAGGCGCTGGAACGCATGGCGCGCGAGGCGGCCGAGACATCGGAACCGGCGATGGTGATTTAAGGAGCCAGGAACAATGGGGAAACCAACCGGATTCAAAGAGTTTACGCGGGAACTGCCCAAGAAGCGGGCGCCCGGCGAACGCGTGCACGATTTCAAGGAGTTCTATCTTCCGTTCCCGGAGGAGAAGATCCGCAATCAGGCGGCGCGCTGTATGGACTGCGGCGTGCCGACCTGCCATTCCGGCTGTCCATTGGGCAACATCATCCCCGACTGGAACGATCTGGTCTACCGGAATCTCTGGAAAGACGCCATCGACCGGCTTCACGCCACCAACAATTTCCCGGAATTCACGGGCCGGCTCTGTCCCGCGCCGTGCGAGGAGGCGTGCGTCCTTTCCATCAATGAACCGGCGGTCACCATCGAGGAGATCGAAAAGCAGATTATCGAACGCGCGTTCAGTGAAGGCTGGGTCCTGCCGGTGCGCCCGGAATCGCGGACCGGCAAGAAAGTGGCCGTCATCGGGTCCGGCCCCGCCGGGCTCGCCGCCGCGCAGCAATTGAACCGGGCCGGCCATTTCGTCACGGTCTACGAACGGGATCACAAGATCGGCGGCCTGCTGCGATACGGCATCCCCGACTTCAAGATGGAGAAATGGGTCATTGACCGCCGCGTACATATTCTGGAATCGGAAGGGATCACCTTTAAGACCGATGCCGATCTCGGGAAGAACGTGCCTTTTGATGAACTCAACGGATACGACGCCGTCGTGCTTTGTATCGGCGCTACCGTAGGCCGCGATTTGCCGGTGGAAGGGCGCGATCTGGAAGGAATCGTTCCGGCCATGGAATTTCTCGCGCGCCAGAACCGCGTGGTAGGCGGGGAACCATTGGAAGACAACGAAATTCTCAACGCCAAGGACAAGCACGTCATCGTCATCGGCGGCGGCGATACGGGAAGCGATTGCATCGGCACATCCAACCGGCAAAGCGCGGTCACGGTCACCAACTTCGAACTGTTGCCCAAACCGCCGGAAGGGCGACCGGACAATCAGCCGTGGCCGTACTGGCCGATGCGGTTACGGACCAGTTCCTCGCATGACGAAGGGGTGCACCGCGAGTGGAGCATCAACACCAAGAAATTCGTGGGCGAAAACGGGCGGGTCACCAAACTGATCACGACCCACATCGAATTTGAACCCGACCCGAACGGTGGTCGACCGAAGATCAAAGAGATACCGGGCACCGAAAAAGAGTGGCCGGCGGACCTGGTCCTGCTCGCGCTTGGATTCACGGGGCCGGAACCCGGCGGAATCGTTGAACATCTCGGCGTGGAACTTGACGCGCGCGGCAACATCAAGACCGACGACAACTATGCGACCAATGTCCCGAACGTCTATGCGGCGGGCGACGGACGCCGCGGCCAATCGCTGATTGTCTGGGCTATCTCCGAAGGGCGCGAAGCCGCGCGCGCCGCGGATCTGCATCTCATGGGCAAAACCGAACTGCCCACCAAAGGCGGCGGCGATTTACCGCGCGTTTGAGTGAAGAGCCGTTCCGCAAAGAGCCGGAAAGACGCGCAATGGAATGAGTTAATAGCTTAGGAGCCCGTTGAAAAACGCTCCTCGGGCATGCCATCCACCGCCTCACGGCGGCGGCTACGAAGGAATAGGCAACGTAGCCGCGCCCGTGAGGGCGTGGAACGGTGTGGCTATGACTTTTTCAACAGGCTTTTAGAAGCTATTGATGTATTCGACCTTGATTCACCAACCGCGTGCAGGCGGATCGGCTGTGATTTTTTCTCTTTTGGGCGGATCGAGACACAGGCAAGATGCCTGTGTCGCCCTGATTCAATCGGTTGCTAGACGCAAAAGACAAGGAAGAGCATGCGCCATTTTTTTTCTGTCCCTGTGTTCGACAAACATGCCACCTGGCTCCTTGCGCTGGCCTTTGTTCTCTTATGGAATTCGGGTTTTATTGGCGCTGATTATGCGCTTCCCTACGCCAACCCGTTTACGCTTCTGTTCTGGCGCTATTGGCCTTTGACCCTGCTGCTGTTGGGTTACTTGTTTATACGGCGGCGGTTGTGGTGGCCCGGTTGGGTCGCTGCAGGCACGTCCCTGTTTACCGGTGTTCTCGCGCATGGGGTATGGCTGGGTTGCGTATTGTTCTCGCTTCTGCATGGCGTGCCCCCGGGAATTGTCGCCTTGATCGTGGCGTTGCAACCCATGATCACCGGTGCGTTATCCGGACGCGTTGTCGGCGAGCCCACTCCGGTGCTGCGCTGGCTGGGACTACTGGTCGGTTTTGCAGGCGTGCTGATTGCGGTGGTACCGCGCACGGATTTCTCCGATCCACAGTCGGTGTTCGCCTATACGATTCCGTTCGGATCGGTTCTCGCCATTACGATAGCAAGTCTCATGCAGCGGAGACTCGAGTTCCACCGCCATACAGACCGATTGCCGGTTGACCTGAATCTCTTCTACCAGTCCTTAGGTACTGCACTGGCGGTAACCCTCCCCGCCTTCGCCTTTGAGGGACTTGCCACCCGGTGGGCCGGTGAATTCATTGCCACCATGTTGTGGTTGATTCTCGGCGTGTCATGGGCCGCGTACGGGCTGATGTGGCTACTGATCCGACGGCTGGACGCTACGCGCGTGGCCAGCCTGTTCTATTTAGGGCCACCGGTGACCATGCTGATGGCTTGGATCGCTTTCGGCGACATGCTGCAGTGGACGGATATCGCCGCCCTTGTCGTGATTGCCATCGGGGTGCTGCTCACGCAAGCACCCGTCCGTGCCAGGATAACGCACTGATCAGGCCAAACCCTATAACGTACGCGGTTGAACCCCTTCGCACCATGTGCGTTTTCAAGAATTGAGAAAGATTTGCCGCCCGGTTCTCTGTTTGCTATACAGACGTCATGGGATAGCTCGTTGGGCGGTGCAGAGACCTGAAGCAAGCACAAAGAAGATAACCGACATCGAAACTGCAATGGACTGCGTTAGGGGTCG
The DNA here is from genome assembly GCA_007128275.1 of Kiritimatiellia bacterium. Classification (GTDB taxonomy): domain Bacteria; phylum Verrucomicrobiota; class Kiritimatiellia; order SLAD01; family SLAD01; genus SKZA01. The sequence goes on from SKXR01000262.1 coordinate 7,872, forward strand.
CCCCTTGCATGCTTGCGCGGCACTCGATCTTGTCTTTGTGGAAAGCCCCCCTTCCCCCCTTTAGGAACAACATGGAGAACACGATGATCGAGAAGACCTCATGGGAAACATTTTTTGACGCGCACGCGCCGGTTTATGACGAGAATGTGTTCACGAAGAACACGCTCAAGGAGGTCGACTTTCTGCTTGAGGAACTGGGGCTTGCGGCAGGCGGTTCAATTCTTGATGTTGGATGCGGTACGGGACGGCACTCCGTTGAACTGGCAAAGCGCGGCTATGCCGTAACCGGTTTGGATTTGTCGTCGGAAATGCTTGCCCGGGCGGCGGAGGCGGCGAAGACCGCTGCGGTGCATGTGGAATGGGTACGATCCGATGCCACGCGTTTCTCCTTCCCGGGCAAGTATGATGCCGCCATTTGCCTGTGTGAAGGGTCGTTCGGACTGCTCAGCCGGACGGATGACCCGATTGCACAACCGTTGTCGATTCTGTGCAACATCTCGCGAAGCTTGAAGCCGCAGGGAAAGGTTTTGGCTACCGTGTTGAACGCGGCACGGATGCTACGCGCTCACTCGAACGAGGAGGTGGCGGCGGGACGCTTTGATCCGCTGACCTTGACGACATCGGAAGCATGTCCGCCACGCGAAGGGCTCCCCGCCGTTACCGTTCGCGAGCGTGGTTTTGTTGCAACGGAACTGACGCTGCTCTTCCGACTCGCCGGACTGTCTGTGGTCAATATCTGGGGAGGGACGGCGGGCAACTGGGGGAAGCGCTCCCTTGACCTGGACGAGTATGAGATCATGATTGTGGCCACGAAGACTGCCGAACCATCGGCGGCTGTGCGGGATGTGTGCGGAGGGGGCAACGAGGATTCCGCCTGAAGGCGGAATGCCGAGCGGCGCAGGAACGGCATTTCCAGGCCCCGGCCTACCACTTGGGGAGATCGGGCTGGCGCGGTTGCGCGGGCACTTCTTCGGGACCGCTCCTCGGGTCCGGTTCCCTTTCGTACGGACGGTACGGTTGCTTAGTTTCTTGCGTTTGACAACCGAGCAGGAGGACCGCCCATCCCGTCATCGCGGTTAACGCCACGATCATCATCCACCGTCTGCCACAGTATACGCTCACAAGTTCTCCAACATGGTTTATGCCTTCTTCTCTTCCCCGTTTTCCCGCGCTTCCTTCAGTTCATCGACCACCGAGTGGGCGACCATCTTGACGCCGGAATAATAGGCCGCGCGACTGATCATGTGCGCGGCGATCGGGGCGGTGAGGTAAAAGAAGATGATCACCAGAAAGCCCTGTGTCGTCACGGCCATATCCGCGAAATCCAACATGGCGGCCAGGATCAGACCGCTGATGCCCAATGTGCCCACTTTGGTCGCCGCGTGCATGCGCATATAGAGTCCAGGCAGTCGCACGATGCCAATGGCGGCGATAAACATGAACAGGCCGCCGGTCCAGAGCAACAACGCGATAAGAATCTCTCTCATGGACGCCCCCTTTTCTCGATGAAATAGGCAAACGCGATGGTGCCCAGGTACGCCACCAGACCGACGACGATGGCGGCGCGCAGGAACACCGGCTGGTCGGTCGTGATCGCATGAATGACAATCACGCCGACCATCAAGATGGCGATCAGGTCCAGGGCCACCACGCGGTCGGGCAGGCTCGGGCCGCGAATCAACCGGTACATGGCCAGCACGATCGCGGTCCAGAGCAGGAACATGACTCCGGTCGTCGACGCACTCACAATATCCCACTCGGCAAACATCAGCGGAGCACCTCCATTAAGCGTTTTTCGATCGTGGCCTTGATCGCTTGGCGCAAGACATCCGGATCGTCAATGAACATGGCGTGGATATAGATCCATTTCCCGTCTTCGGACACGTCCATGGTCAGCGTGCCGGGCGTGAGCGAGATGACCTTTGCCAACAGCGTGATCTCGATGTCGGTCATGCCTTCCACGGAGTACTTGATGATGCCGGGCCGGTTGTGATGCGTGGGGGTGAGCACGTCGTACGCCACGCGCAAACTGGCCACCAGCATTTCCTTGAGAAAGAAGACGATGAATAACAGGATGTGCCACACCTTGCCGAAATAACGGGATTCAGCACCGGTGAATCGTTGGGTGAGCAGCAGGAGAATATAGCCGACGATGTACCCGAGCAGAAAGCTGGCGAAGGTCATTTCTCCGCTCATCGCGCCCCAGATCAGCGCCAGAATGATATTCACGAGAAACATCTTCATGGCCCGCCCTCCCCCAGCACGGCATGAATATATTCCGCGGGGTTCATCAACTGTTCGCCGGTGCGCAGGGCGAGGTCCAGCAGTGCCCCGGCAAAAACGCCCATCAACACGGTCAGGGACGCGAGCATGAAAATGGGGATCATCAAGGAACGTCGTTCCGCCCCGACCAACGGCGGCAACGCCTCGTCGGGGGAGGCGTCCGCGGTCGGGGCCTCTTTCCAGAACGCTTCCGTCCAAATCTTGACCATGGAAAACAGCGTCAATAGACCCGTAAACAACGCCACGACGACGATCCCGTAACTTTCCGCGCGCAGCGCGGCGAGTACCAGCGCGAGTTTGCCGAAGAATCCGGACAGCGGCGGCACCCCGGCCAGGCCCATGGCGGAAATCATGAAGAGGATGGCGAGTACCGGATAGGTCTTGTAAAAGCCGCCGAGTTTCTTGAGGTCATAATGACCGCGCAACCGGTACATGACGCCGCTGATCAGGAACAGGTTGGTCTTCGCGAGCATGTTATGCGCCATGTAGAAGACGGCGGCGCCCACGGCCAACGGGGTGTACAGGGCGAGCCCCATGACCATGTAGCCGATCTGACTGACGATGTGAAAGGCCAGGAGCCGACGCACTTCGTAATGCGCCGCCGCGCCCAGCACGCCCGTGACCATGGTGAACCCGCCGAGCACCAATAGAATCTGATGCGTGAATTCCGGTTCCTGCGTGAAGATCAACGTGAACACGCGAATCAACGCGTACACGCCGACCTTCGTCAGCAGGCCCGCGTAGATGGCAGTGACGGCGATCGGCGGGGTGTGATACGAGGCGGGCAACCAGAAGAACAGCGGAAAGATCGCGGCCTTGATGCCGAAGGCCACCAGGAACAGCATGGCGATCGTGGTCATCATGCGAGGATCTTCGATCGTCTGCAGCTTCATGGCGAGATCCGCCATGTTCAACGTGCCCATCTTTCCGTACAAGATCCCGATGGCCGCGAGAAACAGGCCGGAGGCGAACAGGTTGAGCGTCACATACTTGATCGCCCCTTCCATTTGCGCGCGGTCACCGCCGAGCGCCAACAGGATGAACGATGACATGAGCATGACCTCGAACCAGACGTATAGGTTGAACAGGTCCCCGGTGAGGAATGAGCCGCTGACGCCCATCAAGAGGAAGCTCAAGATGGGATAATAGCCGAAAGCCGCGCGTTCGCTGTCCATGCTGTAGAGCGAATAGATGGTCATCACAAACCCGATGAGCGCGCCCATCATCACCATGATCGACGACAGGAGGTCCGCCACCAGCGTAATCCCGAACGGCGCCGGCCAGTTCCCTAGCTGCACCGCGTGAATGCCGTGCCGGGAAACCTGGATCAGGAGCAGCACGCCCACGCCCAGTTGCAGCGCGGCGCTCAGCACAGCGAGGCTGCGCTGCAGGAACGGATGACGCCAGACCAGCAGAAGCAGCACCCCGAACAGCAGGGGCAGGCCGATGGGCAGTATGAGCAATAGATTCATAATTCCGTGGTCCGCAATTCATCGATGTCGTCGGTTTTCGCGCTCTGATACGTGCGATGACAGAGAATCAGCGCGAAAGCCAATACCGCGAAACTGATCACGATGGCCGTGAGGATAAGCGCCTGGGGCAACGGATCCGCCACGGCCGTTTCCGGGATCAGTTTGCCGGCGGCGATCAACGGCGGCGGATTACGCGATAATCCCGCCGAAACGAAAATCAGCAGGTTCGCGCCGTGACTCAAGAGGACCAATCCAATGATCAGCTTCACGAGATGTCGTCGCAAGAGACAGAACACCGCTCCCGCGTACAGGGCTCCGACAATGAGTGCGAACAGGATTTCCATCTACATCTTCTCCTCTTCGGCGAATGAGAATACGAGTAGGACCGTGACGCCGAGCACCACACTGTAGACGCCCAAATCAAAAAGAATGGGGGTGCCGAGATGCAAGGACACCAAGCCGAACACGTTGATATCCATCCATAACCCGGTCAGGAACGGGTAACCGCCCAGCAGTCCCGGCGCTCCGCTGAGCACGGCCATCAGCAACCCCACGGCCACCAGCGTGCGCGGGTCCACGGACAACATGCGCCGGGCCGTCTGTACGTCGTACGCGATCATCTGCAGACAGAACGCCGCCGCGGCCACAAGCCCGCCCACGAAGCCGCCGCCGGGTTCGTTGTGCCCGCGCAAGAGCAGAAAGACGGAGAACAGCAACAGCAGCGGATGCAGATATTGCGAAGCGGTTCTGAGAATCAGGGAATTCATAGGGGTTCCCCCGTTCGCTTCTTCTTCAAGTGAAG
>SKXR01000192.1 GCA_007128275.1 Kiritimatiellia bacterium
GGAGCGCGACGACGTGGAGTGTCATATCTTTTCGCATTCGCGCGCCGTGTCGCGCGTGCGCCACGGTTCGTTCGACGGCGTTCCTTGCACGGTCATACCCCAGTACGAGCCGGGCCAGTGCGCGCCCTGGCATCTGCACGCCCCCGCGCGCATGCAGTTCAGGGGCCCGTTGAAGACGTATGCGCCGGATGTGGTGCACGGCTTCGGTACCGAAGGCGCGTACGGTTTGGTCACCGCGGACCAGCACGTGCCGCGAATCATCTTCGTCCAGGGGATCATTGATCAGGTGACCCGCGCCGCCGGGACCGCCCAAACATGCCGAGCCATACTCGGCAGACGACTTGAGCGATACGCGTTGGCGCGGGTGGATGCGATCGTTGCCGAAACGGCGTTCGCCGAACGATGGATTCGCAGGGTGGTTCCCGCGGCGTCCGTGCAGGTCATCCCGCACGCCGTGAGTGAAGCCTTCTTTGACGCGAAGCCCCGCTTCAAGTCCGGTACCGCCACCTGCCTGTGCGTCGGCCGGTTGACCGGTTACAAGGCCGTAGATATCGCCATTCAGGCCCTGCGCAAAACAGATCACGGCTCCGTGCGCTTGGTGATTATCGGCGACGGCAGCGAACGGCCTGCCCTCGAATCGATTGTGCGCGATCTGGGGTTGTCGCATCGAGTGGAGTTCCGGGGCATGGTTGATCGAGCGGACGTGGTGCGGGCGATGGAAGAGGCGTGGATGTTGTTACTGACTTCGCGAATGGATACGTCGCCGAATATTCTGACCGAAGCCCACGCGGCCGGTTTGCCGGTGATCGGCACGCGCGCGGGGGGCATCCCGGATATGATCGACGACGGACGGGACGGGTTCCTGGTCGATGTCGATGACGACCGGGCCATGGCGGATTGTATCGATCGCTTGTGTTCCGACGCGGCGCTGTGCGAGCGCATGGGGCGAGCGGGACGGGAAAAAGTGCGCGTCTTGAACGATCCGAAACGCATCGCGGAGCAGCATGTGCGCCTGTATCACGAGCTGTCGGGGAAATAGGGGAAGGAAAACATGGATATATCAATTGTCACACCCAGCTTCCGTCAGCCTCAATGGTTGCGCCTGTGCCTGTCCTCCGTGGCGGATCAGGAAGGCGTCGCGCTGGAACACCTCGTGCAGGACAGTTGCTCCGGACCGGAGGTGGAGGCGCTGGCGTCCGAATTTCCCCATGCCCGGTTCGTCATTGAAAAAGATGAAGGCATGTACGACGCGGTCAATCGGGGGCTTCGTCAATCATCGAGCGATATTTGTGCCTACATCAACTGCGATGAACAGTATCTGCCCGGCGCACTGGCGAAGGTGGTTCGTCATATGAAACAACACCCCGACATCGATATCCTGTTCGGTGACGTGGTCGTGACGGATGAACACGGGCGCTACACCTGTAGTCGGCAGGTGTTGCCGCCCCGATACGCGCACACGAAATCGTGCTATTTCAGCACCTTCACGGCCGCCATGTTTTTCCGTCGGCGCATTCTGGAAGACCATGGCATGTACTTCGACACGGCGTGGAAAGATCTCGGCGATGCGGAGTGGGGGTTGCGGGCTTTTGGGGCCGGGCTGAAGATGGGCGTGCTCAGGGCGTACGTGGCCTCTTTTGTGGATACCGGGGAGAATATGAACCTCGGCGAGAATGCGAAGAGGGAGTATCAACGGCTTCGGTCCCAACCGCCACGTTGGCCGGTGTATCTGTCGCGGGTATGGCAGGCGCATCACCGTCTCCGTCGTCTGGTGCATGGATTGTACTGGCCGCAACCGTTCTCGTACGCCGTCTATACCCTGGACGAGCCCGACCGCCGTCGCACGATCGATGTGCAGCGCCCAACGGCGCTGTGGCGATCGCGCCTTTGACCCGGCGGGAACGGAAAGGCGACAGGATTTGGACATTGCAAGGGCCGTGCGAAGCAGTAAGATTGTCTGTAAAGGAAGAGGAGCGAATTCATGAAAAAGGCGTTGGTCTGTGGAGCGGGCGGGTTTATCGGCGGGCATCTTGTCAAGCGGCTGAAGGCCGAAGGCTATTGGGTGCGCGGTGCCGATCTTAAGGAGCATGATTTTGTCCCTTCCGAAGCGGACGAATTTGTCTTGGGTGATTTGCGGGAGGTGGCCGTCGTCGACAAGGTCGTGACCTCCGACCTGGACGAAGTGTATCAGTTGGCCGCGGATATGGGCGGTGCGGGTTTCATTTTCACGGGAGATAATGACGCCGCGATCATGCATAACTCCGCCACCATTAATCTGAACGTCCTGGAGGCCGTTCGGGAGAAGGACGTGAAGAAGATCTTCTATTCTTCGTCCGCCTGCATTTATCCGGAACGCAATCAGCTGGATCCGGACAACCCGAATTGTGCCGAAGATTCAGCCTATCCCGCCGACCCGGACAGCGAGTACGGATGGGAAAAGTTGTTCAGCGAAAGGCTCTACATGGCGTATGCGCGAAACTGCGGGTTGCAGGTTCGCATTGCCCGGTTCCATAACATTTTCGGCCCGCAAGGGACATGGACCGGCGGACGCGAGAAGGCGCCCGCCGCCATGTGCCGTAAGGTCGCCGAAACGCCGGAGGACGGAGAAATCGAGATGTGGGGCGACGGCAATCAAACGCGTTCTTTTCTCTATATCGACGAATGTCTGGAGGCCGTGCGCCGTTTGATGGAATCCGATTTTATGGGGCCGGTGAATATCGGCTCGGAAGAAATGGTGACCATCAATAGGTTGGCGGAGATGGCTATGGAAATCGCCGGGAAGAAGCTCTCCATCCGTCATATCCCGGGGCCGCTTGGCGTGCGTGGCCGGAAATCCGATAACCGGCTCATCCAGGAGAAACTGGGCTGGTCGCCCGACGCGCCGTTGATCGACGGCATGAAAAAAACCTATCCTTGGATTGCGGATCAGGTGCGCGCGACCGCGGCCAACGCCTGAGCTTCCGCCCTTGAAGCGTGTCCGAGTCCGCTGCGTGTCGGCCTGTTCTGATGAATATCCTTCAGACCGCAACCTGCTATTACCCGAGTGTGGGCGGGGCTCAATTGCATTGGTTTACCATTGCAAAGCGGCTCCAGGCGCGTGGGCATCGCGTGTCCGCCGTCACGCAATGGAAGGATCAGCACGACCGCTTCCTGCTCGACTCCACCCTCCTCGCGCCGTGGGGCGACGATACCTATGACGCGGAGGGAATCCCCGTGTATCGTTTCCAGCCCGGCTTAGGCGCTCGTTGCTGGATGGCGCCGCTGCTGCCGTTCTGCCTGCCCTTCCCCGAAATCGGATATCCCCCGTTGTCCGCGTACTTCGCGCACCGCTTCCGGGCCCTGAACGAGCCCATCGACC
>SKXR01000049.1 GCA_007128275.1 Kiritimatiellia bacterium
ATAAATCGACCATCAACTTCATTTCGACATTATTTCTGTGTCCCTTGATTGTGTTAGATTGTGTTGATTGTGTTAGATTGTGTTGATTGTGATGAGATTGTGATGATTGTGATTAACTGTCATCTGTTTCCACGATCGTAGATTCTAATGACAGTGAACGAGCAGGAGCGCGCGGATTATTTCTGCGCGGATTAATTCTGTGTCCCTTGATTGAAAGCTTGAGTGAGTGGAATTGGTCACCCGGGAGGAATCGGACCAGGAACTCCCGCACCGTATCACGGCATGCTTTAGAAAAATGTTCAACGCGACTCGCGTGGACGTGGATGTGAAGGAACGGATCGAACCGGATGCCAACGGGAAACTGCGACGCGTCGTATCGCACGTCTCCCAGAAGCAAGGACCCGAGCAGGTCCTGTACGAGCAATGAGCGATCGTTGTGTTATTCGAGCAACGTTTCGATAAACGTTTGCTGCCGAGGCAGGCCCGCGTGTGCATAAGCCCGTACCAGATTTCTCAGCGCGCGTGTCATGATGTGCTCGGCGGTTGGCGCTTCGTGAATCATACGGCGAATAGACGGGGATATCTCCGGCGTAATGCCGGGCGCGTGATCAACATCAAGGATGCGTCCTCCGTTGTAGCAATCGACCACGTACACGGCTTTTCGGATGGCGATGCGGCAAAGAAAATGGCCCGGATAATTGCAACCCCGGATGTCGAGCCCGCAACGCGCGCCTACGAGCATATAGACGGAGCACAGGCTGATCGGGATCCCGCGCCGGTTTTCAATGACCCAGGCGAGATTGCTGTTGTGCGGCGCATCGTAGTCTCGTCGCGCCCCGCGGAACCCCTCGCGCCGAAAGAGAAATTCAGCGAGGGTGGACTCGGAGGGGCTGGAATCGAAGGCGCGATAGGCGTCCGCCAACGCGGCCAAGAGAGCGGAAACACGGTCTATCGTACCTGGGCCGTCCATGTATGCGCTGAGCAGAGACCAGCCCCGTTCCAGCTTGTGATTCGATTCCGGTTGCTGTTGCCAGTCGGCCCATTCGGTTTTCAACCAAACCTCATTCCGTTCGCCGAGTATCTCGTCCAGAACGGATTGTTGATCGTCGGAGAGTGTGATCTGTTGCCTGCGGAGTTCCTGTTCCAAGTCGGCGTCCAGCGCAAGCAGTGCCGTGGTGACGGATTCGCGCACCAACGGAGTGTCATCGTCGAGCAGACGGATCAGATGGGGCAATTGCTCCGCCCGGACTATAGTCCCCTTATTCTTCACGGGCAGCTCAGGAAGCGGTCTGGATCAGCGCCTCGTAGCCGCCCTTGACGCAGGCCACGCGGGTGAAACCGTAATCCACCATATAGGCCACGGCGTTCAGGCTTCCGGCGCCGTCGCGGCAATACATGATGATACGCGAATCTTTCGGCCACGCCATGATCTCCTCGGCGAACTGTTCGCTGATTGGTTCTGCGCCGTCGACATGGTGTGCCTCGTATTCCTGCGGCGATCGCAGATCGATCAGGCGTACGTCATCTTGTTGCGCCTCTTGGATCGCTTGTTCCGGTACCACGAGCAGCGCGGCTTCCTGCCGTTTCGCCTCTTCCAGATACGACACCATGGCGTCGACATCCTTTTCATGTTTCCGGGCCACGTCCGCCAGCGCTTCATCCTCCGAAAATCCGCAACTTTGACAGCCGCCCACATGAAACCCCTTGAAAAGCGCCCGCCGCGCGCCGGGGAACGAGGCCAGCAGATCGGCCATGCGGATATCCGGGGTAATGCTTTGTTCAGTCATAACCAACTCTCCTTTATTCCACTGAGACAGCATTCCATACATGCGACCAAAAATCCACCCCGCCCGGCGTTTTTCTGCGTGTGCTTGGCCCCAATGCCCGAGCAGCAAAGCGGCTGGCCTATAATGGTTTACAGGCGCGGATGTACAGCATAGAGTCCGTGGGATTATACCGTGAATAACATCGATAAAAATAGATGCAGTGTTTCGGTCCCAGAGGGGGAGTCGCCTTCACGCAGGGAAGTATGGAAGATGTTCGATCGCATTGCCCATCGATACGATCTTCTGAACCGGTCGCTTTCTTTCGGACAAGACGTGGTCTGGCGCAAGCGGATGAAACGCTATCTGCCGGATCGCGAAGGCTTGCGCCTGCTGGACCTGGCCACCGGGACGGCAGATCAGTTGATCTATCTTGCTTCCGATGAGCGGATTGCGTCCGGTATCGGCATGGATCTGGCGGAAAAGATGCTGGACGTCGGCCGCGAAAAAATCAAACAACGAAACTTGGACGGGAAATTGCGCCTTGAAACAGGCGACGCAGTAGCCATCCCGGCGGCCGATGAAAGCGCGGACGTGGCGACGATTTCCTTCGGAATCCGGAATGTGATCGGTGTCACGGAAGCGCTTTTGGAGATGAGGCGTGTTCTAAAACCCGGCGGCCGCGCATTGATCCTCGAATTCTCGCTTCCGCGCAATACGTTGATGCGGCGGTTGTACCTGTTTTATTTTCGGCATGTCCTTCCGCGTGTCGGGTCCCTGGTATCCGGCGACGCCTATGCCTATCGCTATTTGAATCAGACGGTTGAAACATTCCCGTACGGGGAGGCGTTCTGTGAATTAATGCGCGCGGCCGGTTTTGAGGCGGTACAGGCGCATCCGCTGACCTTCGGTATCGCCGCGATCTATCAGGGCGACAAACCATAAACAGGTGCGTACAAGGGTATGAGTCATATCGCTTCCAGTCTTGAAAAATGCCCGTGGCCCATGGTGCCCGCCCGTATGCGCGACGAAGTGGAACGGGTCTGGAAAGAGGCGGGTGACGCCATGCCGGCGCGTATCCTCCGCGCTTCGGTCCTGCTGGATAGGGTGCTGCCGCTCGACTGGTTATCGGGTGTGCCGGGTGCATTGCGCTTCTACGGTTCCACCCGCGACCGCACACAATCGTTGGAGGTCGGCGGGTTGGGTATCGCCGACGAGGCCGTCTGGAATGCGCCCGTGGCATTCGATGATGTATTGCGTCGGCTTCATGACACCCTCAATGTGTCCTCCAATGGGTTGCGCTATTACGGCGGGTTCCGTTTTGCCGGAGCGGGCGCGCCGGATTCGGATTGGTCGCTGTTCGGGGTGAGCCGTTTTGTGGTGCCCCGTTTTGAATTGCGCACCGGTCCGGCTGGATCGCAGTTGTCGTTTCATTTCAAGGCCGCGGAAATGGCGTCGGGCCTTATGGCGGAATGGGTGGAACGGTTGGGGGCAATGACTTTCGATGCGCGGGAGTGGGAGGATATCATTCCGCCGCCACTCTCGCGGGCGGATGCGCCGGATCGGGCTGGTTGGGAGCGTAACGTATTGACGGCCTTGGACGACTTTGAAACCGGCGCGCTGGAGAAGATCGTCCTTGCGCGCAAGGCCACCTTCGGATTTGGGGGGCATCTCGATCCCATCACGCTTATGCACCGATTGAAATCCGCCACGCCGGAATGTTTTCACTTCTGTTACATGCCCACATCGGAGTTGGCTTTCGTGGGCGCGTCGCCGGAACGATTGTATCGTCGGGAAGGGCGGCAGGTGGAAACGGAAGCGGTAGCAGGAACGCGCATGCGCGCCTCGGAACCGGCGGAAGACGAACGACTGGGCCGGCTACTGTTGCAGAGCGAAAAGGACCAGCGTGAACATGCGTTTGTGCGCGAAGGCATACGGGAGACGCTCCAGCCGTTGTGCGAAACGTTCGCCATGGATGAGTCGCCTTCACTGCTGAAATTGGCGCGGGGCCAGCACTTGTACACCGCCGTGCAGGGCCGCTTGCGGGAAGGAGTCGGAGACGCCGACATCCTGGCCGCGCTTCATCCCACGCCCGCCCTCGGGGGCAGTCCCACGGCCAAGGCGCTGGAACGCATCACGGCATTGGAACCGTTTGATCGCGGATGGTATGCCGCGCCCGTGGGATGGGTCTCACGCGATGCCGCGGAATTCGCCGTAGCTATCCGGTCGGGCCTCGTCCAGCCTGAGCGCTTGTCTTTGTTCTCGGGGGCGGGCATCGTCCGGGGATCCACACCGGATAACGAGTGGGAGGAAATCGAGCTGAAAATCAGGGACTTCATCAAGGTGCTCACGGGATCATGATCGCCTCATCCAATATCAACTCGATCTGGGCGGACCTGTTCGTCCATGAATTGGTGCGTCACGGAATCCGCTGCTTTTGCCTGTCGTCCGGCGCGCGCTGCGGACCGCTCACCGCGGCCGTGGCCCGTCATCCGGACATCGAGCCCGTGATTCATTTTGATGAACGCGCTTCCGCGTTTTATGCGTTGGGCCATGCGCGCGCCACGGGGAAACCGGCCGTTTGGATCACGACCTCCGGCACTGCCGTGGCCCACGGATATCCCGCGGTGATTGAGGCGGCACAGGACCATGTGCCGCTGATCCTGATGACGGCGGATCGGCCGCCGGAATTGAGGGATACCGGCGCCAACCAGACCATTGATCAAGTGAAACTGTTTTCGCCCTACGTGCGATGGCAGGTGGATATGCCTTGTCCGGACACGGCCGTTCCGCCCTCGTACGTTTTGACCACGGTGGATCAGGCCGTCGCTCACGCGTCCGGTACGCGCTCCGGTCCCGTACATCTCAATGTGATGTTCCGTGAACCGTTGACCCCGGAACCGGACGGACGGGATTACGCCGACTATCTGGAAGGGCTGGGTTCATGGAGGACCGTTGGGACGCCGTTCACGGAACAGGGCGAGCATCTCCGAACGCCGACTCCGGCAACGATGGATGCGGTGGCGAAGCGGATCGGCCGCGCGGAAAACGGCTTGTTGGTCATCGGGCGTTTGGACGACGAATCCGATCGTCGCTCAGCGCGCGAACTGGCGCGGATGCTTCCCTGGCCGGCTTTCGTGGATATCACGTCCGGCTTACGTCTGGGGCCACAGCAGACGGATCACATCATCCGGTTCGCCGACCAAACCTTGTTGGCGTCACAGGCCGATCGAAAACCGGACCTCATCCTTCATTTCGGCGGTCCGCTCGTCTCCAAACGGATTCAACAGTTTGTTGCGGACTGTGCCGCAGATTCGGAATACATGCTCATCAAGACGCATGTGAACCGACAGGACCCCGCGCATCGTGTCCGCTATGCCTTGGAAGTGCATTTCCCGTCTTTCATGACGGCGTTGCGCGCGCGGAACGCCAAGGCGCGTCCGGCTCGTTATCTGAAGAGTTGGCAACTGGATTCCGTCGCGGCGCAGGCGGTGTTGGAAGACTTTCTGACCAATGACGGCGCGGTGGATGAAATCTATGTGGCTTCGGAGATATCCCGTGCCATGCCCGAAACGCATGGCCTCTTTCTTGGGAGCAGCATGCCGGTTCGTGACATGGACATGTATGCCCATCCGGAAAGTCCTGCGCTCCCCGTGGCCGCGAACCGCGGCGCGAGTGGCATCGACGGCACCATTGCCAGCGCCTGCGGATGGGCGGAGGGCATGGACCGGCCCGTTGTGGTGGTGTTGGGTGATCTTGCGTTCCTCCATGATCTGAATGCCCTGCACTACGTACGTCAATCCCGTCGGCCCATTACGGTGGTGGTGATCAATAACAACGGGGGAGGCATCTTTTCCTTTCTGCCCATCGCTACTTACAAAGATGTGTTCGAGACGTGTTTCGGGACGCCGCACGGTCTGACGTTTGAGCCTGCGGCGAAACAGTTTGACGTGGACTATGCGCAACCGGAGAGCCGGAATGCCTTCAAGGAGGCCTTCGCCCAAGCCGTCGGTTCGGGGGGATCGAGCATTCTGGAAGTGCGGACTGAACGCGAAAGTAACGCCGCCCTGCATCGTGACGTGCAAGCGCGCATTCGAGCGGCACTGGAATCGTGATAGCATGCATCCGCCTCTGTACGGTGTAGCAACGGGCCCGGCGGACAAGCCGGCGATTCTCTTTCTGCACGGATTCCTCGGCGCGCATGACGAATGGGCCGGGTTTATCGAGCCGTTGAGCGCCGAGTATCGCTGCCTCGCCGTCGACCTGCCGGGGCACGGTCAGACGCCGCCCTGCGATGACGTGGGCTTCTATTCCTTCGAGGGCGCCGCACGCGCAATCCTGGATTTTCTCCGCAGTCAACGAGTACAAAGAACGCATCTGGTGGGGTACTCGATGGGCGGGCGCTTGGCGCTGTACTTGGCTGTACATCACCCGGAGGTCTGCGACCGGCTTATCATCGAATCGTCATCGCCGGGCTTGCTGTCCCCCGGTGAAGCCGCCGAGCGACGCGCGCACGATGCGAAGTGGGCCGCACGATTCGAGCGGGAACCGTTGGATGCCGTGGTGGATGACTGGTATCTTCAGCCCCTATTCGCCAGCTTGCACGATCATCCTGCGGCATTCGCTCGCCTGCGGGCACGCCGCCTGAGGAACCGGCCGAAAGAGGTGGGGTTGTCCATGCGCGGGATGAGCGTTGGCGCACAGGAACCGTTATGGGACCGTTTGGGTGCTTTGGACCGGGAAGTGGTTCTTGTGGTCGGGGAAAGGGATCGCAAGTATCGTTTGGTCGCTGACCGGATGTCGGACTTGAGCGCGCGGATACAAACGGTTATGGTATCCGGCGCCGGTCACAACGCACATGTAGAGCAACCGGACGAATTCGGTCGCATTCTGCGGGATGCGATCCAGTGAAAAGAGGAGCACGATGAGCATTCAATGGGTAAGAGCGGGGGAATACACCGACATCAAGTATCACAAGGCCGAGGGCATTGCCAAAATTACGATCAACCGCCCCGAGGTCCGGAACGCGTTCCGTCCGCAGACCGTGACCGAGATGTCGCAGGCGCTGAACGAAGCGCGCGACGACGAGACGATCGGTGTGATCATCCTCACCGGGGAAGGGGAAAAGGCGTTTTGTTCCGGAGGCGACCAGAAAATTCGTGGTGACGCGGGGTATAAGGACGAGAAGGGCGTGCATCGTCTCAACGTCCTGGACTTTCAGCGGCAGATTCGGACCTGCCCAAAGCCCGTCATCGCCATGGTGGCGGGATATGCGATTGGCGGGGGACACGTACTGCATGTGATGTGCGATTTGACCATTGCGGCCGAGAACGCGGTGTTTGGGCAAACCGGGCCGAAAGTCGGCTCGTTCGACGGTGGATACGGATCGTCGTATCTCGCGCGCATAGTCGGGCAGAAGAAGGCGCGTGAAATCTGGTTTTTGTGTCGGCAATACAACGCGCAGGAAGCGCTCGACATGGGGCTTGTCAACACCGTGGTGCCGCTTGCCCGCCTGGAAGAGGAAACGGTGCAATGGTGCCGGGAAATCCTGGCGCATTCGCCGCTGGCCATTCGCTGCCTCAAATCGGCCCTCAACGCCGATTGCGACGGGCAGGCGGGCTTGCAGGAACTGGCGGGGAACGCGACGTTGCTCTACTACATGAGCGAGGAAGGACAGGAAGGCAGAAACGCCTTTGTCGAAAAGCGCAAACCCGATTTCGCCAAATTCCCGAAACGACCTTGAAGCATTGCCGATTGCCGAATGCCGAATGAAGAATGACGGATCCCGATGAGGAGGGATCTCCGACACCTGACACGCGGCACCCGACACCCGACACCCGACACCCACCCGTGAATACCGAACACCGAACACTGAATACTGGATACTCTCTTCTCCGCGTCTGGTACCTCGCCGCGCGCCCCAAGACGCTGTGGGCCGCCGTGGCCCCTGTGATGATCGGAACTGCCATGGCATACGGCGACGGCGGTTTTCATGCCTTGGCCGCTGTGGCTGCGTTGCTGGGCGCGTTGCTGATCCAAATCGGCACCAATTTCTGCAACGACTATGCCGATTTCAAGAAGGGCGCAGATACGGAAGCGCGTATCGGTCCCATGCGTGTCACGCAGGCGGGTTTGGTGACGCCCGAGGCCATGTTGCGCGCCACGGTATTGGTCTTTGCGTTGGCGACGTGTATCGGCATCTACCTGGTGGTGCGCGGCGGGTGGCCGATGTTCTGGATAGCCGTACTATCCGTCGTGGCGGGTGTGGCGTATACCGCCGGCCCTTACGCGTTGGCCTACCTGGGCTTGGGCGAAGTGTTTGTCCTTATTTTCTTCGGTCCCGTGGCCGTGGGGGGCACCTACTACGTGCAAACCGGCCAGTGGCCGTGGTACGTCACCGTGGCGGGTATCGCGCCGGGCTTGCTGTCCTGCGCCATTCTTGCCGTCAACAACCTGCGCGACGTGGAACAGGACCTTGTGGCGAACAAACGCACGTTGGCGGTTCGCTTCGGAAAACGATTTGCCCGCGCGGAATATCTCGCATGCGTGTTGGGCGCCGTGCCGCTTATACCGCTGATCTTATGGCAAGGTTTTTGTAAATCGCCGTTCCTCTTGCTGTCGATCCTTTGTCTGGCGGCCGGCCTGCAGCCTATCAGGACGGTGTGGGAGCGGGTGGAAGGGGCTGCGCTGAACCCGGTGTTGGGGCAGACGGCGCGCCTTCTACTTCTGTACGCTCTTTTGTTTACCGTGGGATGGATTGCTGGTACACTATGAGTATGAACGTAAGCATTTCCATACATCCCTACCAGCTCCCGCTCGTGTGCCCGCTGGAATTGGCGGGTGAAATGATGGAGGAACGGACCGGCTGGTTGGTGGAAGTGACCGATGGAAGCGGTCGGACAGGATGGGGGGAAATCGCGCCGTTGCCCGGCATGAGTTCCGCCGAGGAAATGGCCGCGTTGGCCACCTGGGACGGGGACAGCCTCGAAAGCGGGGCGGTAACACCCGCGGTGCGGTGCGGCTTGGATATGGCTCTCTTCAATCTTGGCGTGCCCGAGTTGATGCCGGAACCTTTGCGCGCGCTTACACCGCGTCATGAATCCCTTGCGGTCAACGCGCTCTTGATTGGCACCGTGGAAGATATGCTTAAACAAGAGCGGGCGGCTGCCCGTGAAGGGTATCGCACCATCAAGATCAAAGTTGGCCGCCAGGATGTTGCCGAAGAAGTGAGGATGCTGCATACGATCAACGCGCACGCCGCGGACGATGTGCAATTCCGTCTGGACGTAAATCGGTCGTGGACCCCGGACGACGCGGACCGCTATCTCTCGGTGCTGACGGAAATGAATGTCGAATACATCGAGGAACCCTTTTCCGATCCGCGCGCATCGCTGGCTTGGTCGCAGGGCACGGGGGTTCCCATTGCGTTGGACGAATCCTTGCGCGCGATTGAGCCCCAAGGACTTCATGCGTTTGCCGGTTTGCGCGCCGTCATTCTGAAGCCGACCCTGTTGGGCGGATTTTGTCGCTGTGTGGCCTATGCGGAGGCCGCCCGGAAGATCGGCGCGTATCCCGTGGTCAGCGCGATGCTGGAAAGCGGAGTCGGCATTGTCAGTATGGCTCGGTTTGCCGCGTGCGTGACGGAAGACGAGGTGGCGGTCGGATTGGACACGTACCGTTGGATGGCGCACGACGTGCTTGATCCGCGCCCGGCGATTCGGGGTGGGCGCGTTTCGGCGGACGTGTGGGATTGGTCGCGCTATCGGGTGCAGGTGGATTAGCATCGATGGCTGTCATTCAATGCATGATGCATCAGGCGGGACGCATATCCCGTAACCGACCGGCACTGATCGCCGAAGACATCCGTATTCAATACGGGGAGCTGGATCTCATGGTGTCCGCCACCGCCGCCCTCCTGCGCACTGCGGGGATTGGAAAGGGCGAGCGCGTCGCGGTCTACATGGAAAGCGGGTGGGCCTATGCCACGCTCATCTTCGCGCTCATGCGTGTGGGCGCCATCGTATGCCCCCTAAGCACACGCTTGCCCCTTCAGGGCGTGAAGGAACAACTGGCGTCCATTGATTGCACCACCCTCATTGCACGGGTGAGCGACAGCAGTCGCGAAGCGCTAAGCGACATTCTCTGCCTGGATCCCGACGGCTTGGTGTCCCGTCAACTGTCATCGGGGCAGGCGGACGATTCGTTCGACATGCCGTTGGATCAGCCCGCGTCGATCGTTTTTACCTCCGGCAGTGGCGGACGCCCGAAAGCCGTTCTTCAGACCTACGGGAACCACTACTACAGCGCGTACGGAGCGAGTCTGAACGTGCGCCTTCGATCCGACGATTGCTGGTTGCTCTCGCTCCCGTTGTATCATGTAGGGGGACTCGGCATTCTGTTCCGCTGTGTCCAGACGGGGGCGGCCGTGGCCTTGATGACGCCGTCGGATTCACTGGATCAGGCGCTTCCCAAATTCCCGGTCACGCATCTTTCCGTGGTGCCCACCCAATTGCGCCGACTGATCGCGCAGGACGTGCCGACGGAGGCGCGGAAACGCCTGAAAGCCGTGTTGGTCGGTGGAAGCGGAGTATCCGCCGAACTTCTGGAGGCGGCCCGGGCCTTGGGCTATCCCGTGATTCCCTCGTATGGCTTGTCGGAAATGAATTCTCAAGTAACCGCCTGTGCGCCTTTTGGGCCGCGCGAGAAGGCGCATACGTCGGGGAAGGTTCTTCGCCATCGCGAATTACGGATCGCGGAAGACGGAGAAATCCAGGTAAAAGGGCAGACGTTGTTCAGTGGCTACGTGGAGCAGGGCCGGATCCACCGGCCCCTCACCGAAGACGGTTGGTTTCCTACCGGCGATCTCGGTACGCTGGATGGGGACGGTTATCTCACGGTCGTCGGGCGTGTGGACAATCTGTTCATCTCGGGGGGGGAGAATATTTACCCGGAAGAAATTGAGCGGGTCATGCTTGGTATAGCCGGCGTTCATCAAGCCGTGGTGGTACCCGTTGTAAACGAGGAATACGGAGCGCGCCCGGTCGCGTTTCTGGATCGGGATGCTTCCGTGACCGATGACGAACTGCGCAAGAAGCTCCAAGACATCCTCCCAAAATTCAAAATCCCCGTTGCGTTTCATCCCTGGCCGGAAGACGGCGTAATGGACGCGATGAAACCCAATCGCCAATGGTTTCATGAACAGGCGGAGAAACAGTGATAAGGGATCTCACGCCCCGCTGCACACGGCGGGAACACGTGTGGCTGGTATTTGCCGGGTCAACATGATAGATCCTTGGAGCGGGTAAATCAGAAAAGGAAGCAAATCATGTACACGCACAAGACTACCTTGCGTTTGCGCGATACGGATGCGGCCGGCGTCATCTACTTCGCCAATATATTCGATTTGGCCCATGAAGCGTTCGAGGCGTTCATGGAATCCGTCGGCATGGATATCGGCGTGATTCTGCGATCCACGCACTATGATCTCCCGGTCGTTCATGCCGAAGCGGATTACAGAAAACCGATCTTTCCCGGCGATCGGCTGCGCATCCACGTCTCGAACGAACGCCTTGGAGATACTTCGTTCACGCTGGTCTACCGCATACACAACACCGATGACGAGGAAGTGGCGGAGGTGCGGATTACCCACGTCGTCATGGATCGCAAGGAGGGTCTAAAGAAAGCGGTCACGGAAGAACTTCGTTTGGCGTTGGGCCAGCTAAAATCGACGCCACCCCCGAGGGCCTGATCCCGGGGAATCCTGTGGCGACGACGGTGCGCATTGGTCGCCGCTACATGCCGCTAGGAGCCCGTTGAAAAACGCTCCTCCGGCATGCCATCCACCGCCTCACGGCGACGGCGGCGGCTACGAAGAAATGGGCAACGTAGCCGCGCCCGTGAGGGCGTGGATCTGTGTGGCTATGACATTTTCAACGGGCTGCTAGACATGGTCCGTAGTAACGAGTGCGGGCTCGGTTGCATTCCGGGCGACGGAACCGAAGAGGGTATACGGATGCGTCGCGTGTATCCGTACGGAGACCCGTTGCCCTGTCAGGTCGCTGTCGTCTTCGAAGAAGACCAATTTGTTATGCCGCGTGCGGCCGCGCCATTTGCCTTTGTGCAGGTTTTCGACCAGCACCTCAACGTCCTGATCGAGCAGCGCCTGATTCTTCTTCTCCAGAATCTCCGTTTGAAGGTCGTCCAGCATTTTGCGACGTCGCTCCTTCTCGTCGGCGGGGACATCGTCCGGCATGGAACGCGCGGCGATGGTTTTGGGGCGTACGGAATATTTGGCGATATGAATCTTTTCCCACTGCATTTCTTCCGCCAGTCGGTACGTGTCCATGAACTGGTCTTCGGTCTCTCCGCAGAATCCGACGATGATGTCCGTATGAATCGCCGCATCGGGAATGCGACGGCGAATCCGGTCCACCACACGGCGATACTCGTCCACGGTATAGCCGCGTCGCATCGTTGCGAGTACTTCGTCGTTCCCCGCTTGGACCGGGATTTCGATGTGCGGACAGACCTTTTCAGTGTCCGCCACGGCCGCAATCAGCCGGTCGGTCATCCAGTTCGGGTGACTGGTCA
>SKXR01000004.1 GCA_007128275.1 Kiritimatiellia bacterium
CGGAAAAACCGCTCGGCGCGACGATGGTCTCGTCGGAAGGAGCCTGCGCGGCGTATTACCGCTACCGTACACAACCGTGATCCGCGCGAGCGCAACGGTTATAGGTTGGACATCCATCTCGGGAACGACACACAATCGAAAACCCAAAACCCAGAACCTAAAACCAAGAACCCAAAACCTAAAACCAAGAACCAATAACCAAAAACCTACAACCTCCAAATGAGCACAACCTGTCCCATCCCGATATCCGATTATCCGACCGTAACGCTCGCGCACGGCGGCGGCGGGACGTTGACGCATCAGCTCATCGAGAAGATGTTTCGGACGTCCTTTTCCAATCCATTGCTGGATGCGGGGCACGACGGCGCGGTCTTTTCCGTGGACGGCGCCCGGCTGGCCTTGACGACGGATTCCTACGTGGTACGGCCGTTGTTCTTTCCCGGCGGCGATATCGGGTCGCTGGCGGTGAACGGGACGGTCAACGATCTGGCCATGTGCGGGGCGCGCCCCTTGTATCTGACGTTGGGTATGATTCTTGAAGAGGGATTGCCCATGGAAACCCTTTGGCGCGTGGTGCAATCGATCCAACACGCCGCCGCAGCCGCCGGTGTGCTGATTGTGACGGGCGACACCAAAGTGGTGGATCGAGGAAAAGGCGACGGCATATACCTGAACACCGCCGGGGTGGGCGTGTTGGCGCATGACCGCGAGATTGGTCCTGCGCGCATTCAGCCCGGCGACGCGATACTGCTCAGCGGCGATATCGGGCGGCACGGCATGGCCATCATGGCGGTGCGCGAAGGGTTGGAGTTTGAGAGCGAGATCCAAAGCGATTGCGCGCCGGTGGCCGAACCGGTGTTGGCGCTGATTGAAGCGGGTATTGAAATTCACAGTATACGCGACCTGACGCGCGGCGGATTGGCGAGTGCTTTGGTAGAACATGCGCGGGCGGCCGCGATGACCCTGGAAGTGGAGGAAACGCTCATTCCGGTGCGTGAAGACGTACAAGGCGCCTGCGAACTGCTTGGCTTGGATCCGATGTACGTGGCCAACGAAGGCCGGTTCATCGCTTTTGTTCCGGAAGCGGAAGCCGCGCGGGCGCTGGAAATCATGCGTGCGCATTCGGTGTCCGGCGAGTCGCTCCAGATCGGCGTCGTGAAAGGGCGCGAGCGGGCGGTGGTTCATCTGAAGAGCCGGATCGGTTCGTTGCGGATTGTGGATATGTTGAGCGGGGAACAACTGCCAAGGATTTGTTGACACCGTGTCCCGCCGGAAGCGCGTGATGATTTGGTGAACGTGGAAAACGTCGATCCGCAAGTGGACGCCCTACAAAACGTTATTCTTCTACCGTGTAGGGCCGTCGCTTGCGACGTGCCGGGAGTTGCCCGGGAGGCGTAGTGGATGTATGGGATAGTCCTCATGAACGGTATCGGCATACTCGATGCGGTGGAGTATCTTCGGCTGTTTTGGCCGTACACGATCTTCATGATCGCGGCCCTGATATTGCTCCAAGGCGCGCAGGCCGCGGATATCAGGAATTGCATTGTGTTGTTTACGGGCAGCGTGGTGCTCGGCGTGTACCTGAGCGCGAGCTGGCTCGCCTTAACCTTCCTGTCCGTACCCGCCGCATTGATGACGAAACCGCTCCTGCTTTGGTTGGCTCTTGTTACAGGTGCCTTGGCGGGCCATGCCTTGATTCATATCGTATCCGGACTATGCGCCCTGCCGAAACACAGACGCAATACCATGGCTTCCTTGTTGATCGGGCTGTCTTTTGTGTTGGGCCTCGTAATGGGCATGAGTCATATACGGTATTGTCTGAGTCTGCACGATGATGCCGCGGCGATCGCCGCCCATGAGCGTGAACGGGACGCATATGAAGCGACCGATCGGATGACCGCGATGTGGGTGGAGGAGCATCCGGAAAGCTGGGAGTTCCTCCTGCTGCGCGCGAACACGCTATACGAACAGAACCGGATAGCAGAAGCGCGAACGCTCGATCAACACATCCTCGCCATAATGCCTGACGACTTGCCGGATTCTTTGCACGCACGCATCGTGCACAGGCTGGGACTAGAGCCTGGCAGCCCCTGAGTCATGTCCGCTGTTCGCGACGGGCATGCTCAATCATAGAACAAGGTCGACCAACGCCGTTCGGCGATGAGTTTGTCTTTGAGCTTCTTCCATTCCTCTTCGGACCCGGCCAGCGCGATCATGAGCCGGTCGAGGGTTTTCTCGAGCGAGGACAGGCCCGACACGTAGATATACGTCTTGGGATCCTGCACGAGACTCCACACCTCGATGGCGTTATCCATCAGTTTCTTTTCCAGCTCGGGCGCTTCATCGAAGTGCGGCCGATCGCTGAGGGCCTCGAACGCCTGGAACGTCTCCTCGTCGTAGTATAGGCTGAGATCGTTCTTTTCGTCGTTCATGTAGAGCAGTTCCATGCCCGTGCGCGCGCCATAGAACAGCCGCACTTTGCCTTTCCATTCCTTGCGCTCTTCATAGATATGCTTCATGAACGCGCGGAAGGGGGCAATGCCCGTTCCGATACCGATCATCAACAGGTTGCAGGTATTGTCTTTGGGCGCTTGGAACTGTCGTCCGTACGGCCCGGCGATCTTGATCGTGTCGCCGGGTTGCAAGTCGCACAGATAATTTGACGCCACGCCGGGATAGCGTTCCCCGCTGACTTCATCGACGTAGAAACAGCGTCGCACGCAGATCGCGATTTCGGACAAGTCGCCTTCCTCGCCCGTTCGCGAGTTGGCGATGGAGTAGAGGCGCAGATGATGCTCGTTTCCAAATTCGCCCGTGGGCGGGGCGAGCACGCCGATACTTTGGCCTTCGACGTAATTGAACGTGGCGTCCGGAATGCTCAAGACGAGATGCCGTACTTCGTCGGTGTTCGGCGGCGTAATACGCTCGTTGCTTTCCACCGTGGCTTCGTAGGGGTTGCTGATGTCGTATTCGGTCACTTTCATTTTCTTTCTCCTGTGCTCGGTCAGGTTCCAATTCTTAGGTTTTAGGTCTTAGGTTTTAGGTTTTAGGTGTTAGGTTCCGGGTTTCAGGAAACGTCAACCTGGAACCTAAAACCGAAAACCACTACTTCTCATCTTGTTTATCTTGCCTATGCACAGGCTCGTTCGGCTGTTCTTCGCACGCGCAGCCCAAGCCGCATCCCATGCATTCGCGGGCCGGTCCATATTCCGGGTGGCGCGCGGCGAAACGCCGCGCAAACCGTTGCACGCTGATCCAGCCCGCCATGATGATCAGTATCAGTCCCATCGCTGTCAGGTACGTGCTCATTTATCCTCCCAATCCCGCAAATCCCATGAAGGCCAGTGAAAGCAGTCCGGCCAGCATCAGGGAAATCGCCGCGCTGGTGCACGGATCCGGCACATCGGCCAATTCGAGTTTTTCGCGCAGGCCCGCCATGAGCACGAGCGCCAACATGAATCCGGCGCCGGCCCCGAGACTGTACGCGAGGCTCTGCACAAAGTTGTATTCGTTGAATGTTTGGAAAAGGGCCATGCCCAGAATGGCGCAATTCGTCGTGATCAGCGGGAGAAAAATTCCCAGCATCCGGAACAGCGTCGGGCTCAACTTCTTGATGGTCATCTCAACCAACTGCACGGCGGAAGCGATGACCGCAATATAGCAGATCAAACGCAGATATTCGATCTCGAAACGGACGAGCAGAATATTGATCCCGTACGCGCACAAGGAAGCCACGAGCATCACGAAAATGACGGCCAGGCCCATGGGCCATGCGGTTTTCAGTTTGGCCGATACGCCGAGAAACGGGCATAAGCCCAGGAACAGGGCCAACACAAAATTATTGATCAGAAACGCGTGCAGGAAAAGGAACGCGGCGGAATCAGGATGCATGACCCACCTCCTTCCGTTGATCGGCCCGGCGCCGTAGGGCGGCAAACAGAACCAGCCACAGGGAGAGGACAAAGAAGCCGCCCGGCGGCAGAATGAACACGGCCCAAGCCTGGAAATTCGATCCGAACAGGGGTATGCCGAAGAACGTGCCAAAACCAAGAATCTCGCGCACGGCCCCGATGGAAAACAGGGCGAGGGTGAACCCGGCGCCCATCCCGATGGAATTGACGAAGGTGGTAAGGATCCGGTTCTTGGAGGCGTACGCTTCGGCCCGTCCGAGGATCATGCAGTTGACCACGATCAACTGAATGAACGCGCCGAGCGCATTATATAATTCGAGGCTCAGCGCGTGGATGGTGTAGTCCACGATAGTGACGAAGGTGGCGATGATGATGATGTAGGACGCGATGCGCACCTGTTTGGGAATGAGATGACGCAACAGGGAAATGAGCGTGGTGGAGCCGAGCAGCACAAACGTGCTGGCCAAGCCCATGGCGAGCGCGTTCAGCGCCGTGTTGCTGACCGCGAGGGCGGGGCAAAGGCCCAGCAGCATGATGAAGACGGGATTCTCTTTCCAAACGCCTTCTTTCAGCGTGGCCATCGTGGGCGGAGAAAGCTGTTTTGGGTCGCGCGGCATTATGGATTCTCCGATCCGTGATTGATCCCATCAGTATCCGTTTCATCGTCACCCACCCCGTCCTTCGGGCACCCCTCCTTGGGAGGGGTCCGCGAAGCGGGGGGTGGGGTGGTGAGCGAGCTTCGGTGCGCGGCCAACAGCGGCAGCATCTCGTTGGCGCTCTCGCGCAGCGCGCGCCCGACGGCCACGGCGCTCACGGTCGCTCCGGTAATGCCGTCGATCTGCCAGTCTTCCGTTTTCGTGCTCTGCTTGACGGTGACAATATCGTTCTCCAGCGCGGTGCCTTCCTCATTGAGTCGCGCTTGGAGATTCTCGAAATTGCGGAGGAACGCGGGGTCGGTTTCGATCTTGTCGCCCAGTCCGGGGGTTTCGGAACTCTGCAGGACGGTGAAGCCGACGATGGCTTCCCGGTCCGGAGCGTAGCCATAGAGGATGCGGATCACGTCCGCATAGCCGCGTGCTGATGCCTGGAGCGCCACACCGACAAGCGTACCGTCGTCATTGTATCCCGCGAAGACATTCGCGTCGCCGACCGCATCATCCGGGAGACGCTGCAAGCCGGCTTCCGACAGGGAGAAATTGACGCGCACGGTCGCGCCCGGCAACACGGTGAAGACCGCCCGTTCGAGATATTCGCGGTGATTCAGCGCAATGCGTTCAAGGGTGGCCTGATAAACAAGCACCACAAAGAAACCGGAAAGCATGGCAATAACCGCCAAGGTGGCGATCAATCTACCGCTGGAAGGCATGTCCGGCATGACGGTTGTGGATTCGGTATTCATGCCGGGGACTTCACCTTCTTCACGGCGCCATAGCGACGCGGTTGCGTAACCCGACTGATCAGGGGCGACATCGCGTTGGCGAGCAGGATCGCGTACATGACGCCTTCGTTCAGTCCGCCGAACAACCGGATGATCACCGTCAACACGCCGATGAGACTGCCGTAGATCCAGACGCCTCTGCGCGTCTCGGGCGAGGCGACCATGTCGGTGGCCATGAACACGGCGCCGAGCATCAGGCCGCCGGAAAACAAGGTGAAGAGCGGGGAGGGATAAATTTCCGGATCGACGAGATAGAAGATGCCGGAGAGCAGGGCGGCGGAAGCCAGGACGCCGAAGGTGATGCGCCAGTCCATCATCTTGCGGGCAATCAGGTACAGGCCGCAGACCAGAATAAGGAGCGCGGAGGTTTCTCCGGCTGATCCGGCGATGGTGCCGGTGAGCAGTTGCACGGTGTCGGTGGAGACCTGTTCGAATTTCATGAGGGCGAGGGGCGTGGCCCCTGTAAAACCGTCCGGGGCCACCCGCGCCAGCCAGTCACTGTTGGTGGCGGGCATCATGAACGGCATGGTCAGGGTGGAAGGGATGAATTCCGTGAAACGCCCGGCGACCATGGAGGGGGTCCATGTCGTCATGGGAACGGTAAACGCCGCCTGCGCAAACGCGCGTCCGACCAGGGCGGGGTTCATCACGTTAAAGCCCAATCCGCCGAAAAAGACTTTGCCGACGGCCACGCCGAAGAACGAGGCCACGGCCGCCATCCAGAGCGGGAACGAAGGCGGCAGCGTCAGCGCGAGGAGAATGCCGGTGATGATCACGCTCCAATCGTTCACGGTGCTTTCGCGTCCGGCGACCCTGCAGAACAGGTGTTCCGTGCCGACACACACCGCCGTGCACACCACAATCAAGGCCAGCGCGCTGAGGCCGAATTGAAACACCGAATACGCGCATACCGGAAGCATCGCATAGACGACGTTTCGCATGATTACGTCGACGGTCACCGGTTCCCGCAATTGCGGGGAGGTGCGGAGTTCGGCTTGGGGACGGGGTGCGCTCATTTGGCCGCCGCTTTCAGTTCGCGGTTCATGCCTTTGGAGACCCGGAAATACTGGACCAGCGGAATTCCCGACGGACAGACGTAACTGCAACACCCGCATTCAAAGCAGTCGAACAGGTGATACTCGTCCATTTCCAGATAACGGCGTTTCACCGCGAGTTTGCCGAGTTGACAGGGGTTCAGGTGCATCGGACAGGCTTCGACACATTTTCCGCAACTGATACAGGGATAGGTCTTGGGCACGGTTTGCGCCGCGACATCTTCCGGCCGGAAAATGAGAAACCCGCCGCACCCCTTGGTGATCGGCACATCCAGCGAAGCTACCGTATCGCCCATCATGGGGCCGCCGGTAATCAGGTACTGCGGGCCGCCTTGAAAGCCGAGTCGTTCGAGGATGAAACGAAGCGGGGTACCGATCGCCACCAGATAGTTCCCCGGCTTATCGAGGCCGGGGCCGGTGACCGTCACGACCCGTTCAATGACGCCCCGTTGCCAGGGGAGCAGGGCGCCGATCTGGGCCGTGGTCGCCACGTTGTACACGCCGAGTCCGACCGCCGACGGATAGCCGCCGGACGGGATCTCGCGATTGACGAGCGCCTTGGCCAGCATCTTTTCCGCGCCTTGCGGATATTTGGTGGGGACCACCTTGACGGTCATCGAACCGTCCTTGGGCAGTACGCGTCGCACCGCTTCCGCCGCATCCCGCTTATTGTCTTCCGTCCCGATAATCGCCCGGTCGGCGCCCATGGCGCGCATGAGAATCTTCGTGCCCATGACCAGATCTTCCGGCTGTTCAAGCATCAGGCGATGATCCGTGGTCAGGTAGGGTTCGCATTCGCAGCCGTTGATAAGGATCGTGTCCACCTTGTGATCCGGCGGTGGAGACAGCTTGACATGGGTGGGAAACGCCGCGCCGCCCAATCCCACCAATCCGGCGTCTTGCACGGCCTGAATAATCTCTTTCGGGGTCATGGCGTCGATATCGCGCCGGGCGCCGTAAAGCATTTCCTGTGATTCACCCGGATGCACGGCCAGGATGATCGCCGGTTTCCGGGGGCCTTTGGCCGTCGGGACAAGGTCGATGCGCTTGATGGTCCCGGTGGCGGGGGCATGCAGCGGGACGGACATGAAGCCGTCGGCGCGCGCGATCGGTTCGCCGCGCACCACTTCCTGGCCGGGATGAACGAGGGGAACGGACGGCTTGCCCGCATGTTGCGACAACAAGAGAAACAGTTCCGATGGAAACGCAAAACGTTGAATCGGTTTGCCCGCGGTATACTGCTTGTTCTCCGCGGGATGTACCCCGTGGGAAAACGTGCCGCCGCGGAGGTCGGCTGGAATGCGTGTGGCTAATTGGGCCGTCATGGTATCAAACGAATTCTATGTTTACCGCTGTGTCTCAACTTCGCTGTGCTCCGCTTACCCGTTGCTGCGGGTGGTCCCGAAGCGGGACACACCCGCGCTCCAAGAGATAGCCTGTTCCGAGCGTTGACGCACTGACTTCGGCCAGAGACCGAACTGAACACTGAACACTCCTTCTACTGAAACTTCTCCGCGCGTTTGATCAGCTTGTCCAAGCCCTTTTCGCTCGGATCAGGCGGCGTGCCCGGATGAATGCATTTGCCGGTGCATTTTTCAGCGGACCGCACGATATCCTTATACGGACCGCCCTTCGGATCCTTCACATACGCTTTCTTTTCGTCGTCGTAGGCAAAGATCTTCGGGTTGATATTCACGCACTCGTCGCACGACGTGCATTCGTTGCGATCAATCCACACGGGTTCATGGCCCTCGACACCTCCGGCCGATGCTGCGCCCGGAGCCGCTCCGGCAGCGGCCGGCGTGGCGGCCAACGCTTCCTGGAACGATACGGCGCCGCCTTTCCCGCCCAGCATGGCCATCAAGCCGGATGCCAGTTTCTGTGCGGTTTCCGCCCGGACCTGTTGTGCGATCTGCTCGGGATCGACCTTCTTCACCAGTCCCGCGAGAGCCTTCAAGGTCCGCCAGAATCCGCGGCGTTCTTCGGTGGACTCCACCAATTCGGCGGACACGAGCGCGCGAATGAGCCGGTTCTTGTTGTTTACGGCCCAGACATAGGGGAACAGGCCTTCCCGTTCATCTTCCGGTTTGTCGATGAATTCAGTCAGCGGCACCATATTTTCGTTCCACGTATCCTGCGGAGCCACGCGGAAATGTTTACGGAACCGTCCTTCGCCCACGGCAAAATCGGCGAAGGTCATCGGCACATCCATCTTTTGTGCGTTCCCGTCTTCGTCCTGGTATTCCAGACTGTACACGGGCCAATCGTCGTCGATGGCCGGATTGCCTTCGAGGTCGAGGCATTCCTCCCAGGACTCGCCCGCGTCCGGATCGAAGCGCAGGACCGGATAGGCCCGCGATTCCAACGCCATTTTGCTCCGGGCAAATGAGGCGTCGTCGCCCACTCCGTGTTCCGGTTGACAGACGGTATACACGTTGAAGAGGGCGGGGCGTCGGGTGTTGATGCCGTCGATGAACCCTTCGATCATGTGCGTGTAGTTGGACAGGTTGGACTGGTGAATGAACGCGGTGCGGTGCGCCGCGCCGATCAGGCTGATCTCCTTGCGTGTTTCGGTCTTCCCGTGCCATGCCTTGCCGTACGGGGCCATGTCCGACACCTGGCCGATGAAGCCCGAGGTGCAGGCCTGCCCGCCGGTGTTCGAATAGACCTGCGTGTCGAGGATCAGGATCTTCACCGGGCGACCCGACATCAACGCGCGCGACAGGTTCTGGAAACCAATGTCGTACATGGCGCCGTCGCCGCCGACCGCGACCACCGGCGGACAGAGCATGAACTCTTCGTCGGTGAACTTGCTCCAGTTATAGTAGGTGAGTGATTCGCGGACTTGCTCGTAATTCCCGTTGCCTTCCAGTACGGCTTCCGCCATCCGGATGGTCTTGAAGCCGTCGGCCATTTTGACCATGTGCCCTTCGAACACGCCGAGTGCGACGGAAGGCGCGTCCTGGAACAGGTGATTGGTCCACGGGAACGGGTAGGGGTTGTACGGGAAGGATGACCCGTACACCGACGAGCACCCGGTGGCGTTGGTGAAGCCCATGTTGGCCCGGCCGGTGTTCGTCACGCCGACCTCATAATTCCATTTCAGGTCCTTCAACTGCTTCAACAAGCCCGTGACCCAGGACAACCATTCCTGGTCCAGCGGCACGCCGGCCGTGCCTTCGTCGAGTTCTCCGGCCAGTTCGGACAGTTTCAGGTCGCCCGTGCGATGGGCGTCGATGATCTTATGTATACGCGTCGCATCGCTGATGTCGACCGTTTCAGCCAGCTTCATCTTGATATGCTGTTCCAGCTTTTCAATCAGGCCGTTGATGTGTTCGACATGTTTTTTGACGCGTCGTTGCATCATCGTGGTGATCGTGGCGGTGAAGATATGCAGGACGGATTTCTCTCCGCACCCTGTGCAGGCGCCGTCGCCACAGACCATCGACTGATACGCGCTCTTGTCCATCAGCATGGTTTCCAGCGCGCCGATCTTCTCGTCGATATCGTCGATCCGAATATACTCCGGCGGGGTGGTCGGCAGATCCAGCCAGTAATCCCAATCCCGGCGCAATTCCGCGACGCTGTCCACGGTTTGGTCCACGATACGGAGCGCGTCGTCGTCACACACGTCCACGCACAACATGCAGCCTTTGCAGGTGTACGGGTTTACGGTGATCGCGTACAGGCCGCCCGCGCCCTTCTGTTCCTTTTCCTTCTGGTTGTAATACGGTTTCGTCAGGGCGAATTTGAAGGTGCCCATGGATTGGCGGAACCAGCCGAATTCTTCCTCGAACTCCTTGCGATCCGTTTCCGGCGCTTCTTCCAGCGTGGCCGTAATGGCCTGATCGAGCAGGGGCGTCACATCCACGGCTTTCCCGTTGGCGCCGGTGGTGGCCGCGCGCAATTTCTTTTCCACCGTGCGGACGGCACGCCGGAGATGTTTAACCTCGTGCCCGGCCTTTTCGACCCGCTTGATGGCGGTGTTGAACGCGTCGGTGACGCTGCACGCGATGCCGGGGATGGCGCTGTCCGGGCAGACCGTGAAGCAATCGCTGCACGCCGTGCAGTTTTCGGGAATCCATACCGGATGCTGGAACCGGATCTGCGTCATGTCGCGATACACGCCGGTATTGGCGGGGATGAGACTCATCGCGTTAAACGGATCGGCCAGGTTATCGTTCGGACGGCCGCCCAGATAGAAGCAGCCCGTCTGTTCCCAGAACCGGTGAATATCCGTCTTGCGATCTTCGCTGGCCGGCATCCGCTTCAGCATGATCGGCATCGTGGACTCTTTTTTCAGCTCCTTTTCGCGGTCGCGGGTGATTTCCTTTTCGGTGATCTCCGTGATCTGATCGAATCCGCGACGCACCACGCGCAGGTTGTCTTCCACCACGCGCGCGCCTTTACTGCCGAACTTGCTTTCGATCTGGTCCTTAATGGCCGTGAACAGGGATTCTTCCGTCAGCTTCGCCGATTCCATGACCGGCGAAGTGGCGAAGAACGCGCCTTGGAAGGCGATGCCCTGCATGCGCAGTTGCAGCTCGGGGTCCGTGGCTTCGTCGCGCGCGATGTGAAACGCGTCGAGATAGTAGACCCGGATTTCGTTTTCGATGATGTACTTCTGTTTGGTCGGCGGAATCATCTTCCAGACCGCTTCGGGGGAGTCGAGATCGCTCTGGATAATGAACACGCCGCCCTTCTTCAAGCCGAACAACGGGTTTGAATGGCTGAATACGTTGGGATCGGGCGAGAGCACGACATCCACGAAGTTGTATTCGCAATTGATCCGGATCGGTTTCGGCGCCGCGGAGAGGTAATACGTGGTCGGTTGGCCTTTCTTCTCCGACCCGTACTTCGGATTGGCTTTGATATCGTACCCGAGCAGGTCGTACAGGGTCATGGCCAGATTCTTGCCGGTTGTCATGGCGCCCCAGCCGCCGACGGAATGCATGCGGACCGTAATGGAGCCGTCCGGCAACAGGTTCGGGTTTTCGCTGCCTTTCACGGCCAGATCCTGGATGTTCGGATACAAGTCCCGGATTTCCTGCTGATAGATCTCCTGTTTGGGCGTGAACGGTTTGTCATGCAGGAAATCGATCGAGAGATAGAAGAACTTCTTCCGGGGGGCGTCCGGCAACATGTTTTCCACCGCGCCGACAATGCCTTCGGGCTGCAAATCGCGGCTGCCCATTCCGAAACAGCCGGAATACAGCGGGGGATTGTCCTGCGGTTTCTTGTACGTGGCGTAGCGCGGGTAGGGGACGCCGTTCTTGCTCTGGGTCATCCCGTTCTCAATGCTCTTGATCAGACTGACACGGATTTCGCGAATCAGCGGGAGATCTTCGGACAAGGGCTGATCGGTTCGTTCCAGCACCGTCACGCCTTTGCGGCCTTTCAGCAGCGCGCTGATCAGGTCGCCGGGGAAGGGGCGATACATGGTCATGTTCACCACGCCAATTTTCAGTCCGCGCGTGTCGCGCAGATAATCGGTGACCGCTTCGGCCGTGCCGATGACGCTGCCCATGCCCACGATCAGGTATTCGGCGTCTTCGCAGCGATATGTGGATATCCGGTTATATGGCCGGCCCGTCAGCGCCGAGTATTCGGCCATGCATTGATCCGCGATCTCGCGGATGTGATCGAAAAAGTAGGGGCGCTGCGCCGCCACGGACTGCATGTACGCGTCCTGGTTCTGCACGCACCCGGCGAGCACCGGATTGTCCACATTCCAAAGCATCGGCACGCGGCGCCGGGTCTTTCCGTACATCAACTGCTGGCCGGGTGTCGGGGTATCAATGATGTCACTCGGCAAGCCGAGATACTCGGCGATAAGTTCGCGTTCGGGTACGCGCATGGTTTCGATAAGATGCGTGGTCAGAAACCCGTCCTGGCCGACGGCGCCCGGGGTCAGCGAAAGCTC
>SKXR01000073.1 GCA_007128275.1 Kiritimatiellia bacterium
ATCGTTCAGAGGCTTGCCCGGTTGGCCCCGATCGGTATGGGTGGCCTGTGAGGCGGACACACGGGCCACGGTTTCAAAAGGACCGTCGTGCGCGGATCCCCGTTCGATGCGATACTGCAATGCCGTCACCTTGGGGTCTATCCAGTTGATCGTTACTTCGCGCAAGCCGAAGTCGGAGAGGGAAAAGGCCGGGATAGCCGGCGGCCTTTCCTGGGGGGCGGGTGCTGCGGCAGGGCGCGCCGCCGGCGGCGCGGTGCGCCCGACCGTAGCGCCCGGATCCCGTGTAGTCGGTATATTCGCTTTGCGGACATACCGCTGAACCCGCCACTCGCGACTCAAGCCGGTTACCGTGCGGTTGACCACGCTCCGCGTGTGCTGGGAAAGCGGGATGCGGGAATCCGGCGCGTTGTCGGCCAAGCTGGCGCTCCACATGACCCGCCCGGTTTCGCAGTCGATCATGCGCACGGACAAGCCGACCACCGGGTAGGTTCGCCCCCGGTGGGCGATCATCCCATACTCATCCACCGATCCGATGATCACGCCGTCGGCGCCGAGCATGTTGCCCACCGCGACGGCCTGCGATTCCGTCAGGCCGGCCATCGCGACCTCTGCCTCATTGAGAACGTTCGCAAGCTGGCTGCGTTCGAGCAAGTCATAGCGTCGGGTATTCAGCAGTTCCGTGATGAACAGATCCGACACAGAGGCGCCGATCAGTTCCGTTTCCGCGCGGAAGGGCATGATCGCAACGCGTTTGATAGATGAAGGAACGGGCGCAACGTATACCGTGGGCGGTGTTCCTCGCGATTGGCCTCCGCGCGTCTGGGCGGGCGGCGGACCGGGCCCGCCTCCTGAAGCGCAACCGGAAAGCAGCAGCACGCCCGCTAGGCAGAAGGGTGGGATAAGCGTTCGAAGAAACTTCACACGCCTATCACCCCATAGCCTCGCGGTTCGCGTCATGGCTATGCCCTTCCTCGTCTATCGCTATCGCGCGTGGCGCGATTCGCATCGTTAGAAGTTGAACAGCAGGCCGATGTTGATGGCCAAGCCGTCCATCTTCAGGTCGATATCAAATTTTTCACGCTCGAGTTCGGGAATGCCTGTGCCTTTGAACTTGGCTTTCCCGAAATCCAGCCAGATATACTTCGCTTCACCGAAAAGACTAAGTGCCTCGCCAATTCGGAATTGAGCGCCGCCCACGACGAAGAACCCGATATCGCCGTCGATTTCCAATCGCAATTTTTCTCCGCCTTCACGTGCCTCGTAATCGGCGAAGTAATAACCGCCCCCACCGCCGGCATATAAGGTGAATGCGTGTTCCAATGGCATCCTGAACATGAGCGCGGCTTCGACCGGAATGATTTCCAACGTTTCCTTGAGCCCCATGGTGCTTTGCGAAAATTCATAATAGGACCCACGAAAATCGACTTGCCATTGGGGGCCCATCCCGAGCCGGAGTATGGCGCCGCCCCCCCACGTGTCGTCGGCATCCTTCGAATCCCAGTAGGATCCGAACCCGCCGAATCCCGAGCCGCTATCATAATAATAGCCGGAGGCGAAAGTGGAAGAAATGAAGACAACGGCCAAGATTCCTAGATACGTTCTCATGACAGGTCCCTTTCGTGGGTTATGGGTAGCACCTGCTTCCCTTGAAATAACATTGTGAAGACCCTTGACTTACAAGGCGAGTCTAAAGACGCATAAATCCGCAAATTTATTCACTTACCTAAGATCCTTCAATAATAGTGGAAACGCGTATATGTTTATAGGGCGGCGCGGGTGAAGCCGGAGGCCACGTATGTTCGCGCCGTGGTGGTGCCATCTTTGGTATAAACGACTGGTATTTCTCGTTCGCGCTGCTGTAAGGTTCCCTCGCTATGACTATTTCCGTAGAACAACAGGTTGGGCGCATCGTCGCGCGGTCGGTGGACTTGGTCTCTGTCGATGAACTGCACAAGAAAGTCCAAGCCGCGAGCAAGGAGGGCCGGGCATTACGTGTGAAGTATGGCGCCGACCCGTCCGCGCCGGACATTCATCTGGGCCACGTGGTCGGCTTGAGCAAGCTGCGCGAGTTTCAGGATCTCGGGCACACCGTCGTGTTTATCATCGGGGATTTCACCGCCATGATCGGCGACCCGTCCGGCAAGTCCAAGACGCGCCCGCAACTTTCACGCGAGCAGGTGATGGAGAATGCCAACAGCTATCAGGAGCAGATCTTCAAGGTGCTGGATCCCGGGCGAACCGAAATGCGATTCAATTCCGAGTGGTTCGGGCCGATGAATTTTGAAGACGTCATCCGGCTTTCGGCGCACGTCACGGTGGCGCAAATGCTGCAACGCGACGATTTCGCCAAGCGCTACGGCGAGAACCAGCCGATTTCGTTGGTGGAATTTCTGTATCCGTTGGTGCAGGCGTACGATTCCGTGATGGTGCAAGCCGACATCGAATTGGGCGGCACCGACCAGCTATTCAATCTCTTGCTCGGGCGCGAATTACAGAAAATCTACGGCCAGGAACCGCAGGTGGTGTTGACGTTGCCCTTGATTGAGGGCTTGGACGGCGTGCAGAAGATGAGCAAGAGTCTCGGCAATTACGTCGGCGTCACGGACGCGCCGGGCGACATGTTTGGCAAGGTCATGTCCGTCAGCGACGATTTGATGTGGCGCTATTTCGCCTATGTGCTGTGTGCGCCGGAAGAAGAAATGGCCGCGCTCAAGCAGAAGCATCCGCGCGAAGCGAAGGACGAATTGGCGCGCCGCATTGTGGCGTGGTTTCATGATGAGACAGCCGCCCAGTCCGCATCGGAAGAATTCGCCCGTGTCTTTTCCGGGCGGCAGAATCCGACGGACATTCCGGAAATCGTGATTGGCCCGGATGTCGCGACCGACGGCCAGATGGGATTGCTGAATCTTCTGACGACGGCCGGCTTGGCGTCGAGCAACGGTGAGGCGCGACGACTGGTGCAGCAGGGCGGCGTGCGGATCGACGACGAGAAGATTTCCGACCCGCGCATGACCATTCAGCTCAAGGGCGGCATGATCCTGCGCGCGGGCAAGCGCGGGTTTGCGCGGATTACGTTGAGCTAGGGTTCATGGAAGACGCCTCTCATCTCGATCCTTTCCCGTCCCGCATTGGAGCGCTTGCTTCCTGATACAGTCACCGTGTGTTCATGGCATTACTCAGTTTACAGAATATCCAGATGGCCTTTGGGGGTCCGCCCTTGTTGGACGACGTGACGGTTCAAATTGAGCCGGGTGAACGAATCTGTCTGGTGGGGCGGAACGGCGAGGGGAAATCGACCCTCCTGAAG
>SKXR01000240.1 GCA_007128275.1 Kiritimatiellia bacterium
GGTGTTCATCTTTTCAACGGGCACGTTCATTGCCGGCAACGACGGCAAAACCAGCTTGCGGGTCGGATCCGCCATGGTCCCCATCGGCGAACTGTCCTTCGTGATCGCCTCCGTCGGCCTGCCGCTCGGCGTAACGAGCGATTTCCTGTATCCTATCGCCGTATCCGTCTCCGCCATCACCATGCCCTTAACCCCGTACCTGGTGAAGAACTCGGACCGGATCATCGCCGGCTTGGAAGCCGTCACCCCCGCCAGGATTCGCAACACCTTGACCTTGTACTATTATTGGACGCGCAAATTGAGTCGGCGCCGCTCCAGTCTGGGTATGAAGCTGGCGCGCAAGTGGCTGCTCCAATTGACACTGAACTTCTTGCTGATTGCGGCCATTTTCCTGACCGCGGCCTACATGGTGTACCATATGCCCGCATGGCTGCCGCGGGCCGACTACGCGGAAGAGACCTTGCGTGCGTTGTATTGGCTGCTCGCCGCCGTGCTCGCGCTTCCTCTTTATGTGGCCACCTTGCGCAAGATCCAGGCGATCGGCATGTTGATCGCGGAAGTCAGTCTGACCGGCATGCCCGCGGGTTCGCGCAAGACGTCCGCGCAGAACATGTTGGCCAACACCATTCTGGTCGTGGGCTCTATTCTGGTTGCGCTGTTCACCGTCCTCTTGAGTTCCGCTTTCATGCCGCCCTGGCACATGATGATTATTCTTCTCCTGATCGTCGCATTGATCACGTGGATTTCCTGGCGTTATTTGATCCGCATCTACTCGCGCGCGCAGGGCGCCTTGCAGGACGCGCTATCGCCCGAGACGCCGATGCGCGCGGAGGAACGGTCTCATGCAGACCTGGCGCAGATGCTCAAGCAGGCCTCCTTGCAACGCATTCGCATTCCGCTCGGAGCCCCCGCGTGCCATAAACTTTTGAGCGAACTGCAACTGCGCACGAAATCCGGCGCAAGCGTCGTCGCCATCGAACACGAGGACGCCTCGCTCATCAACCCGGAACCCGGCGAGGAAATTCGGCCCGGAGATGTCCTGCTCCTGATCGGGACCAAGGAACAGATAGAGAGCGCGCGCACGGTGCTGTGCGGCGCGGAAGAGCCGGGAAAGGAGTAAGGTAAGCAGCGCGTCCGGAGAATCCCGTCGAACCTCCTTGATGCCTGTTCCCCATCGTGTTAGGGTACCCCTGTTCCGGGGTGAAGATGGGAGTGTAAGTGAACCGCGACGAGCTCCGCGACATCGTATGGCATCACTTGACCGTGCAGGACACTTTCAAGGCCCTGCAGACGGATCGCGACGGCTTGTCGCAAGGCGAAGCGGAAAGCCGTCTTGCCCTTTTGGGTCCCAATAAATTGATCGCCCCGCAACGGCGCGGACCGTTGATGCGGTTTCTGGTCCTGTTCCACAATATCCTCATCTACCTGCTTCTAGCTGCGGCCCTCGTAACCGCGTTGTTGGGTCATTGGTTGGATACCTGGGTCATTCTCGGCGTGGTCCTCGTCAATACCGTCATCGGCTTTGTGCAGGAAGGCAAGGCGGAGCGCGCGCTGGAGGCGATCGCCAAGATGGTGTCGCTCGAATCCATGGTGCAACGGGACGGCGAGCAGATTCGCGTGCCGGCGGAGGAACTGGTGCCGGGCGACAAGGTGATCCTCCGTTCCGGCGACAAAGCGCCTGCCGATCTCCGCTTGATTCACGTCAGCGAACTGGCCATCGACGAAGCCATGCTGACCGGCGAATCCGCGCCCGTGCGCAAAGGCCTCGAACCGCTCGAGGCGGATGCGCCCCTGGGCGACCGCTATTGCATGGCGTATGCGGGCACGTTTGTCACCTCGGGGTCGGGCCGCGGGATCGTGGTTGCCACGGGCGGCGACACGCAAATCGGGCGAATCAGCGAATTGGTGGAGCAAACGACGGAAATCGCGACGCCGCTGACGCGCCAGATCGCCGCCTTCGGACGCGTGCTTGCCGCCGCCATTGTGGGGATCTCCGTACTGACGTTTATGGTCGGCGTGTATGCATGGGATGGCGCGTATGTGGACATGTTTCTTGCCGCGGTCGCTCTGGCCGTGGCCGCCATCCCCGAAGGGCTTCCCGCGATCATGACCATTACACTCGCGCTCGGTGTTCAACGCATGGCCTCGCGCAACGCGATCATCCGGCGGCTGCCCGCCGTGGATACGCTGGGCGCCATCACCACCATTTGTTCCGACAAGACCGGCACGCTGACCCGTAACGAGATGATGGTCAAGCTTCTGCGCACGGGCGGCGATCGATATGTCATTCACGGGCAAGGTTATGAGCCGGACGGAGCCATCCGCATGACCGGCGACAAGAACTCGTACCAAGCCGAAAATCATCCGGCCTTGGTTGAATGCGCTCGAACCGGTCTGCTCTGCAACGAGACCGACGTGGCCAAGGATGAAGAGGACGCGTTATGGCAGGTTCTCGGCGACCCCATGGAGGGCGCCTTGGTGGTCTTTGCGCGGAAGACCGGTCTGGACGACAAACGCGAACGTGCGGAATGGACACAGCTCGACGCCATACCTTTCGATGCGAAACATCGCTTCATGGCCACGTTGAACCGCTCGCCGGACGGCCGTCATATAATCTTTCTCAAAGGGGCGCCTGAGGTGCTGCTCGACATGTGTGCCACGGAACGCACGCGCGAAGGAGACCGCCCCCTTCAGCGTGAGGATTGGAACGGCCATTATGAGGCACTGGCTTCCGCCGGCACCCGTGTCCTTGCACTGGCCCAGATGGAGGTGGGCGGAGCGACGGCGAAACTCGAGCGGGCCCTCTTTGACGGGCGAGCCACGTTGTTGGGTGTCATCGGCATCTACGACCCCCCGCGTGGCGAAGCGATTGCCGCCGTGCAGGACTGCAAGGGCGCCGGAATTCGCGTGAAGATGCTGACCGGAGACCATGCGCTGACGGCCTCCGCGATCGGCGCGCAAATGGGTATCGGGGATGGAACCACCGTAATTGCGGGCCGCGAAATCGAAGCCATGAGCGATACGGAATTGGCGGACGCCGTCCGGCGCACGGACGTTTTTGCGCGCGTGAGTCCGGAGCACAAGTTGCGGTTGGTCAAGGCTCTCCAGGCCCACGGCGAGGTGGTGGCGATGACCGGCGACGGCGTGAACGACGCGCCCGCGCTCAAGTGCGCCAACGTGGGTGTGGCCATGGGCATCAAAGGCACCGAGGTATCGAAAGAGGCTTCGGAAATGGTGCTGACCGACGACAACTTCGCCTCCATTGTGCATGCCA
>SKXR01000062.1 GCA_007128275.1 Kiritimatiellia bacterium
CCGAAACCGGACGATCCGCGCGTGGTGTTGAACATGGACGTCATTGCGCCGGAAGGCTACGGCGAGATCGTCGGCGGCAGCCAGCGCGAAGACCATTTAGACGCGTTGATTGCGCGCATGCAAGAGGAACAGATGGATCCCGCCCCGTACGAATGGTATCTCGATCTGCGGCGTTACGGCACCGTGCCGCACGGGGGCTTCGGATTGGGCGTGGAACGGACCGTGGCGTGGATCTGCGGATTGCGTCACATCCGCGAAACGATCCCGTTTCCGCGCATGATGGGAAGGATGACGCCATGAACACGCTGCGCCAGAGCCCCCGCATCGGTGTACTGGGCCCGCACGCCTGTTCGCCGGACGAAGCGCAACTCGGCTTCGAGGTCGGCGCGGAAATCGCGCGGCGCGGCGGGATCCTGCTCTGCGGCGGATTGGACGGCATGATGGAAGCGGCGGCGCGCGGGGCGAAATCCGAAAACGGGCTCACGGTCGGCATCTTGCCGGGGGATACGGACGAAGCCGCGAACGCACACATCGATGTGCCCCTGCCCACCGGGTTGGGTGCGGTACGCAATATGGTCCTGGTGCGCATGTGCCATGCGGTGATCGCTATCCACGGCCGCTACGGCACGCTCTCAGAAATCGCGAGCGCGTTGCGACTCGGCGTACGCGTGGTGGGCCTGCACTCGTGGGCGGTCTCAGAAGAAGGAGGCGCGCCCGATCCCGGCATTCTCGTCGCACACTCGGCGAAAGAAGCCGTCGACCTGGCGCTGAAAAGCTCTGAGAAGTGAGGGCGGGCGGAAGAACCCTCCCCGCCGGTCACCATGCGCTTCGCTTAGGTGACCGGCACCCCTCCGAGGGGATAAGAAATGAAAATGGAATCAGGAAGAAAACATGAACAAAACCGATAACTGGAACATGGGCCGGTTGATGGAGTTGGCCACGGGGTACTGGAAATCCGCGGTGCTGTCGGCCGGCGTGGAACTGGGCGTGTTCGACGCCCTGTCGGAGGCTAAAGCCACCGCCGAAGCACTGGCGGCGAAGAACGACGCGTCTCCCCGCCATCTTGCGGAGGTGATGGACGCGCTCGTGGCGCTCGAATTGCTTGAGAAGGACGGAGACGAATATGGAATCGCGCCCGGCGCGGATCATTTGATCAATGGCAACAGTCCCCACTGCATGCTCGACGCGTTACGGTTCAATATGGACCTGTACCCGCTCTGGGGCCGTTTGGCGGACTGCACCCGCAAAGGGGAACCAGCCATTCCGCCCGGCGCCCATCTCGGCGCCGATCCCGCACGCACCCGCCGATTCGCCCTCGGCATGCACAGCCGGGCGACGGGCATGGCGCCCGCTGTCCTACCCGCCATCGACCCGAAAGGGGCCGCCACGCTGCTCGACATCGCCGCCGGTCCCGGCACATTCAGCCGCATGCTCGCCGAACAGCACGCGTCCCTCCAAGTCACCCAATTCGAACTGCCCGCCGTGCAGGAGGTCGCGCGCGAACTCACCGCCGAAAGTCCGGCCGCGGACCGAATCCACTTTCATCCCGGCGACTATCATACCGACGACCTGCCGCACGGATTCGACATGGCGCTGTTGTGCGGCGCCATTCACCAGGAAAACGTCGAATTCGCCCAAACGCTATTTGAGCGGATCAAGAGCACATTGAACCCCGGCGGACGCTTTCTGATTGTGGACATGATGCTGGAACCGGACCGGACCGGGCCGCTCTTTTCCAATCTGTTTTCCATCAACATGATGTTGACCAGCCCGAAGGGTCGCGTGTTTACCGCCGCGATGCTGGAAACGTTGCTCAAGGAAGCGGGCTTCGCAGAGGTTGCGTTGACGCGCCCGCCGTGGTCGCCCTACTGGATATTGGAAGCGCGCTGAGGCATGGGTGCATCCCTTCGATATCCCCTGTGGAAGAAGACCGCATGCCTGGTCGCCATCACTTGTTTCACGGTCTCCGCGCGAGCGGACCAAGGACAGGTCGCGGCCGGCGGACCGCCCATGCGCCCGTTCTTCGTGGAATTGCGCTATACGCCCTCGGAAATATTTCGCGCCGATTTCAGGGATGAACCGGGCCGCGTCACGATCCAGCATCACGATGTGACCGGAACGCTGATGATCCCGTTGGCGCGGCGGAGCCGGTTCAACGTGTCGCTGTCGCGGGACCGTCATGCATATCGGTTCCGCGACAATGATCTGCTGGCGGGAAGCCTGGAAGAGGTCCATGAAACGAGTGTCGGCGCGGCCTACATGGGTCCGCTCAACGAAGACTGGTCGATATTCGGCATGGGCAGCATGCGTTGGGCCGCGGAACGGCGCGCGTCACGGTCCGACGGACGCATGCAGAGCGGCATGGTTCTGTTTCAACGCGCATGGCGCGACGGCGTGCGCCTCGGCGTGGGCGCCATGGCCGCATCGCGTCTGGATGAACATCCGCTGGTCATTCCCACGGCTTCCATCGACTGGCAGATCTCGGATCGCTGGCGACTCCGTACGATGCGCGGCTTCCATCTATTCTATCAACTGGACGAGGCGGGGAAATGGGAGGCGGGCCTGAACAGCGAATACCATTCGCGGTATGTGCGGTTGCACAGCGACGGGATTGCGCCGGACGGCGTGTTCCGAAGCCGGCTGATCGTGTCGTCGCTTTCGATCGCCCATCGCCCGAACCCCGGCGTCACGCTCGGCGCGGAAGCGGGTTTCATCCCCTGGCGCAAGATCACGATCCGGGACGGTGAAGGGGACACCGTATTTCAATCCAAAACCGATACGGGATTCTCCGCCGCCTTCACAGCCCGCATGCTTTTCTGATATACCTTGGACATGAGCGATTCTCCCATACCGATCCTGCGCCTGAAAAAAGGCCGCGAACACGTCGTAGCGCAGGGACATCCCTGGATCTTTTCCGGCGCCGTGGAGGCGGTTGACGGATCGCTTCCCGTCGGCGCGGAGGTCTGCGTGGAAGCGCATGACGGCCACCCGCTCGGGCGCGCCCTGCTCCATCCACACGCGTCCCTGTGCGCGCGAGTGTACGCCGCCCCCGCGGTCCCCCTCAGCGACGAGTTTTTCTGCAAGCGCATCGACGAAGCCCTGCGATTTCGCGACCGCCTGTTCGGCGCCGGATCCGCTTCGCTCTCGCAAAGCAACGCCTACCGCCTGCTCTTTTCGGAAGCGGACGGCCTGTCCGGCCTGATCGTCGACCGGTACGCAGAAGTCCTATCCGTTCGCGTGTCGGCCGCCGTGTTGCTGCCCCGTCTCGACGCGTTGTTGAACCATCTGCGCCTGCGCACCGGCGCGGAACGCATGATCGTCCGCGCGGATGCCGGGGATGCGGAACGCGAGGGGATCGATGCGGAGGACATGGCGCGCCGTTCCACGACGGAGGACGGCATCACGGAGATCATGGAACACGGACTGCGTTTTCAGGTGGATATCGGCGGCGGCCAGAAAACCGGATTTTACCTGGATCAACGGGACAATCGCAAAGCCGTGGCGGAATGGTGTCGGGATCGTCGCGTACTCAGCGCCTACTGTTATACGGGCGCGTTTGAGACCCACGCCGCCGTGGCGGGCGCCGCGTCCATCACCGGCATCGACGTGTCGGCACCGGCGTTGGACCGGGCGCGACAACATCTTCGGTCGCACGCGCCGGACGTCGCCGCGGAATACATTCAGGGCGATGTGCCTGCGGTCCTGCGGTCCTTCCGCGACGCCCGCAAGACCTTCGACCTCATCATTTTGGATCCGCCGCGATTTGTTTCCCACGAGAAGAACAAACCCAAAGGCATGCGGGCCTACAAAGACATCAACCGTCTTGCGATGCTCTCGCTGGCGCCCGGCGGGCTGCTCGCCACGTTTTCCTGTTCCGGCCTGATGACGGGGCCGGACTTCGATACCGCGATCGAATGGGCCGCCCGCGATTCCGGCCGGATCGTCCAGCAAATCGGTCGCTACACCCAGCCGCCGGATCATCCCGTCCGGATCGGGTTTCCAGAAAGTGAGTATCTCAAGGGTGTGCTTTGCCGCATTTTGTGAGGTAAACCAACGGATTATGCGCTAAAACGTTTTTCTATTAAGAGATATTGACATATAGCCCTCATGTGGTTACATTTCTCCATCAATGTATTGGGATTGATACATGCGATCTGATTCCCACAGCGATACGGAAGACTCTTGGATACACAAAACCAGCTTGTTCCGCGAATGGGACGAGATGAAGCAAGAGATTCTCAAGCACAAGTGGTACGAGAGCGAAAAGGCCGGTCGCGATATCGGCTGGGACCGCGCTTCCGTAGACTGGTTGGTACGGTACGGACGGAAACGATCATCCGATAGTGGTGAAGCAACGTGATAAGACATCGCATATTGTCGGCTACAGCCCCACGCGGCGATGACGCGTGGGTGCAGAAAACCATGCTGGTCCGTCGCGGCCAACAGATGCGCTCCGAACTCGACGTACACAAGTGGTACGAAAGTGAGAAGGCCGGATGCGATATCGGCCTGCACCGCGCCACCATCAGCTACGTCATGCACCAAGCCCTGCTCCGCCGCGAATAGTCCGTCCCCTTCCCCGTCCGCCTTCCATGCCCGATCCGGTCATCGCTGTTTTCCATTTCCAAACCCCCCGTAACGCGTTAGATTGACGGTATGTCATCGCGCTTCATCAGCAAAAAGGACAAGGTTCGCTGGCAAGTTGACCGCGAACGCTTTCAACTGGAAGAACGCCGTCCCCCTGCTCCTTACCGCGTATTCACGCCCGATCAGGTGTTGCCTGCAGTGATGAGGAAGCTCGGATTGGAACAACCGATGTGGGAACAGGTGCTGACACGGGAATGGGAAGCGTTGGTGGGCGAACAAGTGGCGCGCCATACGCGGCCGGGCCGATTGCAACGGAACATCCTCTACGTCTACGTGGCCAATTCCGTCTGGCTCGCCGAATTGCGGCAGTTCGCCGAAAAAGCCATGCTGGAAAAACTCCAAGCCCAATTCGGCCGCGCGCGCATCAAGGGCATCCGCCTTCAAATCGATCCCGACGGATAACCGGAGTATTGCAAAGGAGAACAGACCATGGTTACAGCAATTGTGGCGCTCAATGTGCGCAGAGACAAGGTGAACGACGTGGCCTCCGAACTCTCGGGAATGAAGGGGATCACCGAAGTGTACTCGGTGAGCGGACGCTACGATCTCATGGCCGTGGTGCGCACCAAGGACAACGAAGCGCTGGCCGACGTGGTGACGGGAAACCTGCTGAAGGTCGACGGCATCGAATCCAGCGAAACGATGCTGGCGTTTCGTTCCTACTCCAGACACGACCTGGACTCCATGTTCGCCATCGGCGCGGACTAAGCGGGTCATGCCCCAGCCAAAGCGGCGTCGTCGCCGCGCGTTGCCGCCGCCGCCCAAAAAAAACGACAGGGCAAGCCACCTC
This sequence comes from Kiritimatiellia bacterium, assembly GCA_007128275.1. GTDB lineage: Bacteria > Verrucomicrobiota > Kiritimatiellia > SLAD01 > SLAD01 > SKZA01. Next base: position 5,438 of record SKXR01000062.1, read on the forward strand.
AGGGGAAATTTGGACTGCGGTGGCAGAGTCCTCTGTAGCGAAGCGGAAGAGGACGGCGACACCGCTTTGGATGAAAATCCAACCGCGCGGGTCATGCCCAAGCCAAAGCGGCGTCGACGCTGCGCTTTGCCGCCGCAGTCCAAAACAAACAACCGAGCAAGCACCCGACACCCGACACGCTCTTCAATAGTCCCACGACCAGATCACGTCCAGCCCGGCGTCGGCGTCGGTGCCCATCTCCGTTTCAACCCGGATGGTCGGGGTCACTTCCACCTCGACCTTGGCGCGCCCCCCTTCAACGCCGACCCCGCGTTCCAACTCCACGTATACGCGATCGCTGACGTATTTGCCCACGCTCACCGCGGCCTGTCCCTCGTGTTCTTCGTCGTCGCGCACTTCGATCTGGTCCACGCGGAGAATGCGCCGCGTATGTCCCATGAGGTCGAACGTGCTTGCTCCGCGCAATCGGTTTACGGCTTGCGCCAAGGTGATCGCCTGCCACGGCGTGATCCGGGCGGCTTCGCGTCCGAACAACAAACGCGCGAGGATTTCATCTTCCGGCATTTCCGGAACCGAATCGAGCTGGATCTCGGGCGCCTGCACGTCGCCGACCAGGCGCAATATGGCGGTAATCCCCCCCGACCGCGTTTCCGCCACCGCATCGATGGTGGGACGCGGCGGAAGCGAACCGTCCAGGGTGACCACGCCGCGCGTGATACCGAGCCGTTTGCCAAAGAACACGAAGCGGCCGCGCAACACGGAGAAGGACCCGCTGATTTCAGGTTCCTGCGCGCGGCCCTGAATGCGCACTTGTCCGCTCCATTCGGAATCCAAGCCGCGCCCCCGCACGAAGGCGCGCTCCGGAAACGCCAACTCCACATCCAATGACAACGCATGCGCCGCCCATTTATCCTCGAGCTCGTCGGCCAAAGCCTCTTCCGGTTCTTCGTCGCCGTTGATTTCGATGACCTCGAGGTCGATCAGCGCGGCGGGCACCCGCTCGGGTATGCGCAACTCCATGGGCGCCACCGAGAGCCGGCCGGCCACCACACTGGCGTGACGATTCCCTTCCCAAGTCACGGTCCCATGCCCCGTGGCTTGCGCCGTATCGTGGCGCAACAGACGAAAGCGATCGAGCGTCAGCGACCCGCTGAAGGGATATCCGTCCTCCGGCTTGATGAGCAGATGCCCGCTCAGTTCCACACGCCCCTTGTCACCGTCCGATGCCGACAACCGATCAATCGATAATCGATCCCGTCGACCCGACACCGCCATGTCCAGATTGCGCAACAGCGTTCCCGTACGTCCATGTTCATAGGCGCCGTCTTCCACGCGCACTTCTCCCGACACATCCGGTTCATCCACCGTTCCGCTCAAACTCAGGTCCACGGAAAGCGTCCCGGCCAACCGATGCACATCCAACACAAACAAGGTGGCCAATTCCCCCAAATCGGTTTCCGCCAAGAGCCGACCGGACACGTCGCCTTCCGGAGGCCATTGCATGTGTACGGGATAAAGGGACACATGCAGCGGAACGTTCAACTCCAGTTCCACCGGACGCCCGGTCAACCCCTCCAACAGGAAACGGCTTTTTAATCGGCGATCCTCCAACTGCGCGAAGACCGAGAACTGCGCGGGGGGCGCGTCCCAGAAGTTCGTATTTGCCGGCATCAATCCGCTGAAGACCAGTTGCAAGTCCGCGTGGGGATCGGAAGGATGGCCGCTCACGCGCAAACGCCCTTCCATCTCGCCGCTCGCTTCACCCACGCCCGCGAAGCCGAAGGTGGACAAAGGTAGATCCTCCAGATCGGCTTCGAACTCGACGGCGTCGGCATAGACCTGACCCGAAGCCAACAACCGGCCCTCGCCGATACGCAAGGCCAATCCTTCCACGGCATAGCGGTCGTCCGCGCGCCGCATGCGAACGGCCTCGTCCAGCGCCAGCACAAACTCGCGATGTTCGAATGAGAAGGCATGAAGCACCAGCTCTTCGGGGCGTAAGTCCTCCATGCTCAAAGCACCGGTCGCCGCCAAGTGCCACGGTTCCAAAAACTCGCCGGAGCCGTTCAGCTCGAACTCAACCGCCTGCAAATCGCCGGTCGCGATCATTTGGACGACATGCACATCCACATCGCCCGCCGCCACATCATGCAGGCGCACCCGCATCGTTCCGGTCGGCTCATGAAACACATCCTGCACGGACGCCTCGACATACAGCGCATCCATCGCACCGTAAGGAAGCACCACCTCGGCGGCCAGCGCTTCAAGCAGAATCTCCTGACGCCCGTTTTCCATCGCCATGCGCAACACCGCTTCCACGCGACCTTGCGCTTCGACATCCCAGTGGGCGGCCAACTCGGCAATGGTATCCGTTTCGACATGGATCAACCCGTGCAGCGCGGACGCGTGCCAATCAAATCGGACATCGCCGGTCATGCGCGCATTCAGCACACTCGCCTGCATATCTTGCAGAGACACGCGCGACGACTCCAACCGGTACGAAGCCGAAACCGCCACCGGCAAACGGTTCACCATGGCCTCGACGGAAACGGAGCCGCGCGAAATGACCGCCAGTGAGTCGGCTTCCAAGGACGCCCGGATGTCGGACGCCTCGTGCGTTCCGGCCCTGAAATAGGCGGTCTGCACTTGCACGGACAGCGCAGGCGACAACGCGTCCCCTTCCAACTGGATCGACGCCGAGACGGCGCCTTCCATGTCCGTGCCGAGCCAGCCGGACAACAGAGCGGCATCGGGCACGGTCGCCTCCAACCGGGCCAGAAGCTGATTCGCCTTTACATCCCATTCACCCGTCCCGTCGATGTGCGCCAGCGGCGTCCGCACCGTCGCCTCCTCCAACCTTACTTCCCGCCCATCTTCCATCGTGCATGCAACGCGGAGCTGTATGTTGTCGGCCACTTCATCCGGCCAATCGGGAACCAGCGGCGCCCAATTTCGCGCCTCGGCAGCGACCGTCATACGCCAGTGATTCCGAGCCGACTCGAGCAGGGCTCCATCCATATGCAGAGCCGGTTGCGGCGACAACATTTCCTCGCCGTCCCAGGACAGCACATGCGCGACCAGCGCCCATTCTTTACCGTCCGGTACGGGCATGAACCTTCCTTCCACGCGCCCCGTGATGGACTTCGGCACAACACCGTCGCCGAGCGCCACATGCGAAACATGCAGCTCAGCAAGGGTCACCCGTTCGACCCACCATCCGGGATCGGGCACCACGACCGGTTCCGGCTCGCGCGCCGGCCGTTCATCCGTTTCCCGAGGCGGAAAGCCATTGTATGCGATGTGTTCGGCACGTAGAACATGCAACCAGATATGGCGGCGCGCCAATTGCCTGGCCGACACCCGCAACGACACGTCACGCACGTCCAGATACACCGCATCCGCGTCCGCCGCACGAAGCGCCGCCAGGTCCAGCTGCAACGGCCAACGCAGCACCAAGCCCTCCAGTTCCACGGGCACCTTCCATGCGCGGGATAGTTGTCGCTCCAGCAACGGCGTGAACAGCCGCAAACCGGCGGGCGAAAAGGCAAACAGCCCCGCGCCGATCAACAACGCAAGCACACCCACCGCAATCAATATCTTCTTGCTACGCCTCATACCCCACCAAGTATCCGCCCTCTTCCCATTCTCCAATACCAAACACTAAACTCATAACCCTCCCCCCCCCAATGGAGGGGAGATCCCTTCCTATCCCCTCCTCGGAGGGGTGGCCCCGCGCCTTGGCGGGGCCGGGGTGGGTTAGATACTATGTCCAAACGAAAAAATGGGCATTGGGAAAAACCCAATCCCCATTCCTCAAAACGCCTGACCCAAACTGATGTAGAACTGGTACGCATCGTCCACGCCCGAGCGTCGATCCAGCGGAAACGCGAGATCGAAGCGCAACGGACCGACAGGCGTGAAGTAGCGGAAGCCCAAACCGGCGCCCCAGAGCACATCGTCGACCGTCTCGGGCACACTTTCTTCGTACACCGCGCCCCCGTCCACAAAAACAACAATCCCGAATTCACGGTTCAGGCGCCAACGCAACTCGGCCGACAACAAGCCTAATGATTTGCCGCCCAACGGTTTGTTTCGCTCGTCCAGCGGGCCAACGGACTGGAATTCGTACCCGCGCACCGTGCCGCCGCCGCCCGCATAGAGACGTTCGTCCGCCGGGATATCGTCGCGCGCCGCCCCCGCAATGGACGCCGCCACCGCACGCACGGCAAGATCCAACGCCGGGCGGCGCGTCAATGGCACGTAACGGGTGCCTCCCGCGCGGCCCTTGACGAAGGTCACCTCCGAGCCGACCACATCGTGGTACGGCGCCATACTCAACGACAACCGTCCGCCACGCCGGGGATCCAGCAGATCATCACTCCGATCCCAATCCATATAGGTGGGCACATACAGCAACCCGAACCGGTTCTTCTCCGTCGCATCGCGCACGGAGGAGTACTTGAACCCGGTCCCCGCGCCGACATTCAAGCCCGGCTGCAATTCGCGATCCAGGCCGATCAATCCGCCGACGTTCCGGCTGCTGAACGCGTCCGTATCGTCGTGCGCCGCGCGTACCGTGACCTTCAGGGCCTGGTCAACCCTGCGGAAATCGGGTTTCACGAAGCGGGCTTCGCTCGCGTAACCGATCTCCGAAACGCTCCATGCCAAACCCAGTCGCTCGCCTTTCCGGAACAGGTTCCGATGTTCCCACGTAACGCGGCCGCGCGCGCCCTCATCGCTGGCATATCCGACACCAAACCCGACGGAACGATGCTTGCGTTCGCTGACCTGCACGCGAAGCGGCAACGCGCCTTCCGGCGTAAGTGCCTCGCCCTTGATCACGCGGACCGTGGCGAACAGGTCGGCGTCGGTAATGCGTCGCTGCGCGAGGCGCAACAATCGACCGTCATACGGATCGCCGGGCTGCCACGGAACTTTCCCCCGGATGAATTCTTCGCGAACCAACGCCAACCCGTAGAAAGAGGTTTCGCCAAACACGGCGGGCGCGCCCGCTTCGTACCGATAGAGGACGTCCACCGCCTGTGCTCCGTGTTCGACGCGCACTTCCCGCTCGTTGGCGCGCGCGAACGGATACCCCTCGCCTTCAAGCGCCTGCACGATTCTGGACTCGGCCTGGATGATCGCACGGGCCAGGGCCGGCTCGCCCGGCACCAGCCCCACCGCCTCGGGGGCCGGCGGCGCCGGCTCGGCGTCTTCGTCCACGGGAAGAATTCTTATGTCCCGAAGCGTGTACAGCGAACCTTTATCCACCACATAACGGATGCGGGCAGGCTTCCGGTCCATGCGGATCCGCACCTCCACCGACGCCTTGTAATAGCCGTATGATCGGAGCACCTGAAGGAAGCGCGGCACGTCGCGTTCCGCGCGGCGCCGCAATTGCATCTCGGAAATGGGCGGGCGATCGACCAGTTGGGCGGCGCCCGAAACGCTCATGAGGTCGTTGCGCAATCCACGATCCTCCACCCCGCTTATGCGTACACGATAGCGAATCTCCAAATCGGAGTTGCCCGCACACACGGGAAGAGCCACGCTCATCATGCCGAGCATAACCACCACGCATTCAATTGTGCCCGCCCATCTTCTCATTCGCATTCCGCCACCCTATCACGACTTGGAGACACAGCATATCACGACCGCCGTTCGTCTCAATGCCGGAAGTGACCCTTGACGAATCACGTCAAATGCATAGTCTGGAATCCTTCATCCATCTCGGAGACAACGAATATGTGCATGTACCCGTCGACCCACGCAACCCGGATCCTTTTCTTCTGGACGCTACTCGCGTTCGGGACCCCGTTCCTCGCACATGCCGAAATGGCAGGCGACTGGGAACGCAGCATCACGCTGGGCTTCAACCAGACGCGGGGCAACAGCGACACCCTCTTGCATCGCGTCACCGGACGCGCCGAACAAATCGCGGAACGGTACGAATGGCTGATCGACCTCGAATGGACCTATGGCGAAAGCGACAAGGAAAAGAACAGCGAATTCGGCCGGTTCGGAGTCGAACATAAACGAATGATCAACAAACGGCTCTTTGCAGATGCCATGGGGGAAATCAGCTACGACGCCATTAAGGAGCTGGATTACCGGGTCATCGCCGGCCCCGCGCTGGGTTACTTCCTCCTGCGTGACGAGACCTTCCGCCTGAGCGCGGAAGCCGGGCCCTCGTACGTCGCCCAGAAACAAGGCGGCGATTCGGAAAGTTTTGTGGCCCTTCGCATTGCCGAAGATTTCAGCTGGCGTATCAATGACAGGGCGCGCATTTGGCAGGGAATCGAATACATTCCTCGCGTGGACGATGTTAACCATTTCCTGCTTAACACGGAAGCAGGCATTGAATCCGCCATCACCTCCACCCTGAGCTTGGGCATCACCCTGCAACACCGCCACGACAGCCGCCCGGCCGAAGACACCAAACGCAACGACCTGTTCCTCGTCTCCACGCTGAAATATAACTTCTGAAATTCGGGAGACCGTTATTGGTGATGGCAGGGTCAATACGTTCTCCAACCTAACTCCTCATGTATGAACCCGTTTCGAAAAAACCAGTCACCTTGGAGGGGCGAGTTATACGAGCCCGTGATGTCGCGTTGAATAGAAATGGAGGCGG
>SKXR01000130.1 GCA_007128275.1 Kiritimatiellia bacterium
CCGGTCTCGCATAGCTCGACCCTCCAATTCGTCGGCACGCACGTCAACTACGATCGCGACCGGTAATTCGGCGCGTCCTTGGTTATCGTGATGTCGTGCGCGTGGCCCTCTGCGACCCCCGCGGGACTGATCCGTTTGAAGTGGCCCCGCGCTTGCATGTCCGGGATGGTCCGGCATCCACAATACCCCATCGATGCGCGCACCCCCCCCGCGTACAGTTTCAAGACCTGCTCCACGGTGCCCGCAAACGGGACCATGCCTTCGATCCCTTGCGGCACCAACTCTTCTTCGGCAACGCCGCCTTGGCCATACCGTTCGCGGCTGCCGGACCGGCTCTTCATCGCGTCGAGACTGCCCATGCCGCGATACACCACATACTGGCGCCCCTGATAGATGATCTTTTCTCCGGGGCTTTCGTGGGTGCCTGCAAGAGCGGAACCCATCATCACCACATCCGCGCCGGCTACAATCGCTTTGGCGACGTCACCGGAACTGCGGATGCCGCCGTCGGCGATGATCGGGATGGACCCGTCCAGCGCGTTGGCGCATTCGTACACAGCCGATAATTGCGGGATACCCACGCCCGCCACCACCCGCGTGGTGCAGATGGAGCCGGGCCCGATGCCGACTTTGACCGCATCCGCTCCGGCCTCTCGAAGGGCCAAGGCCGCTTCCGCCGTGGCGATGTTTCCGGCGATGACATCCACATCCGGATACGTGGCCTTGATCCATTTCGTCATCTCGATGACGCCTTGGCTATGGCCGTGGGCGGTGTCGACGACAAGCGCATCGACGTTGTGCCGTACCAGCGCTTCCACGCGTTCATGGTCGCCGGGGCCGACCGCGGCGGCGGCGCGCAGGCGGTATTGGGCGTCGCGATTGATCAACGGCTGTTCGTTCTCAATCAACGAACGGACATCCGTATAGCTGTACAGCCCCGCCAAACGACCGTTTTCTACAATGGGCAGCTTGCCGATGCGATCCGCCTGCATGAGACGGTAGGCCTCCTTGAGGGTGGTCCCTGCCGGAGCCGATATCACGTCGGCGGTCATTACGTCTTTGATGGGCGCATGCGGGTTGGTGGCGAATTTGATGTCGCGCGAGGTCAGGATGCCGACTACGCGATCGTCCGGATCAAGAATGGGGAATCCGCTGAAGCCCAGCGATCGTGCGTGCCGGAAGTGCCGGACGTCGTCCAGGGTTTGATCGGCTCGAAACGTGACCGGCTCCATGATCAGACCGTTCAAATGCACTTTCACGGCATGCACGATATCGCCTTGTTCGGCCGGGGACAGGTTCTTATGGATGACGCCAATCCCGCCCTGCATCGCCATGGCCACGGCCATGTCCGCCTCGGTAACGGTATCCATGGCGGCGCTGACAAAGGGCATGTTGAGGGGAATGCGCGGAGTCAGCCGCGTGGTGAGATCGGTTTCGTGCGGGAGAAAGTCCGCGTACTGCGTGACGAGGGTTACATCGTCAAATGTGAGCGCCTCGTTGGGAAACGATGCGATGAACTGGTCCAAATGCGGATTGCGACTCATGCTGTGCCTTCCTTTTGGACACAGGACTTTGTCGTGGAAGGCGGCGGGAGTCAAGAGGAGGTTTTGGGTTATAGGTTTCAGGGGTTGGGTTGCGAGCCCACCCTATAACCAAAAACCCACAACCTATAACCTATAACCTATAACCTATAACCCAGAACCTGGAACCTCTAACCTAAGACCCGCCTTCCTGCTCGCCGCTCACCGGTCCAGCAGTTCTTTCTCCAGTGTCTCGTACCGGTTGATGGCCTTGCGGACATAGCGGCGTTTGTCGTTGTAACTCCCGGGGAAGAAGCTGCCTTTGAAGCCGGAGACGACCAGGTTCCTGAACTGTTGTCGGGTGACCGGGACTTCCTCGACTAGGATCTCGAATTCGCGCGAGACCGTGGTGCTGGATACCAAGCGATTATCCGTGCAGATGGAGACGGACAGGTTGTGTTCCAGCATCTGACGAATCGGATGGCAGGACACGGATTTGATGGACGGGGTGGTCTGCAGGTTGCTGGTGAGATTCACCTCTATGGCGATGCGTTGGCTCGCAATGTATTCGGCCAACAGGCGCGTATACATCGCCGGGTCTTCGATGGTCGGGTTCTTTATCATGTCCGTGGCAAACAGGAACGTGCCGTGGCCGATACGGTTTGCGTGACAATCCGTGATGGCTTGGAAAATGGATTCCGGCCCGTAGGCTTCGCCCGCATGTACGGTCTTGCGAAGGAAGTGCTTGTGCGCATAGCCGAAGGCCTCCTTGTGATCGTCCGCGGGATAACCGGCTTCTTCGCCCGCCAGATCGAATCCCACAACGGGAATGCCGTCTTTTTGCGCCATGGCCACCGCGGCGCGCGCAATCTCCAGGGAGGCGGCGGCGAAGACTTCCTTCTTCTTCGCGTACGACATAAGGTTCAGAATCTTTCGATAGTAATCGGACATGTGTTCGTTGAACGAACGGAGCGCGCAGATGATAATGCCGTATTCGAAGGGTATATCATCGCCTTTCTGAACGGCGTCCGATTCATTGTGCTCGGTCTTGGCCCGGTCCATGCCTTGGGCCACGGCGCGCACCACCTCGGCGATGGAAAAATCGTCGTGCGAATGCAGTTGCGGGGCGAAACGGACTTCGACATAGCGCACGCCTTCTTCGATGTTGTCCTGGCCGAGTTCGTAGGCGACGCGCTCCAGATTCTCCGCGTTTTGCAGCACGGCGCAGGTATAGGCAAAGCCCTGCAGATATTCCGGTAGACTGGCATAATGATCCTTGAACACCGCCTTCTTGAGGCCGGCCTCGTCGTTGGCGGGCAGTTCCACGTTCTCTTTGCGGGCCAGTTCGATCAACGTGGGAATGCGCAGGGAGCCGTCCAAATGGACGTGTAAATCGGTCTTGGGAATGCGGCGAATAAATTCGGGGGTAATCTGATGACTCATCTTCTATCCTTCCTGTTTAACCGGATAATATGCCTGATCAAGGCGGTGATGACCAGCATTTATGCTTCCCGCAAAACCGGTCGGGACGGTTGGACGGTTGGAAGAGAGGGATGAGGGATGAAAGCTGAAACCTGAAGGAGGACGGGTGGTGGAAGCGGGTCGATTAAAGGTAAGCGGTTACGTGTGGCAAGTAAGTGTGTTTGTATGCCGATGCTCTTCATACTTCAGCGCATACGTACTCGCCACCCTTTTACTCGAATACATGAGTCGA
>SKXR01000201.1 GCA_007128275.1 Kiritimatiellia bacterium
CTCCCCATGCGCACGGCGGAAAGGCGCGCCCGAGGCAGGAGATTCTTCGACTCCGGTTCAAAGACTCGCCTCCGCTCAGAATGACCAGAGTTTCTATGTCCCTACAGTTTGGCGATATGGATGAGTGTGCATTTTATGTATATGATTATACATTTTTTGTACACACACAAGAATAACCCGTGTTTGGCGGGGTTAGCGGTCGGGCGCGCCTCTGCCTCTACCGGTGCCGCCGCCCCACATTCCTGAGAAGGTGGTGATCTCGATCATCTCGTTGATGTAGTTGACGAAATCGGCGGCAGCGCGCTCGTCGTAGCCGAGTTGGAGGCCCATCTCGTAGAATTCTCTGTCCCTTTCGTCTTCCAGCATCGGACGCAAGGCACGGATGTTCTGCATGAGTTCGCGACGGAGTTCGCCGCGCTGTTCCCTCGCCAATTCGTCGCTCTGCAATTGTTCCGAGAGCTGCCATGTTTCCGCAAGCAGGCCAAGCATGCGGCTGTACTCCTGTTGTTCGGTCTCGGACATGGCCTCCATGTCGCGGTACAGAAAGTGGGCCGCCTGCCTGGCGAAGGCGTCCTGGACCCGTTGACGCGCCTGTTCGCGGCGTTCCATGATTTCCTCGTATCGTTCCGGATCCCGTTCTTGCAGGTCCGCCATCCAGTCGCGCTCGACGCGTTCCGGCCGATCTTCGTCCAGGGGCATGTCCAACTGGACGTTGCGTCGGCGCATGTCCGCAATGATCCGGTCCCGATATTCCAGCTCTTCCTCCAGTTCGCGCAAGCGGTCCTGCAGCTCATCAACCCGTTCTTGTTCAACAGGTTGCCGCTCCATGGCTCGCACCGCGGCCGGGCGTGCCGCTGCCCGTGGTGAGGCGGAGCTTTCATCGATGCGCACCAACGCCTCGACGTATTTCTGCTGATACTCCGCCGAGCGGGCCCTGTAATGGATTGCCAACCCCGAAGCGGTCAACAGCACGACGACGAGCGCGCCGATCACGATGAACTGCGTAGTTTTGAGAGGCATGACACGGTGTCCTTTCGGAATTACGTTTAGTGCAGATAACGACCTGCTATACCGGAATATTGCGGCCGTGCCCAGCAGGTTCTGCTTAATCGGCCCGTTTGAGTAGGGGCAATACGTTCTCCAACCCGACTCCGCATGTATGAACCCGTTTCGAAAAACCAGTCAGCTTGGAGGGGCGAGGTATACGAGCCCGTGATGGCGCGTTGAGTAGAAATGGAGGCGGTTTGGATTCCATTCACGTTCCCGGCGTCGCATAGCTCCGCCCTCCAGCAAGAGGGGATCCACCACTTTTCAATGCGATGCAGAGAACGGAATGACCCTGCCCGCTTGAGCGGGTCGCCTCCCACGCGCCGAGGATGGACTCTGTTCGTCCAGCGTTGCCGCGGCGGCAACAGGGCCCATGGATACGCGGTGGTGGACATCGGATGACAAGAGCCTTGTCTTGCTTCGCGCGGGACCGAATGATAGCCTGCATGAACGATGGAACGGACGATGATGAGTACCCATGTACATGACGCGCTGGATCAGGTAAGACAGTTACAGCATGCCATTCTGGAGCGCATTCGGTTTCACGGCTTTTCGGGGCCGACGCGCGCCATTTCCGGCACGTTCGCGCTCATGGCCGCGATTCTCATGTCCACCCCGCATTATCCTCAAACCGCGAAGGCCCATCTGCTGGGTTGGGCGGCCGTGCTTTCCGCAGCGTTGTTTCTCAATGGCGGCGCATTGATTCGCTGGTATTTGCTCGATACGAGTGTGCAGCGCAATCCGCGTCGCCTCCGTCCGGTACTGGACGTGATCCCGCCGCTTTTTGTAGGCGGCGTGCTGACGGCGGCTTTGATTCTCCACGGTGAACTGGATCTGTTGTTCGGCATTTGGATGCTTATGTTCGGTCTCGTCAACCTCACATCCCGCCATGTACTGCCCCGGGCGATCAACTGGGTGGGGCTGTTTTATATCTTCGCCGGGACGGCCTGGATTCTCACTCCCGGACTGTCCTTCATGAGTCCCTGGTCCATGGGTATTGTCTTTTTTGCTGGAGAATGGGCCGGGGGGCTGATACTGTATCTCGACGACAAACGGCTGGAGCGTGCGGCGCCCCGGTACTTTACACAAACGGAGACAAGCCATGACGAATAGACGGGAAACACCCTATTCGGCGTTGAAACGTGTGTTTCATGAACCCAGCCGCCTGGCGATCATGACCGCGTTGTGCGGCGCGGAAGACGGGCTTGCGTTCGGCGACTTGAAGGCGCAATGCGCCTTGACCGACGGCAACCTGAACCGGCACCTCAAAGCCCTGACGGACGCGGCCGCCGTGCTGGTGGCCAAAGAACAAAGCGCGTCCCGGTCCCGCACCATGGTCTACATCACGGATACGGGAAGAGAACATTTTGTGGACTATCTTCATGCCTTGGAGTTGGTGTTGCGCCGCACGGCCGAGACCCTGACGGCGGAAGAAAGCATTGCAAAGATGCCCGCCCTGTGGCATGTTCCTGTGAGTGTGGAGTGAAGATTTCGCTTTTTTTTGATCGGTTGCTTTGCAGTGCAAAGTCGGCCGGCCGGCGAAAAGCGTGCGAGTAAAACGTAATGACGCAAATTGGCATTGAATCGATCGGGCTGTATGTGCCCCGCTATTATGTGGGCTTGGACGACTTGGCCCGCGCGCGCGGAACGGATCCTCAGAAGTATCTGACCGGTCTTGGCCAGGAAAAGATGGGGGTGCCTCCGCCGGACGAAGACGTCGTGACCATGGCAACCAATGCCGCGTATGACGCGTTGAACGGGGTGGACATCAAGAGCATCGATACGCTCATGTTCGCCACGGAATCGGGCATTGACCAGTCCAAGGCCGCCGCCATTTATGTCCATCATCTGCTTGGTCTTCCGTCGCACTGCAAATCGTTTGAAATCAAGCAGGCTTGCTGTGGCAGCACGGCCGCGCTTCAGATGGCCATGGCGTTCGTGGCGCAGAAACCCGACCGCAAGGTGTTGATTGTCGCGTCCGACATCGCGCGCTACGGCTTGGGGGCGGCGGGCGAACCGACCCAGGGCGCCGGCGCCATCGCGCTGGTGATCTCCGCGCAACCGCGCATTCTCGCGCTCGATGCCGAATGGGGTTCGTACACCGAGGACGTCATGGATTTCTGGCGCCCCAACTATCTGGATGAAGCGCTTGTGGACGGCAAGTACTCGATCAA
>SKXR01000198.1 GCA_007128275.1 Kiritimatiellia bacterium
GAACGCTATCCTGATCCCGCGAGCCGGCCGGCTCTGTTCGGCGTGCCGGTGGGCGTGAAGGACCTCTTTCATGTCGATGGCTTCGAGACGCGCGCGGGTTCAGGATTGCCCCCGGACCTGTTTGCCGGACCGGAAGCGCCGGTGGTGACGCGCCTGAAAGAGCACGGAGCCTTGATCCTCGGAAAGACCGTGGCGGCTGAACTTGCGTTTTCCGAACCGGGCCCGACGCGCAACCCGCACAACCCCGACCATACGCCGGGGGGGTCGTCCAGTGGCTCCGCAGCGGCGGTGGCGGCGGATTATTGTCCTCTCGCATTGGGCACGCAGACCATCGGTTCCATTGCGCGTCCGGCGTCGTATTGCGGCATTGTCGGTTTCAAACCGAGTTACGGCCGCATCCCGACAAACGGTTGTGTGCCGTTTTCCCATTCCGTTGATCATGTGGGCTTCTTTGTGCCGGATATCGCATCCGTTGACTTGGTTGCCGGCGTGCTGTGTGATACGTGGTCCGACGCGTTACCACCTCATGCATCCGCTTCCACGTGGGTCATCGGTGTTCCGTCCGGCGACTATCTGGATCAAGCCGAACCGGAAATGCGCGCGATGTTTGACAAGGCCGTCGAATCCTTGGCAAAGGCCGGTCACGAGATTCGCTTTGAGAATCTGTTCCCGGAATGGGCGGAATTGGTTGAGTCGCATTACGACCTGATTGCGGCCGAGATGGCGGTGTTTCATCGGCCGTGGTTTGAAGCCCATCGGAACCGGTACCGCAAGGGAAGTCGCGACCTGATCGAGCGAGGATTGGGCGTGTCGCCGGCCGCGCTTGAGAACGCGCGCGACGGTCGTCAGCGTGTTCGGGACCGGGTCGTGCAGTGCATGAACGAGAAGGGGATCGATGGCTGGCTGACGCCGTCTGCGACCGGGGCTGCGCCGGAAGGATTGGAATCGACCGGCAATCCGAGAATGAATCTGCCTTGGACGTATACCGGCTTGCCGACGGTCAGCGTCCCCGCCGGGCGTTCAGAGAAGGGATTGCCCATGGGGTTCCAGTGGGTCGGCCGTTTCGGCGAAGACGAGCAGTTGGTGCGTATGCTGAATGGACTTACCGGTTCGACCGCAAACCGATGACCAGACCCGCTGCCGTGTCGGTGCCGGAGGTGGCGCCGATCGATAACAAGGCGCCAAAGGCGGCCTTGCAATCCTCCGCAGGTCCTTCACACAAGGTGCGGGTGAAGTCCTTAAAATGCTCATAGTACAGGCCCTTGTGCGCAGCCTCAAGGAAGTGGTTGACGATCAGGTTGTCGCCCCGTGCCGCCTGAAACAGCGTGTCGCGTGTTGCGTGGGGGGTGTCGACCAGTGCGAGTGCGTACAAGTAGCCGCAAAGGAAATCGTCACCCGCCGGCGTCAATCCATAGCCCAAACCCTTTAATATGCGGGCGCCGTCCGCGTATTGGCCGGTGACAACGAAGTGGACTCCTTCCTTGGTACGTTTGCACAATGCTTTCTGCGTGTCCGTTTCGAATTCCTTTTCTCGGTCTTCATCCAAGAGGAACGCAAGACTTTGTTGCGGGCACATGGGAACGAGCGGCCGGATACGCGCGTCGAGTTCGTCGTGTGTGGGCAGGCGTTGGATGGTCAGGTGCGCATCGTAGGCTTCCATGTCGGCGCGGGATACGGTGTGAGGGCCGAACGCAATCCCGTCTTCGGTGACTTCGACATGTGGCGGGACGGGATCGGGCAGGGCATGGACGATGACATTGCCGGGGCCGGCGCCGACGCCGGGAAGCACGAGGGAAACCAGAGCGCCGTCGTTGTCTGCATAGTTGATGACCCGGTCAAAGCGGGAGTGTAGGCGATATGTGCCACTTTTCATGGTGGGGGATACTTTCTGGTGGCGGGTCCCCTGCGGAGGACGGTCTTAGACCACGCGTTTGGTGTAGCTGGCCTTGTCTTCGCCCATGGCGAGCGGGTTGGACAGGATCAGTTGGGTGGTGATGGCGTCGCGAAGTTGTTGGCGTCCATGCATGGTGGGACGGGGACGGGCCTCGTTGGTGGTGTCGAGGCCGGCGACCGGGATGAGCGGCATGTTCATGCGGATATAGTTAAGGTTCACCAGCAGGGTGCGCGGATTGATGAACGCGTTGATGGCTTCCGCGCGTGTAGATTCGGGCATCGCGTAGGCCCGGTCCGTATCCAGCACTTCGTCGCCGATGGTGGCGTCGATCTCTCCGAGACTGGTTTCGATATAGGCACTCGTTTCAGCGCGCGGCGCTTCTTGTGTGCGTTCGACCAGATGAATGGGCGGGGGCGACGGCTCGCGGCGCGTCCGCGAACGCTGGACCGGACGTCGATGCGCCGGGCGCACCGGTTCGGTTTCCGGGGCGAATTCATCCTCTTCTTCCGCCGGTTCCGATCCGAGATTCTCCAGGAAGCGGCGCATCTCGTTTTCAAACGTCTTTTCTCGTTCCGGCGCCGAGCGCTGTTCCTGTTCAGGTTCCTGCTCGGCCAGTTGACGCGCGCGGGTCCTTTCCTTGGCCCGTGACACCAACTGGGCAACCACCCAGAGAAAGGCGATGATGAGCCAGATGATGGCTTCCCCGCCGATCCCGTCTTGCGCTATGAGTCTATCCCACATGGCGATGTTTGTCCCGGCTCGGCGAGACGCCTCGCCCTACCGGTTAGTCGGTAGGGCGAACCGTCCCTGGTGAGCCGCATGTCCGATTATTTGCCCGACCCTTTTTCCTCATCGCGCGACAGCGATTCGCGCATGGAGGTGTCGGCCAGGATGTTTTGCATACGATAGAAATCCATCACGCCGAGTTGGCCTTCCTTGAAGGCATGGGCGATGGCGAGCGGGACTTCGGCCTGGGCTTCGATGACCTTGGCCTGCATCTCCTGCACGCGCGCGCGCATTTCCTGTTCGTACGCGATGGCCATGGCGCGGCGACCTTCGGCTTCGGCTTGGCGCAGTTTCTTGTCGGCCTCGGCGCGCTCGGTTTCGAGCAGGGCGCCGACGTTCGCGACTTCGCGGGTCCCGCTCACACCGGCTACGCTGACGTCGGCGATGTCGATGGAGACAATTTCAAAAGCGGTTTGTGCGTCGAGCCCGCGGCCCAACACGCGTTGACTGATGTGGTCCGGATTTTCCAGTACGTCCTTGTAGGTGGGCGAGGAGCCGATGGCGCTGACGATGCCTTGTCCGACGCGCGCAA
>SKXR01000270.1 GCA_007128275.1 Kiritimatiellia bacterium
AACGACGCGTACCGCAGTTATCTCACCCGCATCCTCCGCGAATCCTTCGGGCTCGAAGGCGCCCCGATCATTCTGCAGTTCCGCGGCAAACAGAAGGCGTAGACGGTGATTGTGAAAGACGACGGTCTCTTCAATCTCTATCCACGCGCAGCGGCTCGGCCAGAGGCCTCGCCCTACCTGCCCGTGAAGATCGCGGCTCGAGTGGTAGGGCGAACCGTCCCGGTGAGCCGAGAGCGTAGACGGTGATTGTGAAGGACAACGGTCTTTTCAATCTCTACACACGCGCAGCGGCTCGGCCAGAGGCCTCGCCCTACCTGCCCGTGAAGACCACCACTCGAGTGGTAGGGCGAACCGTCACGGTGAGCCGAGAGCGTGAACGGTGATTGTGCAGGACAACGGCCTTTTATTGTCGGCTACTGACTTCTTCCTGCTCTTCCGATTCAGGCAGGGACGCCGAAACATCTCCGGGGAGGGACTCCGGCGCCGATTCCTGCTCCGGCATGGGTTCCGCAGGCTCCGGTTCCGGCGGAGGCTCGGACGGAGCCGGCTTCTGGATGCCGCGGCCAAGCGCGCCGCCTTTGCCGTCGCCCCGGGCGCGCTGCAGAAATTCCTTGGCAAAACTTCGGTACGCCGCCGCCGCCACGCAGTTCCCGTCATAGACAATAATGGGCTGACCGTAACTCGGTGATTCACTGAGCCGCACACTCCGCGGAATGAGCGTCTCGTACACCTTGTCGCCAAAATGCACGGCGACTTCCTGTACGACCTGCTGGGACAGGTTCGTCCGCATATCGTACATCGTCATCAGGATGCCTTCGATTTCCAAGCCGGGATTCGCCCCGCTATCCTTGAGCCGTTGCACCAGGCGCAGCATGACGCTCAACCCTTCCAGCGCGTAATATTCGCATTGCATGGGAATCAGCAGCGAATCTGCGGCCGTCAACACGTTCATCGTCAGAATGCCGAGCGAAGGAGGACAATCCACAATAATGAAATCGTACTTTCCGGATTGCCGAACCGGGGCGAGCGCATGCTGGAAAGGGTGCAGGTAATTGTCGGCGCGCGCGATATCGACTTCCGCGCCGGCCAGATCCACTTCGGCGGGCAACAAATCCAACCGACTCACTTCCGTGGGCCGGATGAAGGTTTCCAGGGCGACCTCCCCCAACAACGCGCGATAGATGCTCTTGCCCTCTTCCTTTTCAACGCCCAAGCCGCTGGTGGAATTCGCCTGGGGGTCGAGATCGATCAACAGCACGTTTTGACGCCGTTCCGCCAAACAGGCGGCAAGATTGATCGCCGTCGTGGTTTTCCCGACGCCGCCCTTCTGATTCGCTATGCCTATCACGCGTGTATTCATTATTTATTTCGGATATCCATGCTGTTCGGTGGCAGCGGATTATGCAACCCCAAAAGCGGGACGCGTCACGTTCCGGTGGATCGCTGTTCCGGAACGTCTTCTTCCGGCGCGGATACGGGGACCAACCCGTCCATCTGCTCCATTTTCCCGTCAATACGTGTGAGGCGCTTCTGCGCATCGCCGTATTTTTTGGCGGAATTATCGATATGCATGCCCACTTTCCGAAAATCCTCTTCAAAGGCGGTGAATTCGCGGCGCAGACGCGAAAGATGATTCATGATTTCGCGCGCCCCCTTCTCCACCTCCATCCCTTTCAAGCCGAGCAAGACGGTCTGTAAATAGGCGTAGAAACTGCTGGGGGAAACCGGTATGACCTTCCGGTTCAGGGCATGGGACAACAGGGATTTATCATCGCCGGGATTCTCGTCTCTGATGATGATCTCGTAATACACGTTCTCCGCCGGGATATACATCAGGGCGAAATCAAAGGTCCCCTCGTCCGGTCGGATATATTTCGAGGCAATGGCGTCCACGTGCGCTTTCACGTCGCGGATAAACAGGCGGCGGGCCGCTTTTGCTTCCCGCTCATCGGTCAAATCTCCCATGCGCTTGAAGTTTTCCATGGGGAATTTCGCGTCCACGGGGACCAGGCCGGACTGGAGGCGGATAATCGCGTCCACGGTTTCGTTGCCCTTGAACGAGTACTGTATCGCGTAGCTGTTTGCGGGAAGCACCTGCGCGAGAAGGTCGCCCAGGAGGAACTCGCCGAGATTGCCCCTCAACTTGGGCGATTTCAAGAGTTGTTGCAGACCGGCGATATCCTTGCCCACATCGAAGATCTGCAGGGAACTTTTCTCCAGCGCGACCAGCTGTTTGTTGACGTTTTGAATGACGCCGGAGGCGTCCTTCAATTGTTCGTCCATCGATTTGCGCGTCGAATCAAACGATTGCGACATGTGCTGACTGATCGACTGCATCGTCTGCCGCAACTGATCCATCTGCTGCCCGGTTTGTTGCGCCAACGCATTGACTTGGCTCTGCAGCATGAGCATCGACTGATCCCGGTCGGTCGACGTCCCCGCGCGGAGCACGGCCGCCCGGATCCACCAGGCCGCCGCAAGAACCGCCACGATCAGGATTCCGATGAATATGCTCGTTTCCACCATTCTTCAACCATTAACCATTAACCATCAACCATCAACCATTCCCCTCAGCGCACCAGCATCACGGGCATGTCCGCGTGGGTCATCACATACGTGGTCGTACTGCCGAGGATCAATTCCCGGATCCGACTGTGCCCATAGGCGCCCATGACAATCAAGTCACAGCCCTGTTCGCGCGCATTGTCCAATATCGCGCGCGACGAACGGGGGTCCTCCGATACCAGGTTCACGGCGCGGCATTCGTGCGCCTCCGCCAAGCGCATCCCTTCACGGGAAATCTCGTTCATCCGCTCGCCGTCGTCTTCTTCCGCGACGGAGAGGATGATCAATTCCGCATTCAACGACAAGGCCAACTCAATGGCTTCGTGGAGGGCCTGACTCGCATGCGCGCTGCCATCGTACGCCGCCATGATCTTGTTGATCTCCCGGAACGCCGGCGGCGTGACCATGCAGGGCTTGATCGAATGACGCACCACCCGTTCGGCGGTCGAACCCAGTGCTTCGCCGACCAAATCAGCATGACTGCCCCGCTGTCCGAGGATGACCAACTCCGCTCGCACCTCCTCCTCGATAAGGACGCGCGAGGGATGACCCATACGGATCAGTCCTTCTCCGTCCACCCCGGCCTTGGCACAGCGATCATTGAAGGCCTCAATAATCGCGTTCCCTTTCTGCTCCAACATTTCGCGAAATTGTTGAAGCTGGCTGCCATAGGGCTGGGCCCCGATCCAGCCGGAGATGTCCGCCATCAACGGCCCTTCCAGCATGCGCGAATCGAGCACATGCACCCCCGTGAGCTGGGCCTGAAGACGCCGGGTCAAATACACGGCATACTCACAGGCCACATCGCCGTGCCGGGAACCGTCGGTACACACCAGAATACTCTTCATCATGGCCGTTCTCCTTTCCGAATGGGTTCACTCAAAGAGGGCGTCAACCCTGGATGCATCATACCCCGACCCCCTCCGCCTTGTCGATACCGATGGCGCGCGGGTCATGACTTCCCATCTCCTCATTCGCGGACTTGCTTAATGGAGGGGCGAATTGATAGGCTTCGACGTATGGCAGTAAAGAAAGAAATACGGCGAACGGGCTGGCGCGATGCGTGGGGGATCCTGCTGCTGGCGCTCTGTATCTTGATGCTCCTGAGCATGATTTCCTATGCGCCGGGTGATATCCGTTTTATTCAGGATCCGCCCAATATCCCCGCCAAGAACTATATCGGTCCGGCAGGCGCATGGTTTTCCTTCCTGCTCTTCATGGGATTTGGTGTCGCCGGATACCTGAGCCCGCTGGTCATTGCCGGCATTGGCCTGATGCTGTTGATGCAGCGCGAAGGACGGCTCTGGACACGAGTCCTTTGGGTGGTCGCGGTCTACTTCTCCATCGTGGTGCTGATCGAGCTTCAGGAGAACTCCTGGCAGGGACTGGCCGCCCACCTCAATGTGGGAAGCAACGGAGGCATGGTCGGGTACCTGCTCGCCACACAAGGGCTCGTGCTGTTGATGGGCCAAGTGGGAACCGCCATTCTCGCGCTCGCCGTCCTGCTGACGGGAATGACCATTCTATCGCAGGTCCATCCATGGATCCTGATGAAGAAAGCGGGCGCCCTCGGCGTGGTGCTGTTCAACCAGGTCCATGAAAAGCTCGAAGAACGCAAAGACCGCGTGCAGCAACTGGAAGACGAATCCCGAAAGGTGTCCGTCCGGCGACAACGGCTTGAAGAAGCCATGAAGAAGCGCGATGCGGCTATGGAAACCAAGTCTCCTAAACCCGCCCCGCCTGCCGCCTCCCCGGCGGAACCGGCCGTCGCCGAGCCGCCGCCGAAACCCGAACCGCGCAAACCCGCGCCGCCGAAGCCCCCCGCGCCGCCGGCGCCCGCCGCCGAGGTGGTGCCGCTGGCCGCTTCCGGCGCCGAATCGGACTACTGCCTGCCGCCGCTCGATTTGCTGGAACCGCATAAGGTGGTCAAAGGCATTGATTATTCCGATGACCATACGGCGGGCTCCACGATTCTGCAGGAAACCCTTGCGGAGTTCGGCATTGAAGCAAAGGTGACCAACGTGGAACGCGGGCCGGTCGTGACGCGGTACGAATTGTTACCGGCACCGGGCGTCCGCCTCGAAAAGATTGTGGGGCTCAGCAATAACATTGCGCTGGTCATGAAAGCGGAAAGCGTCCGCGTGCAGGCGCCAATCCCCGGCAAGGGCGTGGTGGGGATCGAAGTGCCGAATTCAAGTTCCACGATGGTGTTCATGCGCGAAGTCATGGAAAGCGAGGTGTGGCGGTCCGACAAGCACGCCCTGCCCCTCGCGCTCGGCAAGGATGTCGGCGGCCACGTGCTGGTGGCGGATCTGGCCGATATGCCGCACATGCTCATTGCCGGCGCCACCGGTTCCGGCAAGACGGTGTGCATGAACTCGATCCTGGCGGGTTTGTTGATGTCGCGTACGCCCGAGCAGATGCGGTTGATGCTCATCGATCCGAAGATCGTCGAATTCTCCGGTTACGAAGGCTTGCCGCACTTGGTAGTGCCGGTGATTACCGACCCGAAGAAGGTCAGCCTCGGCCTCCGCTGGGCGATCAATGAAATGGAGAAGCGCTACAAACTGTTCGCCAAGGTCGGCGTTCGCAACATCAAGGCGTATAACACGCGGCCCATTGTCAAGCAAACCGACCTGTTCGAGGATACCCTGGAAGCCGATGAGCCGCCGGAAAACCGGCCGCCGGATCGTTTGCCGTACATCGTCATTATCGTCGACGAGTTGGCCGATCTCATGTTGGTGGCCCAGTCCGAGATCGAGAACTCCATTGCGCGGCTCGCCCAGCTCTCCCGCGCCGTGGGCATTCATATGATTCTCGCCACGCAACGGCCCTCCGTGAACGTCATTACCGGCACCATCAAAGCCAATTTCCCCGCGCGACTCGCCTTTCAGGTGGCCCAAAAAGTGGATAGCCGCACCATCCTCGATGCCGCCGGCGCCGACAAATTGCTGGGCAAAGGCGACATGCTATTCCTGCCGCCCGGCAGTTCCAAACTGATCCGCTCGCAAGGCACGATGACCTACGACGAAGAAATTCGCAAAATTGTTGAGTTTATCCGCACGCAAAGCGGTCCGAGATATGAAGGGGCCATCAAAGAGAAGATTGAGAGCAAAGCCGCGGTCCTCCCGGACATGGAAGAAGACGACGAGATGATGGAGGCCGCCATTGAAGTGATCCGGCAGACTCGCCGCGCCTCCACGTCTTCGCTGCAACGACGGCTGCGCATCGGGTATACGCGGGCGGCGCGCCTGATGGATCTACTCGAAGAACGGGGCGTAATCGGGCCGCCGCAAGGCTCCGACCCGCGCGAGATTCTCATCGATCTGGACGGCGAGATCCCCCAACATGAAACAGACACAGCGGAAAGGGGGGACTGAGCATGGAAACGCTAGGACAAAAACTGAATGCGGCCCGGACCGCCAAGAAGCTCACGGCATCCGAAGCGGCCAAGGGCACGCGCATCAAGATCCAGCATATCCAAGCCATGGAACAGGATGATTTCAGTTCCATCGCCGCGCCCGCCTATGCCAAAGGGTTCATCCGCATTTACGCGGACTATCTGGGAATCGACTCAGCCCCGCTGATCGATGAATACCTGGACAAACACGCACCGAAAGACCGTTCCCCCTTGTTGCCCGACGAGGACCCGGAAGCGTCACAAGGCGGAGAACAGCCCTCCCCTCGACCGCCGTTCAAGATGCCGTCCCTGCCCAAAATTCCTTGGGACAAGATCAAATTGCCGAAACTCTCCCGGCCCCGCCTCAAGGTGCCCGGCGTGCCGCCGCGCCTGCTCCTCGTGTATACCGGCGGGATTATCCTCTTTCTGTTGATCTTGTTTACGGTGATCCGATGCGGACGGGCGCCGGACGAGGTGGCCCCGCTCCATCCTGAAGAACCGGCGGTCGTGATCCCTTCGCCGTCCGGCGAACCGATTCGGCTGGAACGCCCCCTGCCCGTAGTCGACGAGTTGCCGGAGCCGTACTTGGAGTGAACGCCCTATGAACGTACCCAACATGCTCACCGTCGGTCGACTTGGCCTGGCCGCATTGATGCTGGCCCTGCTCTCCCTGCCGGATAGCGTCCCGATGGTCAAGAGTCTGGCCTTTATCGTCTTCGTAATCGCCGGCATCACGGATTATCTGGACGGTCATCTGGCCCGGAATGTGTATGGCATCACCTCGTTTGGCAAGCTGATGGATCCGCTCGCGGACAAGGTCATCGTCTGCGCCGCTTTCGTCAGCTTCGTGGAACTCGGCCTGGTCCCGGCCTATATCGTGGTCATCATCATCGCGCGCGAATTTCTCGTCACAGGGCTCCGTCTGTTGGCCATTGAAAAGGGCCATATCATATCCGCCGGGAAATGGGGCAAACACAAGACCGTCTGGCAGATCGTAGCCATTATCATCATTCTGCTCGCGTTGGCCGTGCGCCACGACATCCTCGCCGGAGCGGACGCCTCACTGCTCGAGAAATATGATATCGCGTTCGGCTACATCGCGTATGCCATCTCCATAGGGGTCGCGCTCATCACCGTCGCCTCCGGCTACCTGTACTTCATGGAAAACCGCGACGTCCTCAGCCGGCATATGTAGGACGGACGCACGACGGTAGCCGCGGAAAGTTCGACGGGATGGGCGAGGAAGGAGCGGCGTCTTACTTGATACTTCCTATCTCATCCCGACTGGACCCGCGCCAGTGCAGTTTCTGGCGCAACACGGAGAAGTAGCTGTATTCCGGCAGGTGAATGAATCGGGCGCAATGCGGATGCTTGCTCATCTCAAGACGATCCCCCGCCTCCAGCACAAACTCTCCCTGGCCGTCCGCAGACAACAACGGGCGTTTATTCCCGGGGATATCCAGGACCTGAACCCGAATCGCACTGCGATCCGGCACCACCAACGGCCGCGCACTGAGCGTATGCGGACAAATAACGTTGACCGTGAACACCGGCGATTCGGGATGGACAATGGGCCCCCCGGCGGAAAGCGAATGCCCCGTACTGCCGGTCGGCGTCGAAACAATCAGGCCGTCGCAGACATATTGCGCCACATCATCCTCATCGATGGAGACGCCCAGCGTAAGCACCCGGGAGGAAGCGCCCCAACCCACGACCACATCGTTCAGGGAGGTGTAACGGGCCACGTCCCGGTCCCGGCGAAAAATTACACAGTCCACAAGCGTGCGTTCGGAAAGCGTGAATTCCTTTCTTACAAGCACCTCCACGGCGTGTTCCAAGGCCTCTTCCGTCACGCTCGTCATGAAACCGAGACTGCCCAGATTCACGCCGAGCACCGGCGTGTTGGCCCCGTTCAAGATACGCACGGTACGCAGCATGGTCCCGTCGCCGCCCAGCGCCATCATGACATCCACCTGTTCGGCAAACCGATCCACTTCCACATGCTCCGCGTCGGGCAACAGATCGCCCGTCTGATCGCTGGTCACGAGGACAATGCCCATATCACGGGCCTTGGCCGCAAGACGCAGCAGCACCGCCGCCGAATGGGGCTTCCTGCAATTTGCTATTACACCAATTCGCTTCACCGTTTTCTCCAGTACGCGAGGAACTCCACGTTCCCCGCCGGGCCCTTGATCGGCGACACACAGTGCCCGCGCCACATCCATCCCACTTCTTCCGTGCCGAACCGCCGCACTTTTTCAATGACCGCTTCATGGACCGCGCCATCGCGCACCACGCCGCCCTTGCCGACCTGTTCCCGTCCGGCTTCGAACTGAGGCTTGATCAATGTCACCACGCCGCCGCCCGCTGCGAGAATGGTTGTAACGGCAGGCAGAATCTTCGTCAAGGAGATGAACGAGACGTCCACTACGGCAAACTCGGGTTCCTCATCAAACCAAGCCGGTTCCAAGTGACGCGCGTTGACCCCTTCCAACACCGTAACCCGACCGTCCTGGCGCAGGTTCCAGTGCAATTGTCCCTTGCCGACGTCGATGGCATACACGCGCCGCGCCCCGTGCTGCAACAGGCAGTCCGTAAATCCGCCCGTCGATGCGCCGACATCCATGCAGACCTGACCGGCCACCGGAATGGAAAAATGGTTCAGCGCCTCTTCCAACTTCTCCCCCCCTCGACCTACAAAGCGAGGCGCCTCGTCCATCGTGATGACGGCATCTTCCGGGAACAGGTGTCCGGGTTTGGTCGCGGGCTGATTGCCCACCCGCACGGAACCCGCGCGGATCACGCGTTGCGCTTTTTCACGACTCTCCACCAAGCCGCGCTGCACCACCAGTTGGTCCAATCGCGACCGGGTCATGCCCAAGCCCTGTTAGCGTTGGCGCACATTAAAGTCCGGCATGGCTTCGGGTTGCACATTGAGATCCTTTTGTACTCCATTCCGCGTGACGGTCACCATCACCGCCTCCTCCTCCGCATGCTGGAAAATGGCGCGACGCACTTCAAGTGGCGAGGTGACGGGACGATGCGCGATATGGGTAATGACATCGCCTCGCTGCACGCCAGCCGCCTCGGCGGGGCTGTTCCGAAACACCTCTTCCACCCCCACGCCCTCCAGAACAGGCTCCATGAGAATCCCGATCCACGGATGCCGGATCTCTCCCGTATCGATCAGCGAGCCCGCCACACGGATCGCGAGATTGACGGGCACCGCAAACCCAATGCCGATATTGCCGGTGGCACGCGCGCCACCGCCATGAATCGCCGCATTGATGCCCACCATCCGCCCGTCCGCGTCCACCAACGGCCCTCCGCTGTTTCCGGGATTGATGGGCGCCTGGGTCTGAATGAAATCCTCGTAGGGCAACATGCCGATCACACGCCCCTTTTGACTGACAATGCCCATCGTGACCGTGCTGTGCAGATTATACGGCGAACCAATGGCGATCACCACCTCGCCCACGCGCAAGGCGTCGGAATCCCCGTATTCGATGGGCGTGAAACGCGTATCCTGGTCTGCGATAATCCGGACCACCGCCAGATCGGTGTGCGAATCGCCGCCGACCAGCCGGGCGGGATACACCGTCCCGTCATCGAGCACCACCTCGATTTGCTGCGCGTTGTCCACCACATGATTGCTGGTCAGTACAAAGCCATCCGGGGAGATGATGACGCCGGACCCCTGCCCCGCCGTCTGCTCCGGAACGCGATACAGATGGCCGAAGAAGAAATCGCGCCCAAGCCGGTACCGAATGGCTTCGGTGCGAATGACCACCACGGAAGGCAACGCCTGTTCAACAACATCGGCGATATGATTTCCGAACGCGCGCAGCGGATTCGCGGACAACGTGGTTTCGGCCGCTGTACCGGAAGGCAAAAGGATCAACAGGCATATCGCACAAAGGATGGAGGGAATACGTTTTTGCATAACTATTCAGTCCCCTTTTATCCATATCATTCTCATGGAATTCTAGCCGATTCGAAGCACAGAGTCAAACGGTCCCCGGACACGGGCAGCCCGACGGAAAAGTCATAGCCACACAGTTCCACGCCCTCACGGGCGCGGCTACGTGGCCTATTACTTCGTAACCGCCGCCGTGAGGTGGAGGGCATGCCCGAGGAGCACTTTTCAACGAGCTCCCAGCCGCCTGTTGGAAAAGGATGTCTGGCTGTTGCACAAATGCCGGTGGCGTGGTATGTATGCCGGCCTATCGGAGTTATCCCCCATGTCGGACAAGAAAAAGCCTTCGGGCTGTTATTGGATCTTTTTGCTGGTGGTGTTGCTTGCCCTCGCGGTGAGTGTGGCCATGAACTTTGGGTTACTGCTCGGCTCACTAGTCGGCACGGAACGCGTCGCCGTCGGCGCCAAGCCGCAAGACGAGTTTCCGCGATTTACATCCCGCTGGTCGTTCGGTGACGGGGATACCGTCGTCGTACGCATTCCGTTGGAGGGCATCATTGCTCGCCAAGCGGACGGCGGACTGTTTATGCCGCGGTACGACAAGGTCCAGCTGCTGTTAAACCGTATCCGTGCCGCGCGCAACGACGAAGACGTGCGCGGCATTATCCTCGAGGTGGATTCGCCGGGCGGCGCCGTGACGCCGAGCGATGAGATCTATCACGCCCTGATGCAATTCCGCGACAGTGCGGACGACCGCCGTGTTGTGGTGTTCACGCGGGATGTGGCGGCTTCGGGCGCCTACTATGCGGCGATGGCGGGAGACTGGGTGATCGCCGAGCCGACCGCGATCATCGGCTCCATCGGGGTCATGATCCAGACGCTGAACTGGCACGAACTGAGCGAGCGGATCGGGGTTCGAGACACGACGATTAAGTCGGGTGAAACCAAGGACATGCTGAACCCGTTTCGCGACGTGTCTGAAGACGAGCTCGGGATCCTCCAGGATCTGGTGGACTCCATGTACGGTCGCTTTGTGCGGATCGTACAGGAATCGCGAGGCTTCGATGATGCGGCCATGAGCCGGATCGCCGACGGCCGCGTGTTCACGGCGGACGACGCGTTGAAAGAGGGGATGATCGATGAAATCGGTTATTGGGATGATGTGGTGGAGCGTACCGCCGAAGTCATGGGCGTGCCTTCGGTAAAGATCATTCGCTACGAGCACCGTCCCGACTGGACCGACTGGCTGATGAGCATGCGGAATCCCTTGCACTGGTCGGCGTGGTCCGAACTGGATCGAACGCGGGTGTTGTATCTCTGGCGGCCCTGAGCCGCTCTCAATTCTTCTTTTCGGCCTCGCGGGAATCCTGTAGGGTGCCTCCTCTCATGACGCATAAGATGGATGAATTTATGAACAGTTCCGAAGAAGGTAAAGTGGGGATCGTCGGTTTGGGGTACGTGGGTTTGCCCTTGGCCGCGGCGTTTGCCGAAAAGTATGAGGTGGTTGGTTTCGACGTGAACGCCGCACGCGTTGCGAAATTGCGCGCGGGGACGGACGAAAATGGCGAAGTGGAGCCCGGCGCCCTGGAGAATCCGCGACTTTCGTTTACGAGCGATCCTGAGGATTTGTCGGCCTGCACCTTCATCATCGTTGCGGTGCCCTCCCCCATCAACGATTCACATGAACCCGATCTGGGCCACCTGGAAAGCGCGTCGACCATCGTCGGGCGCATACTCAAGAAGGGTATGTGCGTGGTGTTCGAGAGCACCGTATATCCGGGCGTCACGGAAGACGTCTGCCTGCCCATCATGGAACGGGAATCGGGTTTGAAGCTGGGTGATTTCCAGTTGGGTTATTCCCCCGAACGGGTGAACCCCGGCGACAAGGACCGGCCCATCACCGCCATCACAAAGATCGTCAGCGGCGCCGATGACGAGACGTTGCAACGGGTGGCCGGCGTGTATGAAGAGATCATCACGGCGGGCGTACATCGCGCCTCGTCGATCAAGACGGCGGAAGCCGCCAAAGTCATCGAAAACGTTCAGCGCGATCTGAACATCGCGCT
>SKXR01000278.1 GCA_007128275.1 Kiritimatiellia bacterium
AAGGAACGACCGAGCAGGCCGCCTCAAGGGAATTTGGACTGCGGTGGCAGAGTCCTCTGTAGCGAAGCGGAAGAGGACGGCGACACCGCTTTGGATGAAGACAAACCACACCGCGCGCGTCTAATCCAAAGTGGCGCGGCGAACACGCTTTACGCCATTGACTCCCGGTTACAAATCAACGGCTTACATCACATTTCCTAAGTCATGAGGAACTCAGGAAAGCATTGAACCTTATATGCGTCTGCCCAGAGCAAGCGGACCGGGGGTGGACGGCGACGGGGGAACGCGTAATTCGAGACCGTGCCTGCGTCCGTTACAGCATTTCACTGATCCAGCACGCACTGAACGGGGGTATGACGAGGATGTTGTTGACGATGTCCGGGTGGCGGCCGGAAATCAGGTCCACGAGCCGGCCATACGGTGAACGCGACCAGG
Organism: Kiritimatiellia bacterium; assembly: GCA_007128275.1. Classification (GTDB taxonomy): domain Bacteria; phylum Verrucomicrobiota; class Kiritimatiellia; order SLAD01; family SLAD01; genus SKZA01. The sequence continues at coordinate 436 of SKXR01000278.1, forward strand.
CGCCGGCCTGTCGCAGGTCAAGGGCCTGCGGCCTGGAATCGAAGTTCCCGACGACCAGGACGGACTCCGTGCGCCGCAACAGGTTGTACCGTTCAAAGACGAAAAGATGCGGATTGGAAACCTCGATGAGCTCGCGGTTGTTGAAGTCGGCGAACACGTCAATTTCTTTGCGTACGGAGATCATGCGCTTAAGCGCGGAAAATATTCTGAACTCCACGGTCCCGGGGGTGTTTCTACGCTCGGCCTTTTCCCAGTCAATGGTCGGGCGATGCACCCAACGGGTATCGCTGAATTTGTGCGGATCATCGAGATACGCATCGTCGTTGATCGTGCCCAGTTCGTCGCCGTAATACAGGAGGGGGATGCCCCCGAAAGACAGGATCATGCCGTGCAAGAGCAGGATGAACCGGATGGCGTCTTCCATGGCCCGGTCGTCGCCCTGTTCCACGGCGTATTGCAGGCCGACCAACGAGGCGAGCGAACCGGAAATGCGCGCATCGCCGGTCTTTTCGTTCTGCCCGAACGGCACGCCGCGGGCGTGCGAACCCGCATAACTTCCAATAAGATAGTCGAGCAGATAGCGGCGGTGCGTGACCGGCTCGTACCCGGCCGCTTCCACATCGCGGTCATCGAAGCCCAACCCGATATCGTCGTGACAACGCACATAATTGAGCCAAGTCGCACGATCGAGCTTCACGGGCAAACTGGTGATGCCCTGCATAAGCAGTTTTGCATTTTTCGTGGCCACCGCATCCCACAAGAGCGCCATGAACGTGGCGTTGTAGGCAATTTCGCATTCTTTTGCGATGACGGCGTCTTCACCGAAATACTTGATGACTTCCACCGGCGCCACAATGGCCTCGGCGATGAACAAGACGCCGGGCGCCGTGACCTGGCTGCAATCTTTCATCAATTGCAGGATCAAATGGGCTTCATGCTCGTTCTGACAGGTGCTTCCGATCTTTTTCCACAAAAACGCCACCGCGTCCAAGCGGAGGATATCGGCCCCTTGATTGGCCCAATAGAGAATGATGTCCAGCATTTCGATGAAGACCGCGGGATTGCTGTAGTTCAAATCCCACTGGTACTCGTTGAAGACGGTCATGACCCAGCGCCCCATCTCCTCGTCCCAGGTGAAATTGCCGGGCGCGTTCTCGGGGAAGATTTCCGGCATGCTTTGCTCAAACATGTCGGGGATATTCCGGGACGCATAGGTGTAGTAGTAGTCCTGGTACACCGGATCGCCGGCACGCGCGCGCTGCGCCCAGTCATGTTCGTTGGAGGTGTGATTCATCACGACGTCCAGCACCAGCAGAATGTCCCGTTCCCGCATACCGGCCGCCACCGTCAGCAGGTCTTCCATCAAACCAACGCGCGGATCGATTTCACGGTAATTGCTGACGGCGTACCCGCCGTCGCTGCGCCCCTCCGGGCAACGCATGATCGGCATGAGATGCACCAGATTTACACCCAATTCCTGGAAGTATCCCAATTTCTCATGGACCCCTTTAAGGTCGCCCGCAAATCCGTTGCTATACAGCGCCATGCCCACCCATTTTTGCGAGAGGAACCAGTTGTAATTCTTCTCCCGCTCAATATCGATTTCGCGAAGCCTTTTGGGGCGCTTGATATACTGGCGCGCCATGGTTTCCACCAGACGCAACATCTGCTTTTCAAAATCGGGCCGACTCCCGTACAGCCGATGAAACAAGGTATGAATGGCATAGAAATTGGCGCCGAGCCGGGTGTAGAAATGCCGCAAATCCTGTTCGCTGATTTCGGGCTTCAGCTGATTCAAGATGTCGTTGAGCAATGAATGGGATGCTTCCTCGTACATGGAGTCTTCCTGATTACACGTAGTCTTTGTAGAAGTCCGGATCGGAAGGTGTGGCGCCGCGTATCCCGATCACCTTTTCGGCGAAGTCCCGCGCCCGTTCGAGAATGTCCTGAAGTGGCCACCCTGAACGCAAGCCGTGCAAACAGACCGCACTGAACGCGTCGCCGGCGCCGACCGTATCGACCCGCCGTTCCAGTTCACCCGGCGGCACGGCATGAAACACGCCGTCCCCGGTGCGCACCAAGACGCCTTCTTTGCCGCGGGTGACAATCAATTGTTCCACTCCATAACGCGATTGCAAATTGCTCATGTTCGCCTTCACGTCCTGTGATGCAAAGCCCAAGTCGCGCAGTTCATGTTCGTTCATCTTCGCCCAGCGCGCCTGGGCCAACCAACCGGCCACCTCTCCTTGCCGCCACCAGGGAGGACGCAAGTTGATATCGATGAAGAGATCACGGGCCGGGTCTCCCGCCAGTGCGGTAAAGGCGTCTCGCGAAACGGCGTGCCGCAAAGCCAGACTGCCGTGGTACAGCATGCCGCCGTCCTCCAGCGATGGAATCGCAGCCGCGTCGATGAAGTCATAGGCGACTTCCGGCGTGATGGTATAGTGCGGTTCACCGTCCACCATTTCGATTTGTACGTGACCTGTCGAATGAACCGGATCGATTTGTACGGCGGACGTGTCCATCCCCCACCCCTGCATGGCGTCCAGGATCTTCTTCCCCATCGCGTCGTCGCCGACCCGGGACACAAAGCGGGGCTGGTCGCCCAAGGCCTGTAGATGCCAGGCCACATTGAAGGGAGCGCCCCCGAGAACCTGTTCCCCTCCGGGGAAACAATCAAAAAGCACCTCGCCAAAGACGATCATCTGCGGTTTATCCGTCATTGTGCATCCTCGCTTTCTTCAAGCACGTCGCGGAAGGC
>SKXR01000106.1 GCA_007128275.1 Kiritimatiellia bacterium
AACTTGTAGCGTTCGCCCGTGGCCGTCACAGTCACGCCTGTTCCCACCCAAGGGGCGGTCGCCGTGCGCAGCCGGTACGCATCAAACCCGACCTCATTGCCGACGACGCCGGCGTGCCGGCGCCCGTAACCGAGCTGCACGCTCACGGAATCCCGCGCCTGACCGGGATGAACCCATACGGGCCCCTGAACCGACCGCCCATCGTAGGTGATTTCCACCACATCGCCGTTGGCCCATCCATGTTCTTCGGCCGTGGCCGGACTCACCAGAACGGCGTTGTCCCACGTCAGCTTCGTCAAGGCGCGCGGCATTTCCTGCAACCACGCGTTGTTCGCGAAACGGCCGTCCCACGCGGCGGAATCGGCGGTGAAGACCAATTCCATGCCGGACGGGGGCTCGTCCTGCGCGGGGAACGACGTGGACGCGTTCACGGACTTGGCGGCCGACGCCGAGTCCGCAATCACACCGTCGTGCAACGCCTTGCGCCACGCCGTGGCAAAGAGGTCGCCCACTCCCTGTTCTTCCCAAAAGCTCTTGACCAGGTCATGCGCCGATTCATCGGCGCGATCAACGCACAAGGCCAGCAGTTCCTGCACCGTACGCCCGTCGTACAACGGCTCGATAAGCGGCTGAATGATGGACGTTGTCCCGTCGAAAGCGCGGGCGTCGCCCCATCCTTCCAGGTAATGCGCCATGGGCACGTGCCACTGCGATTTCACGGCCGTCTCGTCTTCGTACAAGCCGAGGTGCGCGCTGAACGGCACTTGTTCGAGATGCTCTTGAAAATTCAGATCCGCGGGCGCCGTCAAGACCGGGTTTACGTCGAGCTGGAGCAACATGCGGACGGTGCCGGCTTCGATATCGCTCACGAGTTCGCGTAACGCGGCGTGCTGATCGTCCGGACGGGCTTCGACCGGTTCGATATACGTGACCGTGTTCCCGGCGCTGTCCAGCGCGGCGTTGATCGCGTGCACCAACGCGTGAACCACCGGCGCTTGCCGTTCACCCGCCACCACGACGGCGGCGCCACGATGGGCCCGAAGATCGTCGGCAACGGCGTGCGCCCAACGTTGTTGCTCGTCCGACAGATCGGCGCCCGGCGCGTCGAGCCCCAGTGCGCGAGCCACGGCACGGACCAGACTTTCCATCTCCAACGATCGCAACGACAACGTGTGGTCGGCGTTCGCGCCGGTCAACGAAGGCACACTTTCCACCGTGTAGAGGCGGTTCATCTTCGTGCCTTGCACGGCCACATCGCGACGGCGACTGAAATCACGAGCGTACCGCACGTGCGCGGGGCCTTCCCCCAGAAAATCGGCGTCGACCGACAAGATCACATCGGCTTTATCGAAATGATAGACCGTATCCACATAGTCGCCGAACGCGAGCTGTGCGCCCGCACGGGTGTTGTCGCGGCTCACGGCATCGTATTGGATCCATTTCGCCCGCGGATATTTTTCCAAAACGGCTTCGATCAGGTGGGCCTGCGAAGGGGACGTGATGGTCTCGGTAAGAAGGCGCAAGCCAACCCCCTGCACATTCGCTTGTGCGGCCAGATTGGCGGTCAACGTGTTCCGGAAATTCTGCCACGAGCTGTCGCGGCCCTGACTCTTGACGGTCTGCGAGCGGTCCGGATCGTAGAGCCCGAGCACGGACGCCTGCGCGATGGCGTCGGACGAGCCGAGACTGGCCGGATGCTCGGGATTGCCCTCGACCTTGGTGGGGCGGCCCATGTGACTTTCGGCCAGTAGCCCCATCGCATAGCCGCCGAGCGGCATGGTGGTCGCGAAGTAGACGGATTTCCCGGGCACGAATTCCTCGGGCGGGCGCACATACGGAACAATCCGTTCCGGCGGCTGTTTGGTGCAGGCCGTCAAACCCGCCATCGCCATCGAGGCCCCCATGAGCTTGAGAAAACTGCGACGGTCTACGCTGCCGAGGTCCGGGGCCAGACGCGGGAACTCCTTGGCCATCAACTCGGTGAACTCGGGCTTCTCGGACAGTTCCTCCAAGCTTTGCCAGAAGGCGGATCCTTCCTTGCCCGAAAGGCGCTCGCGCACATCCGCCAGATCCAGGCGCCGTTCGGACTCTTCCTTGAAAATGATTTCCTGGCGTTCCTGTTCCGGGTCGTTCCCTTTCGGCGCCAGAATCGTGGCCCGCTGACCGGGACGTTTCCCGCTCAGCAGCTCTTCCCGTGTTAGGTTGGTCTCGTGTATCTTCATCGATGACATATCCAACAGTCCATCAAGCGATGGTTATGGGTCTTGACCTCGTATTCCTCAACCAGTTGTTCGCCCAATTCGCGCTGATTCCTCGGCGCCTCGTACGCCATGTTGAAGATCTCTTCGCGCGGGCGGATGAACTGTTCAGGCTCGCGGTGACACTCCAGACACCACTTCATAAAGAGCGGTTGTTCTTTCCATACCAACGGCATTTCGTCAACCCGGCCGTGACACGTGGCGCAGCCGATGCCCTTGTTAACGTGTGCGGAGTGATCGAAATAGACATGATCAGGCAGGTCATGGACACGGGTCCATTTGATCGGCTCACCCGTTTCCCAGCTTTCGCGGACGGGAGCAAGCATCGGAGAATCCGCCCATACCATGGTGTGACAATTCATGCACACGCTCGTCGGCGGGATGTTTGCGAAGGACTGTTCTTCGACGGTGGTATGACAATAGCGACAGTCGATCCCCATATTGGCGTGGTGCTTGTGGCTGAACTGGACAGGCTGTGGGCGGGCTTGTCCGGTATAGCGGACGTAGGAGGAACGAGTCACGGTATCCAGTGTGGCGAGGGCCGCAACCACAAAGAAAACACCCAGCACAATGCTGAGCTTCGCCACTGTATTTGCCCACGGGCCAAAGACCTGCGCCATCGATAAATCCTTGATAAACGTATCAGGGGCGTTTCACTCACCCCGGCTAACAAAAGAACACTTGAAAACACCGGTACGGATTCAACAAATTCCGAAATTGATGACGACTATAATATGGCATCTGGTCACTTGGCAACCGTCTTCGGGAAAAATCGTCTCGCCACACCTTAGGGGTTGGAACCGCGATTATGGGGACAGAGAACATCATCCAAGAGCCATGTTGAGCGAAGGGGGCGCACGGAGCAACAGGAGATTCTTCGACTCCGGCTCGAAGACTAGCCTCCGCT
>SKXR01000065.1 GCA_007128275.1 Kiritimatiellia bacterium
ACTTCTTACTTCTTACTTCTTACTTCTTACTGACCACGCCATCCTCCGCCAACGCCGCTGCGCCAAGCACCCCCGCGTCATCACCGAGTTTGGCCGCCACCACGTTAACCGCATCGGCATACGCTTTCATCGCCTGCCGATCAATGGTCTTCTTCACTTCCTTCACGAAAAGGTCCGGCATCGCTTCGACCAGCCCGCCGCCGAGCACCAACACATCCGGCGCCAACAGATTCACCACGCCCGCCACCGTCGTGCCCAGAATCCGAGCCGCGTGCCGGATAATTTCTTCTACCACGACATCCCCTTCGCGAATCGCTCTCGCCAACGCGCCACTCTTCATGTCTTCGAGCTTCGTTCCCGCCAGTTGCTTCAGGGCGGGCGCCTGTCCGCGATAGACCGCCTGCGCCGCCTGCGCCGAAATGGCCAGCCGACTGGTCATCGACTCCAGTGTCCCGTGCCGGCCCGGCCCGGACACCGGCCCGAAAGGATGGACCGGGAAATGGCCGATCTCCATGCAGGACCCCTTCTTTCCACGCAAGATACGGCCTTCGTAGATGCACGCCCCGCCGATACCCGTTCCGGGAAATACGCCCAGCACGCAACGCGCGCCCTGCGCCGCGCCAAAACGATACTCGCCATACGTACCCGCATCGACATCGTTCGCAATCACCGCCGGACAACCAAACGCCTTCTCCAACGTCGCCCGCAAGGGCACGTTTTCCCAACCGAGATTCGGCGTGTGCAAAATCACGCCCGCATCCAGATCAAGCGGGCCGGGACAACCCGCCCCGATACCCCCCAACTGTTCACGGGTAATCCCCGCCTTCTCGAGCGCGCGCTCGACCGTCTGCACAATCCGTTTCAGGCCCGCCTCAACCCCTTCGTTCCCTTTGGTCTTCTTCCGCTCAGAAGCTACCGGCTTGAATTTGGTATCAAACACCGTCGCCAGCATCTTCGTGCCGCCGAGATCAAATCCCACCCAATACTTGCCATTATTTGCCATGCACATCCCCTCTCACATAGACGCCGCACTACTCAAACTGACGCCGGAACTCCGCAAACGCCGCCTTCAATGCATCCACCTCGCCGCGCAATCGTTGCACCTCTTCCTCCATGGCCGACGGAGGAGCAGCCTCCGGCATCGCCGCCGTTTCGCCGGCGTCCGGCTTGGGCATTCCGCCGAGCACGTGCATCCAGCGCGCTTCGCGCCGACCCGGTTCACGCGGCATCCGGACCACCAGCGCCCCGTCCGGATGGGTTGCCAACTCGTCCAACGCCTTTTGCACTTCGTCCAACCGCTCAAAGGGACACAACCGAGACGCGCGCGTCCGCAATTCGCCCACGGTTTCCGGCCCGCGCAAAAACAACTCGCACAAGACCGCCGCCTGCGGGCGCTCCACCGGAATGCGGCTGGTAAGCGTATGCTTGAACTTCTCCGCGCGACTGCCCGCCGTGTGCACCAGCGCCGCCAAACGATGCGTGTGCCGCAACTCGTCCAACGCCTCCTGCACCTCCGAGTCCGACACCGACATCACCGGATCGCGATTCGATTTCTGATTGCACGCATTCGTCAACGCATTCAGCGTAAGCGGATAATACTCCGGTGTCGTCGCCGCCTTTTCCATCAGACATCCCAACACCCGCACCTCCACCGGAGTCAACGTCGGCCACGCCGATACCGGCGCCGTGCCTTCTCCCGTCGACGCACCATTTTCAATCTCACCTGTCATGTCCCGCTCGTTAAAAGTTTCCATGGTCCACGTCCTCATCGTTCAACATCAGCAACCGAAATTGCCCGTCGGGGTCCTGTCGCACATGCGATAGCCGCGCGTTGGCCGGACGAATCACGCGGGGCGAATCGTCCGCCAACAGCGCCGTCAACAAGCGCGAACCGGTATGATAATGCGCCACCACCAACACGGTCTTTCCGGACCCGCCGAAACGGGCTTCAATCAGTTCGACCGCCCGCGCCACCATGAGATCCCCGCGAGCCGGGGTATCGACGTCAAACATGTACACCGCCTCCGCGTCCCGAAAACGGATATACGCGCGCACGTCATCCTCCAACTCGATCCGGCTTGTCGTGATCAGCGCCGGCTCCTCTTCTTCCGTTTCGCGGTCCCAGCAACACTCGTACAGCTCCGGCCAGATTTCCGCCTGCAAGCCGCGCTCCTTCAAATACGGCAGGATCGTGCGCTGCGCGCGCCAAGCCGGGCTGACGATCACCACGTCAAAGTGCAGGTCGGCCAGTTTTTCGGTTACCTCGTCAACCTGCACTTCGCCGAGCGGCGAAAACGTCCGCTGATTCTCTTCCGTATACTCGCGCGTCACGTTCGCCATCGTCTGGGCGTGACGCAGGAAATACACGTCCAACACCTCCGCCGACGCAACGCTCCAGATCGCCACGCACAAACAAATCGCCGTCACTCGCATTTTCAACCATCGACTCATACGCACACTCTCCTCCCGAAACGCGGACCCTTCAACCTGCAACCTCAAACGCTATCATATGGCTGAACCGCGCCGACCCCTTCACGCGCACCGCGCCGATCAGCGTGGGCGCCTGCTCTTTGAGGTTAAACCCCGGCGAATACCATCCCGCCTCGTCTTCCCCCACCGCCACACGATACGTCAATCCCGGGTCACGCGAAATCCCTAGCCGCCCATTCGGCCATTCCACCACGAATCCATCGTCCGCCTCGCTCACCCGGCAGGCCGGCGAGAAGTGCAGTCGAAACTCGTACACATGTTCCCCTTTCGCCTCCAGTTCGTCCACGACCACCAGAGAGTCGTTCGAGCAATTCACGGCCCGGCGATGCAGGACCGGATCAGAAAGACGACGATACCCGTCATGCTCCGCCACGACCCGGTCATCGCCCCACTGCAACAACCGCGCGTGCGCGTGATGCGCCCACAAGAACACGCCGCCCGGTTCCGATTGATCCAGCTCGTCCACCGTTACGGTGTTGTGCGCGCGCGTGCTCCGGAAATAGGCGCGCGACGCCGGGTCGGCATGGTAGGACCCGGTGCCGGGATCAACAATCACCGGGTCGCCTCCGATGTTAAGCGTGAACGATAATGCATCCGCGTGGCCATGCGCCGCAATGGAGAGATATCCCAACGGTCCGGCATCCACGATACACACTCTCTCGCG
>SKXR01000045.1 GCA_007128275.1 Kiritimatiellia bacterium
AGTTGCAGGCCGACGAACTGGCCGCCCGCCGCGCGACGATTGACTTGGAACTCGCCGAGGGCAAGCTGAAGCTGTTGGAGATGTACACGCACCAACAGCAACTGGAAGAACTCGAGAGCGATGTGGACCAAAAGCGCATGGCGCTCGAACGGGTTCGGCTCCGCGCCTCCGCCGACGTGGTTCAGGCGGAAGCGGATTTCCGGGCCAAGAAATCGGAACACGAACGTCAAGTGGATCGCCTGGACCGCATTGTGGAACAGATCGCGAAGTGCCGCATTGTGGCGCCGGCCGATGGCATGGCCGTATATGTGACCACGGGACAAGGACGTCGCGGTTCCGACGAACCGTTGCGCGAGGGCCAGGAAGTGCGCGAACGACAGGATCTCATATACCTGCCCACGGCGGCCGCCATGATGGCGGAAATCCGTATTCATGAATCCAGTCTACGGAAGGTGGCGGACGGGATGCCGGCGCGTGTCTATGTCGATGCCATGCCGGATCAGACGTTCGAGGGACGCGTGCGCCGCATTGCGCTCTTGCCCGACGCCCAACACGGCTGGCTGAATCCAGACCTGAAAGTGTATCAGACCGACGTGCATATTAACGGCGCCGCGGACTCCCTCCGGCCGGGTATGAATTGTCGTGCGGAGATCATCATCAAGGAGCTCGACGACGTGGTGTACGTCCCGCTGCAATCCGTAGTCCGTGTCGGCGGCGAGACCTTGGTATACGTGGCCGGTCCGCGCGGTTCCCCGTCGCGCGTGGTAGAGGTCGGACTGGATAACAACCGGATGGTGCACATCTTGAGCGGTCTGCAAGCCGGCGAGCGCGTCCTGCTCAATCCGCCTTTGCACGCCTCGCGACGGCCTGAAGCGCCGGCGCAGCCACCTGAGCCGATTGAACCTGAACCGGCCACCGTCCCGGTTGGATGAGTATGGATAGGAACGCTGATCGTGAATAACCCGGACCCCCACCTCATTCAGCTCGAGAACGTGCGCCGGACCTATCAGATGGGGTCCGCACAGGTTCATGCGCTGGCGGGAGTGACCATCTCCTTCCAACGGGGCGATTTTTGGGCCATCATGGGCGCCAGCGGATCGGGCAAGAGCACCATGCTCAACCTGCTCGGTTGCCTGGATCGACCGACGTCGGGACTCTACCTCTTTGATGGACAGGATGTGTCCCGCAAAGACGACGACGGGCTCAGCGAAATCCGCCTGCAACGGATCGGCTTCATTTTCCAGAGCTTCAATCTCATCCCGCAACTCTCCGTCCGCGAGAATATCGAGTTGCCGCTCTATTACCAGGGCGTTCCAACCTTGGAAAGCGCCCAACGCGCCGAGCAACTCGCCGAGCGGGTGGGATTGGCGGACCGCTTGCAGCATCGCCCATCGGAATTGTCCGGTGGTCAGCAGCAACGCGTGGCCATTGCGCGCGCGTTGGCGAATGAGCCCCGTATATTGTTGGCGGATGAGCCGACCGGAAATCTGGACACCTCCACGAGCGCGCAGATCATGGAGTTTCTGCAGGAACTCAATCAACAGGGCATGACGGTCATCATGGTTACCCACGAAGCCGAAATCGCGGCGTTTGCCTCGTCCCGGTTGCATATGCGCGACGGCATCATCGACAATATCGATAGGGGCGCCCATGCATAACGTGCGCATCATTCGCGATATCGAGCTGGGCTTGAAGAACCTGTTGCTGCACAAGCTGCGCTCTTTCCTGACCACGCTCGGTGTCGTGTTCGGCGTCGGCAGTGTCGTTGCCATGCTTGCGGTGGGCGAGGGCGCCAATCAGGAGGCCCTCGAACAGATTCGGCGGCTGGGCAGCAATATCATCATCTTGCGCTCGGAAAAACCCGTGGAAGAAGCGACTGCAGCCCAGTTGACCTCGTTCATGAGCGTGTACGGACTGCTCTACAACGATGAGAAGCGCATCCGGGAAACGTTCGATTCCGTGCGCGGTACGGTACCCGCCCGGATCATGCGCCAGGAAGCGCGGGTGGGGGAGCGCCGGATGGATTTGCGCGTCGTGGGGACCACCCCGGAATGGTTTGCCCTCGTGGATCGCCCCGTGCTGGCGGGCCGCGTTTTGAAAGAACGCGACATGCAGGCGTCCGCGCCGGTCGGCGTACTGTCCGAAGCGGCCGCGCGTCGGCTGCTCGCCGCAGGCCATGCGGTGGGACAACAGGTATGGGTCGGTTCCCATGTGTTTGAAGTCGCGGGGGTCCTGCAATCCGAAGGCGGAGTGGGCAGCGATAAGCGATTGGATACCGACGCGGACATCTACATCCCGATTCATGTCTTTCGCGAACGATTCGGTGAAATCATTGTGCAGCGTATGACGGGTTCCCGCGCAGTGGAACTGGTGGAACTGCATCAGATCATCGTGGAAGTCAACGATATCGACGAGGTGGAACCGACGGCCGCCGGAATCCGCGCCATGTTGGAACGGTTTCATCCCAGTGAAGATTATGCCATCGACGTGCCGCTCGCGCTGTTGCGGCAGGCGGAAGCCACGAAGCGGACGTTCAACATCGTGCTCGGGTCCATCGCGGGCATCAGTTTACTGGTGGGCGGTATCGGCATCATGAACATCATGCTCGCGTCCGTGACCGAGCGCACGCGCGAAATCGGTGTGCGGCGCGCCATCGGCGCGCGGCGCCGCCAGATCATCAGTCAATTTCTTGTGGAAACCGTGGTCCTCTCGTCCATCGGCGGCATGATCGGGTTGGCGATCGGGATCGGCATCCCGTGGCTGATCACCTACTTCGCCGGGATGCCCACCGTGGTCACGACGTACAGTCTCATCCTTGCCGCCGGCATCAGCATGACCATCGGTATCGTTTTCGGACTCTATCCCGCCATCCGCGCCGCCAACCTCGATCCCATCGTCGCCCTGCGGCACGAGTGAAGTGTTGGGTGTTGAGCAAGATGGTGAGGCGCGAGCCCGTATTTACGAGCCCTGAACTTTTATCCATGTCATTCCGCTGATATATACCCCTGTTTAGTTGTTGGCCCGTCCGCGGGTCAACCGTATTCTGTTCCCCGTACCGCACCGCCACTTCACCTTCGCCTTGCCCAAGATGTTGCGTATCTACTTCCGCCACGACCGCGACTTGCTCAAAGACCTGTGCCGGATCGCCCA
>SKXR01000259.1 GCA_007128275.1 Kiritimatiellia bacterium
GTGAGGGTGTGGATGGCATGCCCGAGGAGCGTTTTTCAACGGGCTCCTGGGAGGGGTGGCCGACTTGTCCTCCATAGCCTCGGCGGAGGAGGAAGGCCGGGGTGGGTAGGACAATATACCGAGAAGAATTAGGCATTGGTATAGGTCACACGGCGGCTCCCCTCTTGCAACCGCCCCGCCGCCTGTGAGACTATGATGTAAACGCATGACCATGAACATCACGAAGATCGCCAACGTACCCGACTTGGAAGTCACCCGCACCAGCACGCGGGTCGCGCGGCATAATCGCCTTTCCGAGTCCGGCTATGAATTGGTTCTGGAACGCAATGGCCTTGTGTTTGACGCGGGCCGATTGATCACATTACACGGCAAGGACGTTACAGAAGACCGCAGTTACACCATTGCAAGCGGCGAGCGGGACGAACACGTGCACGTGCTTTACCGCTATGTGCCCACCGGCGTGTTGACGCCGCAACTGATCCGCCTGCAAGAGGGCGATACCATCGACCTGTCCGGACCTTACGGCCAGTTCGTGGTTCGCGACACACAGCGTCCGCTATGGTTCATCGCCACCGGCACGGGCGTGGCGCCGTGCCGCGCCTATATCCGAACGCATCCGGATCTTGATCTGACACTGATTCACGGCGTGCGGAAGGAAGACGACTTGTTCTACCGCTCGGAGTTCGAACGCTACGCGTATCATCCCTGTCTGACCTCCGAAAGCGGCGCCTTCTTTCACGGGCGCGTCACGGATTTTCTGGCGCCGCGCGCCCTGCCTCGGGAGGCGCAGTATTATCTGTGCGGTGCGTATGAGATGATTTATGACGTGCAGGCGATGTTGCTGGACAAAGGCATCGACCCCTCACATATATTTGTCGAGGGCTATTATTATCGGCTCGAAACCTGACGCAAGAAACCTTCAAGACAATGAAGTCACGGACATGCTTATGGACCGCTTCCCTCGCGGGATTGCTTGCCCTCGCCGGTTGCGGGGAGCGCCCCCGACTGGCGGAGCAGACCCTCACCGTCATGGGCGAGCAGGCCACGTTGTATGCACCGATCGGAGGCGAGGAATCCCTTTCGATGGCCGCTCAAGTCCTCCGCATGCACGGAGACCGGATCTACCCGCTCATCGACATCTACTCGCCCGACAGCGAAATCTCGCGCGCTAACCGAATCGCTACGATTTCCCGGTTCCCCATCTCGCGCGACACCCAGCACATGCTGGAATACGCGCAGCGCCTGAGCCTGGATCTCGGCGGTGTCTTTGACATCACGGACGCGACCCTGCGCCATCTTTGGATCCGACATTTTCGGACCGAGCCGGATGAACTTCTTCCCACACCCCTCGTCCATGCGGCGCGCAGGGGCGTGGGCCCCCATAAGGTGGATGTGCGGGATCATTCGCTGTTGCTCCTTTCCAATGAAACACAGTTGGACGTGAACGACTTTTCACGACCGTATGTCATTGATCTGGCCATGGCCCATCTACGGCGTCAGGGGACGAGCAATGTGTTGATCGACATGGGTGATTACGGACGCGGTCTGGGACGCGCCGCCCCCCACGAAGCATGGCGCCGCCCGGTACCCCATCCGGCCGACGCGAACCGCCCGGCGGGCCATGTCATGCTACCCGATGGCGCAGCCTTTGCCCTGTTCGGATTGCCACATCACTATACAACGGTCGCCGGAGAACCAGTCGCCCGAATCATTGACCCCCGTTCGGGATGGCCGGCGGACGGCACGGCAACCGTTTTGGTCGTGGGCCCGGCCGCGGCGGACACGTACGGACTCGCCCAAGCGCTTTTCATTCTGGGCAGGGAAGAGGGGACGGAACTTCTCAAGGGGATGTCCCGTTACCAGGCACTCTTCATTGAGCACGAGGAACCGTTTACGATCTGGATCACGCCCAATCTGGCTCCGCTCTTCAGCCCGGCAGAAGCGTACCGCGACGCCGTGCACCTGATGGAAATGCCTCAAAATACCATCGTAGACTGATCACGGTTTGCCGCACACGAGACCATGCTTCCCGGTTCATCCCGCCGCATGCGCTTGAAGTTCGTTCAAGGACACATACTGCAATGCGGCTTCGCTGGTCGCCTTGAGGATCACAGGCGGCGCGACCCCGGCATCGTAGGCTTCTTTCCAGCGCGCCGCGCACACGCACCAGCGGTCACCGGGTTCGAGCCCCGGAAACCCGTATTCCGGGCGCGGAGTGGACAGATCGTTTCCGGCGGAAGCGGAAAACGCCAGGAATTCTTCCGTCACTTCCGCGCAGACGGCATGGCACCCGACATCGTCCGGCCCCGACAGGCAGGCTCCGGTGCGGTAGAAACCCGTCATCGGGTCCCGACTACATGCACTCAAGGGGCCGCCCAAGACATTTCGCGCTGTGGTTTTCCGGGGATCATTGGACTCAGACATCATAACACTCCTTGGAAGAACATGCGGACACCATAGCATCCGGCGGACATTCCGCAAGAACGGTGACCGCCATTGACATGACGCAACCTACGCCGATACGCTAATCCCACCATGAATAAAGACCCGCTACGCATTGGCATCAACGGATTCGGGCGCATGGGCCGGTTGGTCCTGCGCGCCGGATGGAACCGGACGGATGTCGAGTTCGTCCACATCAATGAGCCGAAAGGCGACGACGCTTGCTGCGCGCACCTGTTGGAATTCGATTCCATTCACGGGCGCTGGCCGGTCCCCGTGCGGGCCGATGAAGAAACGATGACGATCGACGGGGAGGAACTGCTCTTCACCCGGGAACAAACCCCTGAAGCCATCGACTGGGAAGCGAGCGGCGTCGATCTCGTGCTCGACTGTTCGGGCAAGTTCAAGACGCCCGAATCATTGGAAGGCCATTTCGCGCGCGGCGCCGACCGCGTTATCGTGGCCGCCCCCGTCAAGGAAGGCGCGTTGAATGTCGTCATGGGCGTGAACCATCATCTGTACGATCCGGTCAAACACAGGATTCTGACCGCGGCTTCGTGTACCACCAATTGCCTGGCGCCCGTGGTGAAAGTAATACGCGACGGATTAGGCATCCGGCACGGGATCATCACCACCATTCACGACATGACCAACACCCAAACACTCATTGACGCGCCGCACAAGGATCTGCGTCGCGCGCGCGCAGCCAGTTTGTCGCTCATCCCGACCAGTACGGGTTCGGCCACGGCCATCACCATGATTTATCCCGACCTGAAAGGGAAACTGAACGGCATTGCCGTGCGTGTGCCCCTGCTCAACGCCTCCCTGACCGATTGCGTGTTCGAGGTGGAACGGGAAACAACCGTGGAAGAGGTCAACGCGCTCCTCAAAGCGGCGGCGGAAGGCGCATTGAAGGGGATCCTCGGCTACGAGGAACGGCCGTTGGTTTCCATCGATTACCGCACCGATCCCCGTTCCGCAATTGTCGACGCCTTATCCACCATGGTCGTGGACGGCACCCAGGTGAAAGTCTTCGCCTGGTACGACAACGAGTGGGGCTATGTCAATCGCATGATCGAGCTGGCCGAGTATGTCCACCATTCGTAATTATATCCTGGTCACGCTGGCCTACTGGGGGTTTACCCTCACGGACGGCGCGTTGCGCATGTTGGTGTTGCTGCACTTTCACCGGCTGGGCTACACCCCCATTCAACTGGCCTTTCTTTTTCTGCTCTACGAATTTTTCGGCATCGTCACCAATCTCGTTGGCGGTTGGCTCGGCGCGCGCATGGGATTGCGGTTCACGCTCTTCGGGGGGCTGTCCCTGCAGGTCGTCGCCCTCGCCATGCTGACCCAGTTGAATCCCGAATGGGCGACGACCGCCGTGGTCGCTTACGTCATGGCCTCACAGGCGCTCTCGGGAATCGCCAAGGATCTCACCAAAATGAGCGCCAAGAGCGCGATCAAGGCACTGGTACCGGACGATCAGCAGAGTCTGCTGTTCAAGTGGGTCGCCTTACTTACCGGCTCGAAGAATGCGCTGAAAGGGATCGGCTTCTTCCTTGGCGGCTTTCTGTTAGCCGCGCTGGGCTTTGTCGGCGCCTTGTGGACCATGGCCGGCGGATTGGCACTCCTTCTGGTCATGGCGGTGTTGTCGTTGCCGAAGGATATTGGGCGGGCCAAAGAAAAACCGCTGTTCAGCAGTATTCTGTCGCACACGCGCGAAATCAACATCCTTTCCGCCGCGCGGTTCTTTCTGTTCGGCTCGCGCGACGCGTGGTTCGTGGTCGGCCTCCCGATCTTTCTGTATTCCGTGTTGGGCTGGACCTTCACGCAAGTCGGCGGCTACATGGCTTTCTGGGTCATCGGCTACGGCGCGGTGCAGGCCTTCTCGCCCCAGATTCTGGCGCGAAGCTTGAAAGGCCAAGCGCCCATCGGGCGGCACGCCATGATATGGGCCTTTGCGTTACTCCCCATACCGATACTCATTGCGATAGCGGTCGGACACGATATTCAACCGTCGGCCGCCGTGTTGGGAGGCCTGATCCTTTTTGGCATCGCGTTTGCCATCAATTCCTCGCTGCACTCCTATCTCATCGTCTCCTATGCCGAGGGCGACCGCGTGGCCATGAACGTGGGATTCTACTACATGTCCAATGCGGGCGGGCGCCTATTGGGGACCCTGCTCTCCGGTGTCGTTTTCCAGGGGTACGGCTTGGTCGGCTGTCTCTGGACGTCCGCGCTGTTGATCTTGCTTTCCGGCCTGCTGGCCTTGCGGCTGCCGAAAGCCTGAAGGCCCTCCACCTTATCCGAGCGGACGGGAAACGGCCCTCGCCACCTTGAAAAAACCGGATCCAACGTCATGACCCGGATGTGTCACCCCCTCCTTCGCCTACGGGGACGCACATGCTCACGGGGACCCTGCTGTCCCGCCACTCCATGAAAAGCGGGAGCGTGTCGCCACGCTCCCGCTTCTGCATCGCCCTTTGTAGTCGATCAGGGCTCAATGATGTTATTGGCCGTGCCGTCGTTGC
This sequence comes from Kiritimatiellia bacterium, assembly GCA_007128275.1. GTDB lineage: Bacteria > Verrucomicrobiota > Kiritimatiellia > SLAD01 > SLAD01 > SKZA01. Next base: position 4,977 of record SKXR01000259.1, read on the forward strand.
TGTTGGCTACCAATGCGAATGAATCCCAATCCACGAAGTACAACACATTGACGGCATCGCCGCTTTCGGTGAAGGACGACAAGAAGAGACCAAAGCCCCCATTGTTCAACACCTCCGAGTGCCTGACCAGGATGGTCGAGTCGCCTTCCACCAAGGTCCGGGCATCGACGAAGATCCCTGCATTGCCATTATCGTTGGCCTGCACTTCAACCAGCCGCGCATCGACCCCGAAGTCGGACTCCAGATCCAGATTGATCCCGGTGTCGCCGTTGTCGTTCGCGATCAAGCGGCGCCCCGTGAAGTAGATCCGACCTCCCGCATACGCTTCGGTGAAGATCCCGTCCCCCATATTGCCCGAGGCCTCGACATCCGCCAACCGCACCCACACATCGCCCATGTCCGATCCCGTGCTGATGCGAATACCGTCGTCATCGTTGAAGTTGGCGCCACTGCGCGCCACATCCACGTTGACGTCGCCAAAGACGGTGTAGGCGTCGAGATCTATCCCTTCGTCCCCGTTGAAGTGCGCCTCTACCTGGCGAAGCTTGATGTCGATATCTCCGGCGATCGAGTCCGCGTTGATGTTCACGCCGTCATCATCGTTGTCCAATGCAAAGACGCTGATCACACGAATCTTGATGTCGCCCAAGTCGCTTACGGCATCAATCTGGACCCCGTCGTCGCCGTTCAGGACCGCCAGGATCCGCTCTGCGCGGATATCCACATCGCCCAGGATGGAAGCGCCGAAGAGGAACACGCCGTCGGCGCCGTTGTCGACGGCGATGATGTTCCGGGCATCGACATTCACATGGCCGAATTCCGACAACGCGGCGCCGACCACGCCTTCCTGGGCATTCGCAACACTTGCTATCGAGTCCAAGGATACCGAGGCGTCACCCAGTAACGCTTGGCTGACGGCCAGCACCCCTTCGCCCGCGTTTCCGAGCGCCAGCACATTCCGCGCGGATACCGAGGCATCGCCCAGGATCGAACTGGCGAAACCAACCACGCCGGGGCCGTTATTCCCGACGGCCAAGACATTGTTAAAGCCCACGGAGGAGTCGCCCAGGAGGGACGCCATCTCCGCGCCTACACCCGGCCCATCGTTCCCGATGGCGAACACGTTGTTAAACGAGGCATGGGTGTCTCCAAGGAGCGACATGCCCATCACCCCCACGCCGATGCCGTTGTTGCCCACGGACTGGACGCGCGTGAACGACGCATCCACTCCGCCGGCGATACTCAGCATCTCGTACAACAGGCCGTCCCCGTCGTTGCCCACCAAGAGCACATCACGCGTATCGGCGAGCACCGGGCCGCCCGAGATCCCAAGGAAGATGACGCCCGGACCGTTGTTGCCGACGATTATGTTGTCGTAGTTGTTGAACGCCACGCGACCCGTGGCAAACAACTCCACAAAGGCGCCGGGCCCGTCGTTGCCGACCAGGATGTTGTCCGACAAATTCACCCGCGCCTGACTGTAATTGAATGCGTCAATGCCGATGCCCGGACCGTTACCACCAACCACGGCATTCCCGGTCACGTCGGCTTCGAAACGACCACTGGCGCCTACACCGAGGATACCGATGCCGATCTCATCGGTACCGACAACCGTGTTGTCCTTGATCCGCGATCGGAATCGTGGCAAGCCTTCCGCCGCGAGGGCAATACCGATGCTGGTACCCACGACGACATTTCGGGCGATTACCACGTCCGAAGCATTCAGCCCGACGATACCCGCCCGACTGATATCAAACGTCGCGCCGGCGACCGTCACATCCATGGCCGGATTGCCGAAGTCCGTGTTCAACACACCGAACCCGCCGATAAACGTGCGGTTGGCGGCGGTAATGGTCGGGCCCAGATTCATTCCGTCCACGAACGGCAAGCCGCCGACATAGAAGAAATGATTGCCCGGCAAACGAAGGGGCAGCGAGCTGCCGATCAGCTTCACGCCTTCCGTCAATACGACGTTCTCCTGATACGGCCCCGCAGCGGCCAGCACGAATACGTGCTGGCGTCCGAACGCCTTATCCACGCCCTCTTGAATCTCCCGATAGGGATGCTCCCAGGTTCCGTTTTCAATCGGGCTGGCACTATCCTGATCAACAAAATTGATGTCCTTCACCGTCTTGACCGATTCGCGTACCCGCGCGCGCGTCGTACTCACACTGCGCGCCGCCTCGTTTTCGATGAAGTCGGATTCTTCATGTTGGATCTTGATATCACGCATGACCATTTCCAGCATGCGATCGCGGAACGGGCGCTCCGTCCCATGACGGAAGTACTCGCCGGCGCCTTCAAACGGATTACGGCCCGAGAACAGGGCGCCGATATTGAAGGGGACATGGACGCGGGCGCCGACAAAGTAATCGCTACCGTGCAATTCCTTGTCCTCGAAATATTCCGCGTCAAAGGTCAATCCGGGCATAGCCCGAATTTCCAAACGGGCCTTGAATCCTTTCAGGTCGTCGTCAAAACGGGAATTAAACTTGTAGTACCCGCCGAACACCCGCGTTTCGGCAAGATCCTCGAAGATCGGAAGCCGCACACCGATTTCCGCATCGAATCCCTCCATCGCCTCTTCGTAACGCTCAAAACGTTGCCGCGTGGTGGTTGTGGAAATGTCGCGCGTCCGGGCTTGCCGGATGTCATGACCGCGCGGCACGGGCGCCCCCCAGCGTTCGGACAGGATCCGGCTGGTTGTGGTTTCCACTTCCTCCACCTGAATCACTTCCGACTTGCTCTCGGGACGGTAGTAGTTCGCGCGCGCATCCACCCACTCACTCATCAGCTCCACGCCGAAACCAAACTGTTCAAAGCGGTTGTTGTATCGGGACCAGCGGGAATCGTAATAGGCATTCGCCCCGAGAATAAGTTTCTGGTCGTCAAAGAGGCGTCGCACCCCAATACCGATATTGAGCTCCTCTTCGGAACGGTCGGTGGCGGAAACGCGAGGATTAAGGAAGAGCACATGATGGGGGCCGTGATGAAACGGAATGAGAATGTCTGTCAGCCCTTCCACAATACTGTCGCTGGCGCGACCGCCGAAGGTGACGATGGCTGGGAGGCCTTCGTTGGATGTCTCGGGTGCCGTTTCGGCCTGAACTCCGGTGGACATGAAGATCACACTCAAGGTCACCAGCAAATATGCCGCCAAACGTCGTTTCATACTCATTCTCCTCATCAATGGTTGAACCGTTCTGGTAATAGAGCCTTACTGCTGTCAAACATATTAGACACGCCGATACATTTTGAACAGCAAATAAATGATTATCGCGTCAAATATTCTTGCACCCCATACCCGCATGCCAAATCGGGTGGACCACGATCGGCTCACTCCCGTCACGCGAATCGAAACCGGAGACCGTCCATGCTTGCCTCGCCCCCGCCACCGCTTTTATTGTTGCAATATTGCGCAATTAAGCAATAGTGGACGCATGAAGTCGAAAACCAGTGAGCAGGAGTTTGTGGAACGGGCGCGCGTGATGAAGGCCTTGGCGCATCCCGACCGGCTGAAGATCATCGATGAATTGAGCCGGAAGGAACGTTGTCTATGCGAACTGGAGCCGCTCTTCACGACGGACAAATCTACATTGTCCCGCCATATCAGCGCGCTGCGCAACGCGGGCATCGTCCATGAACGACGCGAAGGCGTGCGCGTCCACCTCACGCTCGCTACCCCCTGCATCCTCGACATCTTCGATTGCACGATGAAGGTCATTCGGGCCGACGCCAAGCGAAAACTTGGATGGATGCGATGAACCGGGAACTTAAGATTCTGCTGGGGCTGACGGCCGGATTTTTCGCCGCCTATTTTCTGCCCGTAACCGCGCCGCGCTTTCAAAGCGCCGTGTTGGAATCGCTGTACCTCGTGCAGTGGTATGCTCAAGAACACGTCCTGCTTTGCCTGATTCCCGCCTTCTTCATCGCCGGAGCCATCGGCGTGTTTGTGAGTCAGGCGTCGGTCATGAAATACTTCGGCGCGAAGGCGAACAAGTTGCTTTCCTATAGCGTGGCCTCCGTGTCGGGGACCGTCCTCGCCGTGTGTTCCTGCACCGTCCTCCCCCTCTTCGGCGGCATCTACATGCGCGGCGCGGGCATAGGCCCCGCCACGGCCTTTCTTTATTCCGGTCCGGCCATCAATGTGCTCGCCATCGCCCTTACCGCCCGCATCCTCGGCGCGCCGCTTGGCATCGCGCGCGCCGTGGGCGCAGTCGTTTTTGCCGTCATCATCGGCGGCCTGATGCACCTGATTTTCCTGAAAAGCGAGCGGGAAAAGGCCGCTCAAACGCAGGACATGTACATCGAAGACGACGAGCACCCGGCCCGCCCGCTGTGGCAAACCGCGCTGTACTTCTTCAGCATGGTGGCCGTGCTGGTATTCGCCAACTGGGCCGCGCCCGCGGAACCTTCCGGCCTCTGGCACGGCATCTATACCGCCAAATGGTGGCTGGTATCCGCGTTTGCCCTGTTGATGAGTTTCACCCTTTGGCGGTTTTTGGAGGTCAAGCTGGCGCACTTGATCGCCGCGATCATCGCGGTCGGCGCGTTGGCCTTCCTGTTCCCGGCGCAACCCGTCCTCGTCTTTACCGCCGGAGCGGTGGCCTTGACGATTCTCACGTTCTTTAACACATCGGAGCTGAACGAGTGGCGCGACCAAACGTGGGGCTTTGCGAAACTCATCATGCCCTTGCTGTTCTTCGGTGTGCTGGCCGCCGGATTCTTCCTCGGCAGCCCGGGTTCCGATGACGCGGGCATCATTCCAAACCGCTGGATTCAAGCGCTGGTCGGCGACGATCCCGCCGTATTTTGGGGCATCGTCGGCGGAGAAGCCGTCATGCCGGCCTGGCTGTCCGCCGTATGGCCGGTCTGGACCAATTTCTTCGCCTCGATCACCGGCGCCTTGATGTACTTCGCGACATTGACCGAAGTCCCGATCCTGCGCGGCCTGATGGACAGCGGCATGGGCCAAGGCCCCGCCCTTGCCCTGCTCCTCGCCGGACCGGCTCTGTCCCTGCCCAATATGCTGGTCATCAACTCGATCCTCGGCCCCAAAAAGACGCTCACGTTCATCGCGTTGGTGGTCGTAATGTCCACGATCTCGGGAATCGTGTTTGGAGCGCTCATGAGATGAGGCGGAATGATGGAATAGCGGAATAATGGAGGGATGCAGACAATCTGGGATCCAATACACCCCATTCCATCATTCCTTTCATTCAATCTTCCAACCTTCCATTCTTCCAACAAAGACCGTGAAAGGAAAATAACCAGACCATGAAAGAGATCAAGATCCTGGGCACCGGTTGCCCCAAATGCAAAACCCTCTATGAAAACGCACAGGCCGCGGTGAAAACAGCCGGCGTCGAGGCCCACGTCGAGAAGGTGGAGAAGATCATGGACATCATTGCCTACGGCGCGATGACCACCCCGGCGATTGTCGTGGATGGACAAATCAAGAGCGCCGGTAAAACGCTGTCGCCCGAACAAATCGTCCAACTGATCAAATAATCAACCCGTGGGACAACCTCATATGACGACCATCAAACGTTGGTTCCGCCGAATTCTATTGGGTTTTGTGCTGATCACGGTGGGCTTCTCGTTGGGCCGGCAAACGGCCCCGCCCCCGGAAGCGATACCGAACGCTCTCCCGCAAAGGAGCGAGATCGAAGTACAAGCGGGCGAAGATCGCCTGATGGTTTATGCAGCCCACGCTACGCAGCGATGCTATTCCTGTTCGCTGATCGAGCAGTATGCCAAGGAACTGCTGGACGACGAATTCGGGGACCTGCTGGAAACCGGACGAATAGACGTCCAATCCATCGATTACTCGAAGAATACACCCTTCGCGCGGCAATATGACATTGCCTCCAGCACGCTGATCCTTGTCCGAATAGAAGCTGGACGGGAACACGCATTCGTGCGCCTTGACGATGTCTGGACGCATCTAAACAATCGCGACGCATTTATGGACTATGTGCGCAACGCGATCTACGCACAACTGGATCTGCTGGATCGGAGGGCCCCGTGACGGCGTGGTGGTTCGCAGCGGGTTCTGCGCTGGGGCTGGGGATTATGACGTCCATCAGTCCCTGCCCCTTGGCCAGCAACATCGCCGCGATCTCCTACGTCGCGCGCAAGGTGGGGAACACCCGAAAAGTGTTGTTGTCCGGCCTGCTCTACGCCGCAGGCCGCACCCTCGCCTATCTGGCGCTGGGCATGTTGATCATGGCCGGCCTGATGGCCGGCGGCGAGATTGCACGATTTCTGCAACGGCACCTCAATCAGTTGCTCGGCCCGATTCTTATTCTGGTGGGCATGCTGTTGTTGGGGCTGTTTCATCCGACCAAATCCGTGCACTTGGCCGGCGAGGGCATTCAGAGGCGCGCGGCACAAGGCGGCGCGCGATGGGCGTTCGTACTCGGCATCCTTTTTGCGTTGTCCTTCTGCCCGCTCTCCGCCGGGCTCTTCTTCGGCGGCCTGATCCCCTTGGCCGCCCGAAACGAATCCACCTTCCTGTTGCCCGCCATCTACGGCGTAGGCACGGCCCTGCCCGTCATCGTCTTCGCCTTCCTGATCGCCTTTGCCTCGCAGAAAGTCGGCAAGGCCTTTGATCGGCTGACGCACATCGAGCACGGGGTCCGCCTCGTCACCGGCATCGTGTTCATCCTCGCCGGCCTCTTTTACAGTCTCGTTTACGTGTACGAGATTTCGCTGGTTTAACGCACGTCTTCCGGATCAATCCCGCGCAGGCGCTTTA
>SKXR01000034.1 GCA_007128275.1 Kiritimatiellia bacterium
GATTCCTTCTGGGTGTAGGCCAACTGCCGGTTCCGTGGGAAGCGCTATTGCTCTCCATCGGCATCTACGTCGCCCTGCCGCTGGTCGCAGGCTATTTCTCCCGCGTGTGGATTATTCGCGCCAAAGGTCTCGAATGGTTCACCGAGAAGTTTCTGCATGTACTCACTCCCGTCACGATCATTGCCCTGCTGACCACGCTGGTGCTGCTCTTCAGCTTCAAGGGCGACGTGATCGTGGAGAACCCGCTGACGATCCTCTGGATTGCGATTCCCCTCTTTATTCAAACGATGCTCGTGTTCTGGATTGGGTACGGCGCGGCTAAAGCCTTGAAACTGCGCTACGAGGATGCGGCGCCCGCCGCCATGATCGGCGCGTCGAACCATTTTGAAGTCGCCATCGCCACGGCGGTGATGTTGTTCGGTCTCGGCTCCGGCGCGGCCCTGGCGACCGTGGTGGGCGTCTTGATCGAAGTGCCGCTGATGTTGTGGTTGGTGAAGATATGCGTTCGCACCAAGCATTGGTTCCCGACGGACGCCTGAACCGGCTCAAGGACGATCTACGCGCGAGTGTTGATGAGCGCGTAGAAAATCAGAACTAATCCGATCAGGGCAAGCACCAGAAACGTGCCGTAAGCGAGCTTGATGTTGACGGGGGCCCCCACCCGAACGCTTTGTTTACGGAAAGCGATGTGTTTCGCGGCTTCGCGGCCTCCGGCATCGAGATGGATCCCGCCGGCCACCAAGGCGGCCAGCGGCCACATGGCATGGTCGACGACCATGAGTACGCCCGCCGCGATAAGGGTCCACAGCACCAGTGCGTCCCAGCGCGCGGCGTGCAACTCGGCGGTGCGAAAGAGCGGATCGGTATGTTCGTTCTTTTCCTGAAGCTTCCATCGTTGCGCCCGTCTAAAGGCGACGGCCGAAACAAGCTGGCCGCCCCAGCCGACCATGCCAAGCACGATACAGATGATCCCGAGTGTCGCTTGCATACCCCGCGCTCCTTTCCCTGAGTCCCGATCTTATATCAACCGCCAAAGGACGTAGGCGATGACCGCCACGCCCCAGTAGACATAGCCGCCCCAATAGAAGGTGTAATAGGCCCACGGGCCCCAGGATGGATAGACGTACTCACGTTCGGAAAACCATAGGTGGACGGACACGTACACCGCGATGACCGCGACGCCAAACCATAGGATATATCCCCACATATGCCCAAGCAACACGCCCACACTGCCGGCGAGCAAGACGGGGAATTGGACCAGCACATCCGCCCAGGCGTAGGCATAGGCTCCCTTGAAGTGTGTCTTGTCGCGCCACTGTTCGCCCTTTCCTATGGCTACGTCCCGCGCCCGCTGGCTGTGCGGACGAATGAGGAGTAGCGCTTGGGCATACATGACCGGCAGATAGAGCAACACACCGACCACAACCAACGTCCACGTTAGATAGGTTGCTTGCATCATGCGACTCGTCCGCGAACGCGGAATCAGAGGCTGCTGCGTACCACACGAAATCCTTCGGCAAAGGTTCTTGACCCGGGATCGCTCGACAGCCGATTCGACACCCGACAGCCCGTGGGACCGAAATTCGACATTTCACCGCCGCGCAGTGTTCGCTTCGTTCCCGCAACAGGGCCGCGCGGATCGGTCGCGGGGGAGTAGGTGTAATAGCCCTCATCATACCAGTCCCAACACCAATGCCAGTGGTTGCCCGCCATGTCATACAGGCCAAAGCCGTTGGGCGGAAACGCATTGACGGGACTCCCGAGGAAGAACAATGGATACCCCGGATGATGACCGCAGGTCGGCCCATCGTCATAGGGGAAGATGAAGTCATCTCCGTCACAGGAGGCCTCATAGTTGGCGTGCAGGTGACTGATCCGATTACCCCAGGGGAACCGCCTTCCGGCCAGGCCGCCGCGCGCGGCATATTCCCATTCCGCCTCGGCCGGGAGTCGGTAGCCGTCCGCCGTCCAATCGCAGTCCGGATCGTCGGTCCCCGAACGGAAGACGTTTCCGCTCACCGTATAACAGGGCGTCAGGCCCTCCTTTTCGCTCTTCGCGTTGCACCACTTGACCGCGTCGTACCACGTCACGTCACCGACGGGATGGTTCGGCGGCTTCATGGCTTCCGTGTCGCCGCCATCATAAAGGAATGTGTATCCATTCGTTACGGCCCAGTTGTACACGCTGTCCCACTCGCCCTTCGTAACGGGGAATCGGCTCATATAGAATGAGGTCACCGTCACGCCATGAACCGGCAATTCATCGCTGGGAGCCCATGTGTCCCCCATCGTATCCCCCATGAGAAACGTGCCGCCCGGGATAAAGAGCATGGCCGAGCGCGACTCGGCGTCCAGATCCTCACGGTTCAGCACAACCGCTTGGCGCTCCACGACCTCATCGGACACGAAGACTTCCATGTGCTCCAGCCACTCCGTGTCACCGACTAGCGTAGCGGCGCGAAGTACCCGGGCGGTAACACCTACGGCGGCGTTGGACCATACCAGCGTCCCATCCGATCTCCATCCGGTGATCACCGCGTCGGGCGGCGCTTCCACGGCAAAGAACTGAACCTCCGCCCTCCCGGCTCCGGCGATGATCGCAAGCATTCCGCCGACCACGCACACATAACGTCGCAGGCTGCGCTTCATGACAGGACTCCCACGGGTTAATCCCGAGTCAATCATCCACGAGGCGCAGATTCATGGCTATCGGGAAAATCGCCGTTTTTCTGTGAGGCAATCCCCGAGACCCTATAGGGTTTGCAGCGAGAAGGGTTGAACAAAAAACGCCCCGCCGCAGGAAGCCCTGCGGAGGAGCGTTTTGTTTTCGTTGGTATCGATCAATCAGCGAGGCGGGCGATCTTCGCGGGGACGGGCTTCATTCACCCGGACCGCACGACCGGCGATGTCCTGGTTGTTGACCTCGTCAATCGCCTTTTGGCCTTCCTCGTTGCTCGGCATCTCGACAAAACCGAAACCACGGGAACGACCGGTGAACTTGTCCTTGATTACCTGGGCGGACGAAACCTGACCGAACTTTTCAAAAGCTTCGCGCAGGTCATCATCGGTTGCTTGGTAGGAAAGATTTCCCACATATATATTCACGAACGTACTCCTTCTTCAGCCGCACTCATCCCGCGAATCCTGAGCCTGCAGCTCAAAGCCCCTTGGATTCGACTAACCATCGCGCAGAGTAGGATTTGCCGGGAGGCGAGGCAAGCAGTTTATGCGGGAAAATTTCACGCCCCATGCTCAGGCGCCCACGCGCCCTTTTGCCGCGTACGGCGACCGGAAATGGGCCCGCCTTTATATGTGCAGTGCGCGTTTATGCACATCCAACGCCGCTTCATGCACGGCCTCCGACATGGTCGGGTGGGCGTGGACAATGCAGGCCAGATCCTCGGCACTGGCATTGTATTCCATGGCCACCACCGCTTCCGCAATCAACTCGGACGCGGACGCCCCGAAGATGTGCACCCCCAGAATCTCGTCCGTGTCCGCGGCCGCAATGACCTTGACCATGCCGACCGTTTCCTCCATGGCCAGCGCCCGGCCGCTGGCGCGCAGGGGGAAGGTGCCGGACCGGAATTCGCGCGCTTCTTTCTTCAACGCCTTCTCCGTCTTGCCCACCCACGCGATCTCGGGCCAGGTATAGATCACCCATGGAATCGTCTCATGATTGACGCGCGTCTTCTTCCCCGCGATCCGCTCGGCCACCATCACGCCCTCCTCAGATCCTTTGTGCGCAAGCATCGGCCCCTGCACGACGTCGCCAATGGCGTAAATATCCGGGATGTTGGTGCAGCAGAACTCATCGACATGGATATAGCCGCTCTCGTCGATGAACAAATCCACCTCCGTCGCGTTCAATCCGTCGGTGTGCGGCTTGCGGCCCACCGCGACAACCACCTTGTCGACCTTCAAGTCGTGCACGCCGTCCGCATCCTCATATTCCAGGTCAACCCCATCCTTGCCGACCGCTGCGCTTTTGACGCGAGCGCCCAGATGGATGTCGAGGCCTTGCCGCTTGAATTCCTTCAAGGCTTCCTTGGCAATCTGCTCATCCGTCATGGTCAGGAAGTCGTCCATCGCCTCAAGGACCACCACATCCGCCCCCAGTCGGCTCCACACGGAACCCAACTCCAAACCGATCACCCCGGCGCCGATCACGCCCAACCGCTTCGGCACTTCGGTGAAATCGAGCGCGCCGGTGGAATCCACAATGTGGTCCTGATCGATCGTCAAACTTGGAATCGTGCGCGGCACGGAACCCGTGGCGATAATGATGTGTTTCGCCTGCACGACCTCTTTCTCGCCCTCCCCGCTTGTCGGCTTCACGCTAACCTTCATGCCCAGCTCAAGACGCCCATGCCCCTTCAACCAGGTAATCTTGTTCTTTTTGAACAGGCCGGCCACCCCCTGCGTCAGGGTCGACACAATCTTGTCCTTGCGCGCAATCATGGTGGGCACATCCAGCGACACCTCTTTGGCCTTGATCCCGTGCGAATCGAACTTATGCAGCACACGATGATAATGTTCGGACGAATCCAACAAGGCTTTGGAAGGGATACAGCCCGCGTTCAGGCAGGTGCCTCCCAGCACATGCTTCCCCTTCTTCCCGATGTATTCATCGACCAAGGCCGTGGACATACCCAATTGCGCCGACCGGATGGCGGCCACATACCCTGCGGGACCGCCCCCGATAACCACTACATCAAATTCTTTCATCTCGCTTCTCCCTTTGCACTACATCCCCCTCACCCGCCCTTACAAATTCAACAAGGTCCTTGCCGGGTCTTCCAGATTCTCCTTGATCGCGACCAGAAACTGCACGGCTTCGCGACCGTCGATGATCCGATGATCGTATGACAACGCCAGATACATGACGGGACGGATCACCACCTGCCCCTCTTCCGCCACGGGCCGTTCCTGAATCTGGTGCATGCCCAAAATGGCGCTTTGCGGCGGATTCAGAATGGGCGTGGACAAGAGTGACCCGAAAATGCCGCCGTTCGTGATGCTGAACGTCCCGCCCGTCAGATCGTCCATCCCGAGCTTGCCTTCCCGCGCCCGGGTCGCGAAGTCGACGATATTCTTTTCGATATCCGCATAGGATTGCTGGTCGGCGTCCCGCAGAATCGGCACCACCAATCCCCGGTCGGTGCTGACCGCCACCCCGATGTCATAGTACCCGTGATACACCATGTCCTTGCCGTCGAGCGTGGCGTTGACCACGGGAAACTGCTTCAACGCGTCCACGGCGGCCTTCACAAAGAACGACATGAAACCCAGTTTCACCCCGTTGCTCTTCTCAAACTGTTCCTTGTACCGATTCCGCAGCTCCACGATCGGCTGCATGTTGACTTCGTTGAATGTCGTCAGAATGGCCGCCGTTTGCTGGGCTTCCACGAGGCGCTCGGCGATCCGCGCGCGTATACGCGACATGGCCACCCGCTTTTCGGGACGCCCCCCTCCGGCGCTCACGACGCTTTTCGCTTCCGGTCGCACTGAGGCGGCCGCTTCAGGCGCGGCCTGCTTCTCCGGCTCCTTCTTCTCCTCTTTCTCCACGTCCGTATCGCCCGCCTCCCGCTTATCGAGGTATTGCAGGACGTCCCCTTTGGTGACCACGCCGCCGCGACCGGTGCCGTCAATTTCGTTCACGTCGAGATCGTGCTCCTCCACCATGCGCCGCACGGCGGGACTCAGGCGCGCGGTGCCCGGTTCCTTTCCAGCCGGCTTTTCTTCCGCCTCTTCCCGGGATTCCTCAACCTTCTCGTCCGGTTCTTCCTTCTTCGCGGCTTGCTCCTCCGCCGCTTCGCCTCCGGAACGCTCTTTCTCCTGGTCCTCCTCGTCTTTCGCGTTCTTGTCGTCTTCGGCTTCCTTCGCGTCGGACTCTTCCGCGCCGGACTTCTTCTCGGGCGTTTTCCCGGACTTCCCTTCGCCCGATTCGATTCTCGCCAAGACCGTTCCGGGCTTCACGGAATCGCCCTCTTTGACCTCGATCCCGGACAATACGCCCGCTTCCGGCGCGGACACTTCCAGCACAATCTTGTCCGTTTCAATGTCGGCGACCTTCTCGTCGCGCTCCACGGAGTCGCCCTCCTGCTTATGCCAAGAGGTAAGGGTCCCTTCCTCCACGGATTCGGGGAACTGCGGCACTTTTACTTCTGCGGACATCGGCGTTTATCTCCTTGTAAGTTCAAGCTTTGGCTCCATGGGATGGAAGATCATGATCGGACAGGGCGGCGTCCACTCCATATTCAGGGCGGCGTTCACGAGGCGGCGCTGCCGTTCGACATGCCGCTGGTGATGACCGCCGGACGGCGCGGCGCTGCGCAAGCGCCCCACATAGCTCAGGGATTGATGCGGCAACATGCATTCGCGGATATCATGTTGAATCGCGTACCACGCGCCCTGGTTCATCGGTTCTTCCTGGGCCCAAACCACTTCATCGGCTTGCGCATATTTCGCCATCTCCTCCCTTAACATGGCTTTCGGGAAAGGATAGAGCTGTTCAACGCGGATGAGGACCATCTCCGTCTTCTCCAACGCGCGTCGCCGCTCGAGCAAGTCATAATAGACCTTGCCGCTGCACAGGATCACGCGCCGCACCGGATCCGGAGGCAACGGATCAACCTCGCCGATGACCACACGGAACGTGCCGTGGGTTAGTTCTTCAATCTCGCTAAACGAAATCTTGCGACGCAACATGCTCTTGGGGCTCATGATAATCAACGGCTTGCGGTAAGCGCGAATGATTTCACGGCGCAACATGTGAAACATCTGCGCCGGCGACGTGGGCACACACACCTGCATGTTGTCCTGTGCGCACAATTGCAGAAATCGTTCGAGGCGCGCCGACGTGTGTTCGGGCCCCTGCCCCTCCCACCCGTTCGGCAACATGAGCACCAAGCCGCATAATTTGCGCCACTTCTGCTCGGACGAACTGAGAAACTGATCAATGACGACCTGAGCCCCGTTCACAAAATCCCCGAACTGCGCTTCCCAGATCACCAGCGTTTCGGGATTCGTCATGGCATAGCCGTACTCGAACGCCAGCACAGCCTCTTCGGAAAGAATCGTGTCCGCCACGGTAAACAGGGGTTGCCCCTCTTTGATATGCTTCAGCGGAATGTAATTATCACCGTTTCGCTGATTATGCAGCACGGCATGTCGATGAAAGAACGTGCCCCGCCCGGTATCCTGACCGACCAGCCGAATGGCATGATCCTCTTCCAGCAGACTGGCGTAGGCCAGCGTCTCCGCGCCGCCCCAATCCACCGGCAACGCACCGGAAGCCATTTTGCGGCGGTCATCAATAATCTTCTCGACGCGCGGATGCAGGACAAACCCTTCCGGCAAAGTGGTCACGGTTGCACCCAACCGCTTCAGCCGCTCCACCGGCACGGCCGTATCCGCGGGGTCATCCCATTTGGCGCTCAAATAGCGCGCCCAATTGGACATGAACGGATACTTCTCTTTGGCCGGCGGAAACGGCGCCACCGACTCGTTCTCTTCAAGAGCTTGACGATATTTCGCGACCATCTTGTCGCCCTCGCCCTCTTGCAATACGCCCGCGGATTCCAGTTGTCCGGCATAGAGCTGTCGCGTGGTGGGATGGTTTCTAATCCGTTCATACATCATGGGCTGGGTGGCCGCCGGCTCGTCCGCTTCATTGTGCCCATGACGCCGCGTGCAAATCATGTCGATAATCACATCCTTGCGGAACATTTCCCGGAAATCCATGGCCATCTGCATGACGTACGCGCAGGCTTCCGGATCATCGCCGTTCACGTGGAAAATCGGCGCCTGCACCACTTTCCCAATATCGGTACAATACAGCGTGGAGCGATAATCCAAGGGATTGCTGAGCGTGAATCCGATGCGGTTGTTCACCACAATGTGCACGATGCCCCCGGACGAATAGGCGCGGGTCTGGGTCAAATTCAGGGTCTCGTACACCACGCCCTGCCCCCAGAAGGCCGCATCGCCGTGTATCAAGACGCCAAGCACCTCATCGGTCCGGCCTTCGCGTCGGTCCACCCGCGCGCGAACGGCGCCCGCCACCACCGGATCGATGATTTCCAAGTGCGAAGGATTGAACGCCAGCGCCAGATGCAGCGAACCGTTGGCCAATTCGTAATCCGCGGAAAACCCTTCATGGTATTTCACGTCGCCACGCATGATGTCCACTTCGTCCCCGTCTTCTTTCCCCTCGAAAATGGAAAAGAGCGCGTCGGGCATTTTCCCCATGATATTGATCAGGACGTTGAGCCGCCCGCGATGCGCCATGCCGATGACGATCTCTTTGATGGCGGCCTTGTCGGCCCGCTCAATCAGCACGTCCAACATCGGAATCAGCGATTCGCCGCCCTCCAGGGAGAAACGCTTCTGGCCGACATACTTCACATGCAGGTACTGCTCCAGCCCTTCCGCCGCCGTCAGGCGCCCGAGCAAACGCTTCTTGAAGGCGGCATCATAGTTGGGTTGCCCAAGCACCCGTTCAAAGCGGTCCTGTAACCAGCGCCGCTGTTCGGCCGCCGTGATATGAATGTATTCAAGCCCGATATGGCCGGTGTACGTCTTCTGCAGGCGCTCTTCGATTTCACGCAGCGTAAGGTCCGGCGGCGCCACAAACGTCCCGATGTTGAAAACAGTGTCGAGATCTCTTTCGCTCAAGCCCTGAAAATAGAGATCCAGATCGGGGACCGGCGGTAGAGGACGCAACTTGATGGGATCCAAATCCGCGCGCAAATGCCCGAATAGACGGTACGCGCGAATCAAGCGAAGCACGCCCGCCTGTTTCTCCGCAAACGCCCTCGTGAACCCGCTGGCTTGCGCGCCGCCCCCCCCGGTTCCGGCGCGCGCGGCGCGGGCCATATCCGCGAATTCCCGCCGAATCTCGGAATGACTCACGTCTTTTCGGCCGTTGTCGGATACCGATAGAGTATCAAAAAAATCGCGCCAAGCCGGCTCGACCGTATCGGCATTCTCCAGATAGCGCTCGTAAAGCTCTTCAATGAATGGGGCGTTGCCGGCGTATAGATACGAATCCCGAACCCGTTCCATCCATTCACTTTTCGAGATCATGCGTACGTCACCTGACCATTCATTATTACTGCGGAGCCCTCAGGGAAACCCTGATTTATTATGTCCACGATAGCATTCATGCACGCAGATTCCATCATATAAACAAGTTTTCAGGCAATACCTTTCGCGGCAACCGGTTCTGCACCGTGACGGACCGTCCCGATGGCCCGGGGCACGATGACGTCCATAAACCGACGGCAACGAACCCATAAATGAATCGGCGGCAGTATCGGCGCGCTTTCAGGGGCAGCCTCGCCGGCGTCTTCGTCATCCCCGGCGTCCGGATTCGCGGGGACCGGAATGTCGCGAAGCGCAAACTCCGCCGTAGCGCCTTCGCGTACGGACAAGTCCAGTGCGCGCGCATAATCCGCCCCTTCCACCCGCACCAGATCCACCGGCTTGCGGCTGTTGTTTGTGAAGGTGACCTGAAGCGTCGCCAAACAGCTTCCGTCGTCAAGCGGCTCGCCCAAAACGGGCGTGACCACAAAATCGAAATCACGATTCACCCGCAACTGCTCATCCGCCGCCAGATTAAATTCGTGTTCCTCCGAAACCGGCACATCCAACACCGTCACAAAGGCATCGGAATACTCCTTCAATATCCCGACATTGTCCTTGCTCTTCCCCTCGTGCACCACTTCCAACACCACATGGCGACCGATATACTTCTCAAGAATCGGTTCATAGGATGACGCCCCCTCACTGATGACCTGCTGCGTCGTGGACGTTATGCGCGCGTCCTGCGTATTCAACAACGTGGAAGTGCCCGCCTTCTTGAAGGCTCCCACGAATACCGACACCGCCTGCCCAAATGCGTCCCGCAACAGATTAAACAGGTTCCGCGCTCCCCGCCAAACACGCCGCGCCAGATTGGGACAATACGTGCGGGCAATCTCCTTGCGACGACGCTCCTGATTCTCGGGCGACAGTTCGTCATGAAATCGCTTCAACCCCCGGATAGTCCCGAACTGCGACTGATAAAGGAGCGTGCTCGTTTCCAGATGACCGCCTTTTCCGTCAAGAATGGGTGTCGGATGAACCAACTCCAAGCCGTTGTGATAGACCTGCAGTTTTCCCCACACCCGACGACCGTCCAGATGTTCCAGATTCACAAAATACCCGCGGAAATCGCGCAAACACTTGTCCCGCAACCGGTATTTGATGATCGTGCCGACAAACGCCGTCGCGAAGATCGTCAGCACGGTGATAATCAGAATATTGTCCATAAGAACGACCGACGGGCTAAGGGTTTCCCCTTCTGGCTCATACGAAAAACACCGATCAACACGGAAAACGACCGATTCCTCTTGTCCCTCGTAAATCGGCATTTATACTGACTCGCGTACGCCTATTCCAGATTATTCAACAAGGAGACGAAAGAATATGAGTTATATCACCAACGACAAACTGGTCATACTGGGCGCCGCCGGCGCCATCGGTTCCAACATGACCCAAGCCGCCCTGACGCTGGGTCTGACCCCCAACGTGTGCATGTACGACCCGTTCGAAAAGGGTCTGCAAGGCGCGGCCGAAGAAATCTATCACTGCGCCTTCCCAGGCGCCCGCGTCACGTGGACCACGGACATCGCCGAAGCCCTGAAAGGCGCGAAATACCTCATTTCCTCCGGCGGCGCGCCGCGCAAGGAAGGCATGACCCGCGAAGATCTGCTCAAAGGCAACGCCGAAATCGCCGCGCAACTCGGTAAGGACATCAAGGCGCACGCGCCCGACCTCAAGTTCGGCGTCATCATCTTCAACCCGGCCGACATCACCGGTTTGACCGTACTTGTGCATTCCGGACTCGCGCCCAGCGCGATCGGCACCCTCGCCGCGCTCGACAGCACCCGCCTGCAAACCGCGCTCGCCCAGCATTTCGGCGTGGCGCAGGACGAAGTGACCGGCTGCCGCACCTACGGCGGGCACGGTGAAATGATGGCGGTCTTCGCCGGCACGACCAAAGTGGCCGGGACCCCCCTCGCCGACCTGATCGGAACGGACAAACTCACCGCCGAACAGTGGGATGCCATCAAGGCGCACGTCTGCCAGGGCGGAAAGAAGATCATCCAGTTGCGCGGTCGCAGCTCGTTCCAAAGCCCGTCGCACCAGTCGCTCCTGATGGTCAAGGCCGTCATGGACGGCGAAGGCTATCCTTGGCCGTCGGGCATCTACGTCAACGACCCGACGAACGGCTTCGAGAAGATCATGATGGCCATGGAAACCACGCTCGACCAGAACGGGCTGACCGGCAAGATGCCGACCGGCTCGGAAGCCGACGTGCAGGCCTTGCGTGAATCCTACGAGCACCTCTGCAAACTGCGCGATGAAGTCATCGACATGGGCATCCTCCCGCCGCTCGGCGACTGGGAGAAAGCGAACCCGAACTTGAAGAAGTAAGAAGTCGGAAGGTAGAAGTGGGCCGTGGGCGGTGCGATGCCTTTCACGGCCTG
This sequence comes from Kiritimatiellia bacterium, assembly GCA_007128275.1. Classification (GTDB taxonomy): domain Bacteria; phylum Verrucomicrobiota; class Kiritimatiellia; order SLAD01; family SLAD01; genus SKZA01. The sequence continues at coordinate 11,538 of SKXR01000034.1, forward strand.
TTTCTTCTTGAACAGAAGAACGCAAAGTCGGCTTTTCACTTTTCCAATCGTTGGAAGTGAAATCGGGTCACTTTTCCAATCGTTGCCTGCCCGCCCTTGGCCATGCACTGCCTGATGCAAAACATGTTTGTTTGCTCATCAGGCCCGTCTGCACAAGCGGCAGGCGGGGAACTTTTTTCGCGCGTTTTTCCA
>SKXR01000256.1 GCA_007128275.1 Kiritimatiellia bacterium
GAATCCTTAGTAAGTTTTTTTCGCGAGCCAACGACGTGGCGACAATCAATGTTTCCGCCTTGTAGTGGTTCACAAAATCGCGGAGGTGCTCGATGTTTCCGATGATCGGCACGCCCTCTAGCAGTTCGCCCGGAGTCCCCTTCGAATGGGTCACCACGCCAAAGATACGACATCCGGGATCGTCTGCCTGATGGATCAATCGGATAATGTTAGCGGCATCTTTTCCCTCACCCACGACGAGCGCGTTCTTCGAGAACAAACCATAACCCGCCGTTGTCCGGTACAGATGGCGCAAGGCCCAAACGCTGAGGAAGATGAAGAATGCCGCAAGGAAGAGGACGCCGCGACCAATGATTAATTCGAAGCGCGCGTAGAACATGACAATGATCAAGATCAGGCCAACGGTGGTCGTCAATACGGACGGGAGCAGAACCCCCCGTTTATGGGTCATGGTCTGGCGTTCGTACATGCCGCCGATGTAGAAGACCAACAGATAGGTAAGCAATGCGCCAAAGAGCGCATGCCCATTGTCCTGGATGTAGATCCATCCTGCATCCGCGCCCAACCGGAGGATCGCAGCCAGTGAAAGCGAAAGGACCAGGCAGAAGACATCGCCTAGGAACAAGACAACCGACCGCATGGATATCCGTTGGCGTCTTTCAAAAAACATTCGCTGCTCTCCCCCTCCTCGCGGTGCGACGACGCGATACGGCGCACATGGACCTCGTCGTCAGGCCGATTTTTCCCGGTTGTTTTCGTAACGGTAATCGTAATCGTAGTATCCGTAATAGGTCGAGTAGTAGTAATACCCCACCCGTCCGAACTCCAGATTGTTGAGCACGCAACCCAGAATATTGGCGCCGCGTTCACGCAACACTTGCACGGACAACTGAGATAACCGGCGCGAAGTCTGCCCGGCCCATACCACGAAAATCACGCCATCCACTTGGGATGCGAGGATCCCCGCCTCCGAGACGGCCATGACGGGAGGGCAATCGAAGAAGATGTGATCGTACGAGCGCTTCGCAAATTCCAGCAACCCGCGCAATTCCGGGCGCAACATCAATTCGGCGGGATTGGGAGGAAACGGTCCGGTCGCAATCATGTCCAGATTGGAAATCCCCGTGCGTTGGATCACGGATTCCGGCTTGGCCTGCCCGGTCAGCACGTCCGATAAACCACGGCCACCCTCGAGTCCAAAGAATTTGTGGAGCTCGCCACGCCGCATGTCGCCATCCACCAGCAGAATACGCGAGCCGGCTTGGGCCAGGCTGACACTGATATTGAGACAGGACGTGGTCTTCCCTTCCTTGGGCACCGCCGACGTGACGACCATCACCCGGTGATCGGCTTTGGATCCACTGAACAGGAAAGCGGACCGGATATTGCGGTACGCTTCCGCCAGGCCCGATTTTTGGTCCAAATTAGAGAGCATATGCGAGCGCAGATCATTGGGGTCCCAATTGGCGGATGGGATGACTCCAAAGAACGGTAGCCCCAATCCCTTGGTCACTTCATCGGGATAGCGGATCGAATCATCGATGAATTCCAGACCGAAGACGAGGCCGAGGCCGATACCCAACCCGATAAGCCCGGCGAGGAAGATGCTGTTGACCTGGAGGGGCGAGGTGGCCGAAGAAGGGGGTCGGGCCCGGTCCAGAATCTGCACCGTTTCCGGCTCAATGCCAATGGTGATATCCACCTCCTTGAGGCGATTGAACACGGTGCTGTAAAGCCCACGAAGGCGGTCCACGCCGCGTTGAAGCGTTTGATATTCCTTGGCTTTCCGGTCCATCAAGATCGCCTCTTCCTCCCAAGCCATTTCCGCCCGTTTTGCCGCACGATACCGGATATCCAACGCTTCCAGATCGGAGTAATACTGCCGCAAAGCGAATTGCAACTCCACATCCAGTTCCCGTTCGGCATCCTTAATCCGGCGGAGCACCTGCTGAATATCCGGGTGGGCGTCACGGAATCGTGTACGCAATTCGCCCAACTCCGCTTCCAGCCGGGCTTTGCGTCGACTAATTTCCAACCAGGAAGGCCTTGAGATAATGCCCATATCCAGCAGGGCCTCTGGACCGCGCGCGACCATCATCTGCCCCTCTTCCCGCGCGCCGCGAGCCGATTGGCCGCCACCCAGCTCCGCCAACGACGGTCGCACTCCCGAAGCCATGGGAGACATATGCGCAGACAACATGGACAGGATCACCTCGTCGGAAGACTCCGCCATCAACGGTTGTTGCGCCTCCAACAACAACTTCTGCGTTCTAAAGCCTGCGGCCTGGGCAGAGAGCCCCGCCAAATTGTCGGCGGCGATGTTCCCCCGCTGGGCAATGGCCACCAGGCGATTCTCCCGTTCATACGCCGTGACCCTTGCTTCGGCTCGTTGCAACTCATCTCGAATTCGATTCGCCTGCTGGGTCAAACTGATTACGGTGGACTGGGCCGTGGTCATGCGCTCTTCGGCTTTGAACTCCAGGTATTCCTCCGCGATGGCGTTGGCAAATTCCGCGGAGAAGACGGGGTCATAGCTCGTCACACTAATCTGAAGCATGGACGTCCGCACAATCGGAGACACCCTTACACTAACGAGCAATTCCCGGATTTCGGACGTCGGGCGCCCCAAACGCTCACGGGCGCGCCCCATGACCAATCCACTATTGATCAAGCGGACCTGAGTCTGGAAGAAATCGGCCCCGCGCTCATAATCCACCTCCCGCTGTTGAACCGGGAGTCTAATTCCCCTGGTCATCAAGAGATTGGTCGTTGCTTGGTACGTCGGCACTTCCTTCAGCAACATGACGACCATGACGCCCAATGCGATGACAAAGCATAAGGCCACCAGCCAGATCCGTTTGACGATAATGTGGAAGTACTGTTTTACATCAATAATATTGAATTTCTTCGCCCCACCGGCGCCTCCGGGCCCTGCGGGAACCGCACCGGGTTGCTGTAACTGGTTTGGGGGTGTGATCATTTCTTTCATGGTCGGTCCGTCCTAGAAGGTCAAAATGCGTTCGGGCACAATGACGACATCGCCATCCAGCAGCGGCACATCGTCTTCGAATGCGCCTGTCTTCAAAATCCGGCCCACATCCACGTGAAGCGTCTGCTTGTTGCC
>SKXR01000164.1 GCA_007128275.1 Kiritimatiellia bacterium
CTGTCTTATATTCGCGACATCCGTATTCGGGGAAATACGCGTACGAAAGACAAGGTGATCCGGCGCGAACTGGCGATTGTCCCGGGCGAAATCTTCGACGAAGTGCGTGTGCGGCGCAGTGAGAACCGTCTGCGCAACATGGGATATTTCGATGTGGTCCGCAGTTCCTCGTCGCCGACGCCCGAAGACGACGTGTACGATCTGACGTTCGACGTGGAAGAGGGGCGAACGGGCCAGCTGGTGGCCGGCGTCGGATTTTCCAGTATCGATCGGGTGGTGGGCTTTGCGGAGATTGCGCAAAACAACTTTGATCTGTTCGGTTGGCCGTATTTCACGGGCGGCGGGCAGAAAGTGCAATTGCGCACGCAAATCGGAAGTCGCCGGTCGGACGTGGATTTTTCCTTTGTTGAGCCGTGGTTCTTGGACCGGCAACTGGCCTTCGATTTCAACCTGTTTCGGCGGGATGCGCGATTTCTGAGCAGCGAATACGAGCAGCGGAACATCGGCGGAAGCTTCGGCTTCGCGCGTCCGGTCGGACGCCACAGTCGGGTGCGCCTGAGTTACGGTCTCGAGGAGATCGAAATCCGTAACGTCAAGGAAGGCGCCTCGCAAATCATTCGGGATGAAGAAGGGCGCCGAACGAAAAGCTCCATGACGCTTGCGCTGACGCGTGATACCCGGGATCACTTCTTCGTGCCCACGCGCGGTAATCGAAGCGTCTTGTCCGGCACGGTAGCGGGCGGCCCATTGCAGGGCGAAACGGATCTTTACGCTCTGGAGGCGCGGTCCTCCCAGTTTGTTCCGCTTTGGTTCGGGCATGTGTTCAGTCTGCGCGGCGCGCTGGAAGTGGTGGAGCGGTACGGCGATTCGGACCGGGTCCCGATCTTTGATCGCCTGTTTCTTGGTGGTCCGCGCAATGTGCGCGGGTTTCGGTTCCGGGATGTGGGGCCGAAAGATGAGTTCGGCGAACCGATCGGCGGCAAGACTTCGGTCTTTGGCAGCGCCGAATACAGCGTCCCGATCGTTCAGAATATCCGCCTCGCCACCTTTTACGATTTCGGCATGGTCTGGGAGGATTCCTACGAAGTACGCCTGAGCGACCTCAATTCCGCGTACGGCGTGGGCGTCCGGTTTGATATTCCGGGCTTCCCGTTGCGGTTTGACTACGCCTGGCCCCTTGAAACCGACGAGTTCAATGACCGGAAGTCCGGCCGGTTCAGCTTCATGATCGGCCATGTGTTTTAAATTGAGCATTTTTCAACACATACTATGGTGCTAGAGTCTAACCACCGAATTGTCATTCCAGTCATCAACCGCAGGAGTCCGATATCATGAAAATCATTCAATGGGGTCTTATCGTCACCGTGTTGTGTATGGCCTCGGTGTTGCCCGCACAGGCGCAGGATACGCGCATTGTGTTCATCGACTTGGACCGGGTGTTCAACGAATTCTACAAGACGAAATTGGCGGACGCTCAGCTGAAAGAGCAAGCGGACGAATTCAACGAGGAACGTCGGAGGATGGTGGAGGAATACGAAGCCATGAACGACCGCTTCACCGCCGCGCGTGAGGAGGCGCAGGATACCGCGCTCAGCGAAGAAGTCCGAAACCGCAAGCGGAATGAGGCCGAGGAATTGCTCATTGAGATCCGTGACTTTGAGAGCCGCATTCAGCGATTTGATCAGACGCGCCGCAAGCAGTTGGAAGATCAGGGGCGGCGAATGCGGACCCGTATTGTGAATGAGATCCAGGATGAGATACGGAAATACGCTCGTAATCAGGGGTTCCAGGCCGTGGTGGATTCATCCGGTCAAAGCCTAAACGCGGTGGAGTTGATCCTTTACGTGGACAGTCGCATCGACATCTCCGAAGCCATGATTGAAATCTTGAACAAGGGCCGCTGAGAACCCGCACCATGAATGGCATGAAGCTTGTAGACATCGCCGACCTTGTTGGCGGGGTGGTGGAAGGCGACGAAACGCTGGTGGTTCGCGGGGTGGCCGGATTGCGCGAAGCGTTGCCGGGGGATATTTCCTTTTTGGCCAATCCGAAATACGCCCCGTTGGTGGGCCGTACGCAAGCCTCGGCGGTGCTCGTTTCATCCTCCTTTGACGGATCGGCCCCGTGCGCGTTGATCCGCGTGGAGAATCCGGACGCGGCTTTTGCTCGGATCGCCACCCACTTTGCGGCGTCTTCTCCGGAATTCCCGGCGGGGGTGCATCCCTCGGCGGTTCTGGGCGAGGGCGTGAAGCTGGGTAAGGATGTGCACGTCGGCCCGCACTGCGTCATTGAAGCGGACGCACAAATCGGAGACCGGTCGGTGTTGGTGGCCCAGGTGTATGTCGGACACGGCGCCCGGCTTGGTGTGGACAATCGGATCTATCCGAACGTGACCCTGCGCGAAGGCGTCATCACCGGCGCGCGGGTTGTCATTCACAGCAGCGCCGTTATCGGCAGTGACGGATTCGGCTATTCCGTGGACGACAAAGGGGTCCGGACCAAGATTCCGCAGATCGGCATTGTGGAGATCGGCGATGACGTGGAAATCGGCGCGGCGACCACAATCGACCGCGCGCGGTTCGGGCGCACCGTGATCGGGCATGGGGTCAAGATCGACAACCTGGCGCAGATCGCGCACAACGTCGTGATCGGCGATCACGCCGTCATTGTCTCGCAGGTCGGCATTTCCGGGAGCACCGTCATCGGGAAACGCGCCATTCTCGCCGGACAAACCGGTGTCGCCGGCCATTTGGTGATCGGCGACGGGGTCATCGCGGAAGGCCGGTCCGGCATTACGAAGGATATCCCCGCCGGACAGATGATTTACGGATATCCCGCCGCGCCCCGGGAACAGGCCGCCCGCCTGCATGCCCACGTGCAGCGCCTGCCCAAACTGAAACAAAAAGTTGCCGATCTTGAAGCGCGCTTGAAGAAGCTGGAAGAGGCGGCGAAATAAGGCGTTCCCTGCCCCTCTTCGTCGCTCAAGGTTCGTAGATGCGGATGCGGTAGTAGCGTTGCATGAGATTCCTGAGTTCCACATTGGGACACCCCAAAGTGATACGTGTACTTGGCAAGAGATAGGGCTGCACGAGTCTATATAGAAGTAAGGGGAGATATTCCGTGC
>SKXR01000128.1 GCA_007128275.1 Kiritimatiellia bacterium
ATCCGGAACCACTGATAGACCATATCTTTTATAAGGAGAATGCTGATCCCGGTGATGGAGAAGATCACAAGGATGATCACCACGCGGCGGGTGCTATCGATGCCCCATTTGGCTTTTAGTTTCTGAATCATGACGCTTGGCAAGGCGCCCGACGGTACACTCTTCCGCCAGGGTGTCCAAACAAAAACGAGCGATGCCCTTTGTATGGGAAAACAATATACTCGGCACTGGTCATGATGTGGGCGACCGGTTGCGCTACCTTTCAGCAGCCCGGTGACGAATGGATTGCCCGGGACAAGGCGAAACACTTCGTGACGGCGGCCGCGATATCGTCCGTGGCCACGCAGGCTGCCGATCGACAGGGGTATTCGGAAAGCGAAGCCCGGTTCATCGCCTTCGGTGTGACACTTTCCTTGGGAGCCGGCAAAGAGCTGTATGATCAGCACGTGAAACAAACCTATTTCAGCGGCAAAGACATGGTTTGGAACGTCCTGGGCACGGCTGCAGGAAACGCCCTGATGACGCTGGCGGATTGATACCATTCACTACTATTTATCGGTACATAATCAACCCTCCCCCCGTTCTCCTAACAGCCCGTTAAAAAGTCATTTCCACACAGATCCACGCCCTCACGGGCGCGGCTACGTTGCCGCTTTCCATCGCCACACAGCTCCACGCCCTCACGGGCGCGGCTACGTTGCCGCTTCGTAGCCGCCGCCGTGAGGCGGTGGATGGCATGCCCGAGGAGCGTTCTTCAACGAGCTCCTAAGCGAAGCGCATGGTGACCGCCGGGCTGGGGAGGACAATATACCGAGAAGTGTTAGGCATTGGTATTAGGTTGACGCGCATGTCTGAAGGAGGGGGTATTTCCCCATTTCCCCTCCTGGGAGGGGTGGCCCCGCGCCCTGGCACGGCCGGGGTGGGTTGGACATTGGCATGCGACCTCGCCAACGGGCGGTTACGGCGTGGCGAGTAGCTCTTGCAGGGTGTGTTCCAGATCCCGATGCTTGAACGTGTACTCACTCTCCGTCAGTTTCTTCGGGATCACCCGTTGACTCGCCAACAGGAGGGCATCGGCCATTTCGCCGAATGCCAATCGCGCCGCGAACGCGGGTACCGGGAAAAGGGTTGGACGCGATAGCGCGTGTCCCAACGCCTTGGTCAGTTCCAGATTGGTGCAGGGCGCGGGGGACACGACATTGACCGGTCCTTCCAGGGACTCCGTGATGAGCGCGTGGTGAATGGCTCCGACGGCGTCATCGAGTGACGCCCAGCTTACAACCTGTTTGCCCGATCCGACCTTGCCCCCGATACCCAGTTTGAAAGGCGTAAGCATCGCTTTCAGCGCCCCGCCGTTGGGGCTCAACAGCATGCCGAATCGAAGATGCACCACGCGCATGCCGGCTTGGCGGGCGGCGTCCGCCGCCGCTTCCCACGCGGTGCAGACCTCGCTCAGGAATCCTTTGCCCGGTGCGCTGTCTTCCGTCAACTCCTCGGCGCCGCGATCCCCGTAATAGCCGACAGCGGAAGCCACCACCAAAACCGCTGGCTTCTTATCCAATCCCGCCAGTGCCCCCGCAAGTGCGGCCGTGCTTTTCACCCGGCTATCGAGGATGCGCTGTTTCTTCGCGTCGGACCAACGTCCCACGATGGATTCGCCCGCCAGGTGCACGACGGCATCCATCGTTTCGAGTTGCTCAGGCGATTGCAGTTGGAACGTTTGCGCATCCCATACCACACCCTCCGTGCCGTGGCGAACCAGTGGCCTCACGTCGTGTCCTTCCCCTTTCAGGAGAGCCATCAACGAAGTACCCACCAGACCGGACGATCCGCTCATCAATATTTTCATAGGGCCGAGCCTTTCTTTTTGTTGGTTATCAGTATACCTTGATGCCCGCATGAATCAAACAGAGCCAAACCCTGACACTTCTTTCTACGTCCCCCCCGGCGGTCCCCCTCAGGGCGCGGGGCCCAGTCGTGCTATCTTTGCCGCAATGGGCCGCGACAACGTGTTCAGGATGTGCGCCGACTTTTACGCGGAGCTGGAACAGTCCGAGATTCGGTGGATGTTCAGTGAGGACATGCCTGCCGCTTCGAAAAAGATCGCGGCGTTTCTGGTGGGCTTGTTGGGCGGACCGCCGATCTATCAGGAATTGTATGGTCCGCCCCAGATGCGCGCGCGGCACTTGCCGTTCCCCATAGATGATCGTGCCCGCGGAGTTTGGCTGGCCTGCTTCATGAAGACCTTGGATGGCGCGCCGGAAAAGTATGCCTTTCCTCCCGAGCATCTCCCCGGATTCATTCAGTTTCTGGAAGCGTTTTCCGCCTGGATGGTGAACAGGAAGTAGAGAGGGGTTCTTGGAGACAGGGCGGATACGGGGCTGCCGCGTTCCCTCGCTCGAAAATATCTTGCTTTTGAGCGGTGATGCACTAGATTGACGCGCCACTTACCGAAGGCAGGATTGATCCGTTTATGATTCCCATTCGAAATATCGCAATTATTGCGCACGTTGATCACGGCAAAACCACGCTGGTGGACAAGCTGCTTCGTGACGGCGGCGCCTATCGGGCCAATCAGGTCATTGAAGACCGCGTCATGGATTCCATGGACTTGGAACGCGAAAAGGGGATCACCATCAAGGCCAAGAACGCCTCGGTGCAATACCACGACACCACGATCAACATTGTCGATACGCCCGGTCATGCCGATTTCGGCGGTGAAGTGGAGCGGATCATGAAGATGGTGGACGGCGTCCTGCTGGTGGTCGACGCCTATGAAGGCCCGCAGGCCCAGACCAAGTTCGTCATGCGCAAGGCGCTGCAGCATGGGCTCAAGCCCATCATCGTCATCAACAAGATTGACCGTGAACACGCCGACCCCCATAAGGTGCATGACCAAGTGCTCGAATTGCTCCTCGAACTACACGCCACGGAAGAGCAGTTCAATGCGCCGTTCATTTATGCGAGCGCCAAGGACGGCTTCGCCGTGCAGGAGTTGGACGATCCCCGCAAGGACATGACGCCGTTATTGGATGCGGTGATTACGTATATCCCGCCGCCGGTAGCGGATCCC
>SKXR01000124.1 GCA_007128275.1 Kiritimatiellia bacterium
CTGTGGTGGGGGTGGCCATGTGATCTTGCTCCTTGCTTAGAGCGCTTCCGCGCCCGAAATGATTTCCGTGAGTTCCGTGGTGATGGCGGCCTGACGCGCACGGTTCCGCAACAACGTGTACCGACCGACCATGCCGTCGGCGTTGCGCGTGGCGTTGTCCATCGCCGTCATGCGTGCGCCGTGTTCGCCCGCGGCGTTCTCAAGCAACGTGTAGTACAGCTTGAAATACTTGTTCTTCGGCAACAGCTCTTCCAGCAACTGTTCCTGTTTCGGCTCGAAGATGTAATCGCGCGAAAAGGCCTGCTCGTCGCCCGACATCACTTCCTGCGGCTCGAACGGCAGGAGTTTGGTCAACGTGGGCTTCTGGCTGAGCGGGCTGAAAAAGGTATTGTGCGCGATATAGATTTCGTCGTAATCGCCGTTGAGAAAGGATTCACTCAACGTTTCGCCAAGATGTGTGGCGTCCGCGAAAGTGGGCTTCTGCGTGAGGCCCTCGAAATAGTCGCGCACCCGGACACGGTTCTTGAAATACGTGTATCCGCGCCGGCCGCAAAAGCTGAAATCGATCTGCTCCAATCGATCGGCCTGATCGAGACGCCATCGATCCATGAACTTGATGAGGTTGTTATTGAAACCACCGCACAACCCCTTATCAGACGTAAAGAGCAGGACCAGAATGCGGCGGACGGATTCGCGATGTTGCAGCAGCGGATGCGCGCTTGGATCCACGGACGCGGCCAGTCGCGAGACGAGTTCGCTCAACTTCGCGGCGTACAGCCGCGCGTTGCGCTGTGCGATAAGCGCCTTCTGCAGTTTACCCGCGGAGACCATTTTCATGGTCTTGGTCATCTTCCGCGTGTTCTTCAGACTCGCGAGTTTATTGTCGTATTCCCTGATACTCGGCATGATATCCCTGCACCGGCCCGAGCCGGCGCCTTTTGTTACGGCGCAAACGACCGCTTGAATTCCGTTAACGTTTGGTGCAGCGCGGCTTTGACCTCGTCGGTCAACGCCTTTTCCTTGTTGATCAGCCGGACAGTGTCGATATAGGTCGCATCGAGCGCATCAAACAGTTGCGCTTCAAACGCGCCGACCTGATCGACCGGGATATCGTCCAGATATCCGTTCGTGCCCGCGAAAATAATCGCCACCTGCTTCGCCACCGGAAACGGCGAGTGCACGTTCTGTTTCATCACCTGCATGAGCCGGGCGCCACGCTCCAACTGGCGGCGCGTGGCCGGGTCGAGATCGGAGGCGAACTGGGAAAAGGCCGCCAGTTCACGGTACTGCGCCAGCTCGAGGCGCAGGGAACCGGCCGTCTTCTTCATTGCCGGGATCTGGGCGTCGCCGCCCACCCGCGACACGGAAAGCCCCGCGTTGATCGCGGGCCGCTGTCCGGCATTGAACAAGTTCGATTCGAGGAAGATCTGGCCGTCCGTGATGGAGATCACGTTTGTCGGAATGTACGCCGAGACGTCGTTGGCCTGCGTTTCGATGATCGGCAACGCCGTGAGACTGCCGCCCCCCATCTTTTCGCTCATTTTGGCGGCGCGTTCGAGCAACCGGCTGTGCAAATAGAAGATGTCGCCCGGATAGGCCTCGCGCCCCGGTGGTCGGCGCAACAAGAGCGACAATTGACGATAGGCTTGCGCCTGTTTGGTCAGATCGTCGTAGATGATGAGGGCATGGCGTCCGTTATCCCGGTAATGCTCGGCCATGGCCGCGCCCGCATACGGGGCGAGGAATTGCATGGGCGCGGGATCGGACGCCGTGGCGGCGATGATGGTCGTGTATTCCATGGCGCCGTTGCGCTTCAAAATGTCGTGGACCTGCACGACGGTGGACCGTTTCTGTCCGATCGCGACATAGAAACAATACACGTCCTCGCCGCGTTGATTGATGATGGTATCGATGGCGATGGCGGTCTTTCCCGTCTTGCGATCGCCGATAATCAATTCACGCTGGCCGCGCCCGACGGGCGTGAGGGCGTCGATGACCTTGATGCCGGTCTGCAACGGCTCTTTGACATCCTGCCGCTCGATGATGCCCGGCGCTTTGAGTTCAATGGTGCGCATGGTCTCCCGGGAAATCGGCGCGCCACCGTCGATGGCCACGCCCAGCGCATCCACAATGCGGCCGATGAGCTGGTCTCCGGCCGGGACGGAAGCGATGGTGCCCGTGCGCTTGACCTGGTCGCCCTCGCGCACGGCGGTTTCGCTTCCAAAGATCGCGGTGCCGACGTTTTCTTCCTCGAGGTTGAGCGCCATGCCCATGATGCCGCCCGGAAATTCCACCAGCTCGCCGGCCATCACATTGGAAAGACCGTGCACGCGGGCGATTCCGTCTCCAACGCTCAGCACGGTGCCGACGTCGTAGGTCTCCCCTTCCAAGTCAAAGTCCGCCAACTGCTTCCGCAGGATGGCGGAGACTTCTTCGGGTTTTAGATCAATGGCCATACGCTTGTACCCTCATTACGCGTTAATCAATTTCTGTTTAAAAGACTCCAACATGGCGGCCACGCTGTAATCGTGGATGGTGTCGCCGACACGCACCTGAAAACCGCCGACCAGCCCGGGCTGCTCGCGGTACCGGGCCAGGATCTCATGCCGAAACCGCCGTTTGAGTTTTTCCGTAAGTACGTCCTTCTGCTTCGTGCTCATCGGAACCGCGCTTACGACGTCCACCCAAAGCTGTCCCTGGTGCGTGTCGTAATACGCCTCGAACACCGGAATCATTTCCGGCAGCCATGCCAACCGATTGCGGTGCACCAGAAACCGCATGAAACGAAACGTCAACGCATCCGTCCGCTCCTCGAAGAGCGCGCTCAGGGTCTTCAATGCGCGGGGCGACGGCACGCTGGGATCCGTGATGAACAATTGCAGATCCCGGCTTGCCGCGAGCACACGGCCGAGCTCGCTCAGATCGCGGTACACCGCGTCCAATCGCTCCTCTTCCCGCGCCAAGTCGAACAGGGCACGGGCATAACGGGCTGCTATTCTCGATCGCTCACCCATGAATACCTATAACTCCTTCAGCAGTTTATCGGTCAGGGCCCGGTTCC
>SKXR01000237.1 GCA_007128275.1 Kiritimatiellia bacterium
CCGGAAACGAAAGCGCCATACGAGTCCATTGGCAAGGCGCTGTGGAATCCCGATTCGCTCGGGAAGATCACCGGCAAGGCCATGTACACCGACGATTTCCATTTTCCGGGCATGTTGTATGCCCGCACCAAACGCGCAGGCGTGCCGCACGCGCGGATCAAGTCCATCGACACCAGCGCCGCGGAAAAGGTGCCCGGCGTGCGCGCGGTCCTCACGCACAAGGACGTGCCGGGCCGCCAGAATCACGGGTTGGTTTCGGTTGATTGGCCGGCGCTTTGCTATGACAAGGTGCGTTATGCCGGCGATGCCGTGGCGGTGGTGGCTGCGGAAACGGAGGATGCGGCCGCCGAAGCGCTGGAACGGATCAAGGTGGATTATGAAATTCTGCCTGTGGTGAAAGATTGTATCCAGGCCGCTCAACCGGACGCGCCGATTGTTCACGAAGAACGCCCGGACGGAAATCTCCTGAAGCATATCAAGGTGCGGAAAGGCCAAGTGGCCCAAGGGTTCGAAGAGGCGGATGTGATTGTGGAGCGCACGTACCGTACTCCGCAAACCGAACAGATGTTTCTCGAGCCGGAATGTTCGATCGGCGTGCCGAAAGGATACAGCCCGGAACGTTTTGGGGGCAAAGTGGACCCCGATTCCGTGCGGGGCATTCATCACGTGCATCCCAAGACCACCATCTATTGCGGTACACAGATTCCTTATCTCGATCGCGACCAGACGGCGGCCGCCTTGGGTGTGCCGAACGAGGATATCCGCATCGTCGCCGCGCTGATGGGCGGCGGGTTTGGCGGCAAGGAAGACATTGCGGCGCAGATCCACGTGGCGCTGCTGGCCGAGAAGACGGGGCAACCCGTGAAGATGTTGTATACGCGCGCCGAAAGCTTGTTGTTCCACCCGAAACGTCATGCCACCGTAATCCGCATCAAGACCGGCGCGAAGAAGGACGGCAAGCTCACGGCCGTGGAAGCCGAGTTGTACGGCGACGGCGGCGCCTACGCGAGCCTCAGCGAGAAGGTCATGACTCGCGCCACGACCCATGCGTCCGGACCCTACGACGTCCCGCATGTGACGGTTGACTGCTATGCGATGTACACGAACAACACGCCTTCGGGCGCGTTCCGCGGATTCGGCGTCACGCAGAGCTGTTTTGCCGTGGAAAGCAACATGGATCTCGTGGCCGAAGAACTCGGCATGGACCCGTTTGAGATCCGGCGGATCAACGCGTTGGACGTCGGGTCGACCACGTGCACGGGGCAGGTCATGCGGGAAAGCGTGGGCTTGAAGGAATGCATCGACTGGCTCGAGAAAGACATGCGCGCGCATCACGAAGAATTGGGTGAAGAATTCCAGTGGTCGTGGGTCAAGGGCAACAAGCGCTACGCGTGGGGTTTGGCCATCGGTTACAAGAACACCGGGCTCGGCGGCGGCGCGCCGGACAAGGCCGAGGCGATTGTGGAAGCGTGGACGGACAAGGACGGCCAGGCGATGGCCGAAGTGCGGACGTCCTCCGCGGAAATGGGACAGGGACTGCCCGCCGTGCTTGCGGCTTGTGCCGCGGAAGAATTGGGCATGCCCTACAAGCGGGTGCGCGTGCTGCTCGGCGACACCGATCATTGTCCGGACGGCGGCCCGACCACGGCGAGCCGGCAAACCTATGTCAGCGGCAACGCCGCGCGCCATGCCGCCAAGCAGTTGCGCAAAATCCTGGCGGAAGTGGCCGCCAACAAGCTCGGCCATTCCCCCGGCGAACTCGAATTCAAGGACGGCCAAATCGTGTGCAACGGCTCCAAGGCCTCCATCGGTGACGCGATTACGTGGGCGCAGGAGGAAGGTCGTGAAACGAAGGTGCAGTATGAGTATTGGGCGCCGAAAACCCAGCCGCTCGGAACGGGCGGGGATATGCACGTGGCGTTCGGATTCGGAGGTCAGTCGGCCTTGCTTGAAATTGACACCGAAACGGCCGAGATCAAAGTGCTCAAGATTTGCGGCGCACACGATGTGGGGCGCGCGATCAATCCGTTGACCTTGGAAGGACAAATCGAAGGCGGGATCATCATGTGTCTCGGCAACACCTTGACCGAGCATTACATCATGGATGACGGAGATCCGTGGACCAACGTGATGGCGCGGTACAAGATGCCCAGCATCAAGCATACGCCGAAAATGATCTCCCGCATTGTGGAACACGGGACCGAGGAAGGGCCATACGGCGCCAAGGGCATCGGCGAGCTGTCCAGTATTCCGACCAGTCCGGCCATTACCAACGCGATCTACAACGCCGTGGGCGTGCGCGCGTACAGCTTGCCGGTGGACCAGGATTCGTTGTTGCTGGCCATGAAAGCCGGCGTCAATTCCGTGCTGATGGGGTGGGGCGACTTCGACGCGGTGCCCAGTGTGCCGGATCGTAAAACGGTTGAGACGTTTATCGGAGCCTGATTATCGGATCATCTTCCGGTAGCGTTCCATCAGCCGTAGCATTTCTTCGCGGATGGCGAACAGTTCGTCGCGGTACGGGGCGAGCGTGGTGTGCAATGCGTTGCTTTCCCGCGCGAGCGCGTCCAGCCGATGCACCGCCTCGTTGAAATGGGATAGCGCACGCTTCAATTGCGCCACAATCATGCCGGCCATGAACGTGATGTCGCGATCATAGCCGAGACTGTTCAGGGCGCCGGCCAGCTTGGCGGACAACATGTGGGCGGCAAACGAAAGGACCTGTAAGGCTTCGGATTCCTTGTCGCCGTTCTCGTCGTCTTCCGCGCCAAGATCCCGGATCAAATGATGCAGGCGAATGGACATGTCAAACGCGCGATGCGCGAGCGGGTGCCGAATGTCGCCGTCGTCCGTGCGGATCCAGTCCACGCCCTCGGTTTCGGGGTCGGGGACCAGTTCGGGGTAGTCCTCTTCGGCGGCGGCTTTCCGGTCCTCGTCAAATACGCCGCGCGCGTCCGCATCCAGAAGATCTTCGAGATGGTCCCAACCCATTTCCCGCGCAATGATCCGTTCCTGATCGGGGTGGTCCTTGTATTGTTCCAGCAATTCCCCGTATTGGTCCGTGCGTTCGTCGGACTCTTTCAGCGTCTTCTCCCATTCGTACTCGTTCATGGCCGTCCAGTCGTCGCCGGATGCATCGTCGTCCTTAATCGCGTCTTCTATGCGTGCCATGAAATCGGTCATGCCGTCTGAAACCATCTCGCGTCGCTGCGCTTCCAGGTCCTCGGTCAATCGCCAAAGGGCTTCGCCATGAATGGCGAGGCCGAAATGGCTGGCCTCGATGACCACCCGCCCGTTGTGCGCGCTGAACCATTCGATATAGAGCACATTCACCGTTTGGAATGTGCTCCGCTCGTAGGGCGGTTCGCCGTGGAGCGCCTTGCGCGAGGCGGTGATGTCGCCGGCCGCGCCGTGCTGTTCCGTATGCAAACCTTCCGAACCCGGATGTTCCTGGGGAGCGGGATTCTCGAAGGACAACATGCGCCCGGCAAGATCGGCCATCGGATACCCTGCCAAATCCAGCCGCAACGGTTCCTCGCGCCCGCGCAACCAGATTTCGCCGGTGATCTTTCCCTGCACCGATGCGTCCAGCCATCCTCGTTCTACTTGATCTGAGATTCGACAAGCCATGATGCAGATTCCTTATCCTTCGCGTAAACATAGCGTAGTTGCCGGGCCGGATCAATCTTTCGGATGTGCGCACTCGCTGTTCACGCTCGCGGCTCACCGGGACCCATGCTTCGCCCTTCGGGCAGGGCAGGGGTTCGCCCCACCATTCGAGTCATGTGCTCCGCGGGTAGGTGGGGCGAAGCCTCCGGCTGAGCCGCCATGCGTAGCGCTCGATGCGGAATAGTACAAAATATCACTTGCAAACACGGTTTCGCGTGGTAGTCTTCCGCCCCTGAACCGTTTGAACCGACTAGAGGATCTCATGAAGGCTGAAATTCATCCCAAATACGTGGAAGCGACGATTACCTGTGCCTGTGGGCACGTGGTGAAGACGCGGTCGACTTCCAAGGAAATGCACGTAAACACCTGTGCCGCCTGCCATCCGTTTTTCACGGGCCAGGCTAAGTACATCGATACCGAGGGTCGTGTGGAGCGTTTCCGCAAGCGGTACGGCGACAAAGCCGCCGCCAAATAGCTGTCTTCCAACGGTTCGGGCCGGGTGCGTCTTGAGGCGAGCCCGGCCCGAACTGTTTTTATCCGCCGCGAACCTCCGGAAAGGAACGCGCCATGATCGACCAAGCCTATATTGAACAATTGCGACAGCGGCTCGCCGCGCTCGAGTCGGATCTGTCCAATCCCGATGTGGCCGCGAACCAGAAGCGGTATCGCGCGATCATGGAAGAGCATACGCACGTCCGGCGCATCTTGGAGAAGGCGGACGCCTTCCTGTCGTTGCGGCGCCAAATTGAGGAAAGCCGCGCGTTGCTGACCGCCGATGACACGGACGAGGATATGGCCGCGATGGCGCGCGAGGAACTGGAACAGATCGAGCCCTCGCTGCCGCGCGCGGAGCGGGACCTCAAGGCCGCGCTGATTCCCCCGGGCCCCGACGACAGCCGAAACACCATTTTGGAAGTTCGTGCGGGAACCGGCGGCGAGGAAGCCGCGCTCTTTGCCGGCGACCTCTACCGCATGTATGCGCGCTATGCCGAGAATCGTGGCTGGAAGGTCGGCATTATCGACGCGAGCACTTCGACGCGCGGCGGGTTCAAGGAAATCATTTTTTCCGTGGAAGGCGAGAACGTCTATCGTACGCTTCGGTACGAGAGCGGGGGGCACCGCGTGCAGCGGATTCCCATCACCGAAGCCGGCGGCCGTATTCATACGTCCGCCGCCACGGTCGCGGTGTTGGCGGAGGCGGACGAGGTGGATGAGATCGAAATCCGTCCGGAAGACGTTCGCATTGATATCTTCCGCTCCTCGGGACCCGGCGGCCAGAGCGTGAACACCACGGATTCTGCGGTCCGCATTACGCATGTGCCGACCCAACTCACCGTGCAGTGCCAGGACGAAAAGTCGCAGCATCGCAACAAAGACAAGGCCATGCGCGTTTTGCGTGCGCGTCTCCTCGATCTGAAACGGAGCGAAGAGGCGGCCAAGGAAGCCGATGTGCGTCGTACCCAGATCGGGTCGGGCGATCGTAGTCAGCGTATCCGCACGTACAACTTCCCGCAAAACCGCGTTACCGATCATCGGATTAACCTGACCCTCTATAATCTGGACCAGATCATCCAGGGCGACCTCGACGAACTGCTCGACGCGCTTTACCAGCACGACATGGAACTCAGACTCCGCGACCGCATGAAATCCGCGTGATCCCGCTACCGACTGTCATGCCCCATTTCTTCATTGGATGGCCTCTGCAGGGTGTGGTATGTTCTCTTGACCAATGCTTATGACGACTACCCTTGACAATCATGTTCGCACGGTTCTGTCCGCTTTGACGGAAACGGAACAGGTAATGACGGCCGCGTCCGTACCTTCGCCGCGCCTTGCCGCCGAGTGGTTGGTGGCGGGGGTGTTGGGATGTCCCCGTTTGGCGGTGTTTACGCGATCGGACACCGCATTGACCGAACCGGAGCAGGTCTTGTTGGGGGCCTATACGGCGCGTGCCGCGCGTCACGAGCCGGTTCAATATATTCTAGGGGAGACGGAGTTCATGGGGTTGAGGATCGGATGTGATCCGCGGGCTCTGATACCCCGGCCGGAAACCGAAGTGATGACGGCGATGGTGGTGGACGATCTCCGTCGGTCCGGTTCCGCGCATCCGGCGATTGTCGATGTGGGGACGGGTACCGGTTGTGTCGCTCTGGCCTTGGCGGCGGCGTTGCCGCAGGCGCGGGTTACGGCGCTGGATGTGGATGCGTCAACGTTGGCCTTGGCCCGCGAAAATGGCAAGCAACTGGAGTTGTCGGATCGTGTTCACTTCCAACAGGGCGATTTGCTGGCGGGATTTGACGATGCATCGGCGGACGTGATTGTGGCCAACCTTCCCTATATTGCGACGGATGAGTGGGCCACCCTTTCTGTCGGCGTCCGCGATTTCGAGCCGCGCCGCGCGCTGGACGGGGGCGTGTCCGGATTGGATTATATCGAACGGCTGGCGGTGCAGGCGTTTTCGGTCCTTGTGCCCGAAGGCCGGATCTATCTTGAAATCGGCGCGGATCAGGGGCCGTCGGCCCATGCGTTGCTTGAGGCCGCCGGATTTTCCCCGGTCTCGATTCACTCCGACTGGACGCGCCGGGATCGCATCGTGAAGGGGGTAAAATCATGACGCCGCCGGTGATCAAACCGTTGACATCACGCCCGGTGATGCGCCATCGACGGCCCGTGCGCGAGCCCAATCGCTATGTGATCCCCATCATTATTGTCGGTTTGCTTGCGCTGATTCTTCAAATGTATTGGATGCAGGAGCATTGGGGCGACGTGGTGAAGCGGGACGATCACATGCCGTTCGATACCGCCCTCATCGATAAATTGAAGGCCCGGATCATTAATCTTTACGAGTGCGAGTATTGTCTGGGAAGCGGATTGTTGGATGATCCCGACCAGCCGGGCGAACGGCTTCTGTGCGAGATCTGTCATGGCGTGGGCTACAATGCCACGCGCCGCTACACGGATGATGACCGGATGTGCTTGGCTTGCGGAGGGATGGGCCGCCGGTATGATGACGATGGCGAGACCGGATTGTGCACCCGCTGCGACGGTCGCGGCATTGTTGAAATTCATGATTGATTTCGGCCGCCGTTGTCGCAGTATCCCCCGGAAGACCGCTTTCCGTTCCGAGTTGATATGAAGTGTGGGGCGCGGTCCCGTGGCGCGTGTTTGCCCGATTCCTCATCACAATTTTCCAGAGAGTTTATATGTTCGATACATTAACCGGTTCACTACAGAAGATATTCAAGAACCTGCGCGGATACGGCAAGTTGTCCGAGCGCAATATCAAGGACGCGATGCGCGAGGTGCGGCTGGCGATGCTGGAAGCGGATGTGCATTTCGAGGTGGTCCGCGAGTTTACGGCGCGGGTACGCGAACAGTGCATGGGCGACGAAGTGCTCGACAGCGTGACCCCGGGGCAGCAGGTGATCAAACGGATCCACGACGAAATGGTTCGCCTGCTCGGGCACGAGCGCAAGGACTTTGATCTCAGCGCCAAGCCGGCTTCGGTGTTGTTGTTGGGGTTGCACGGTGCGGGCAAGACGACTACGGCGGGCAAGCTGGCGATGCGCTGGAAAAAAGAAGGGAAGCAGGTTGTCCTGGTGGCGTGCGACATTCGTCGCCCAGCCGCCGTGGAACAGCTCCAAATCCTGGGAAAACAGGTCGGGGTGGAAGTCATTGCGCCCGAAAAGGGCGAGCGCGTCCCGGCCCTCGGCCATCGCGCCCGAAAGCGGATCGAAGCGGCAGGGGCGGATATCGCCCTGTACGATACGGGTGGGCGCTTCCAGATCGACGACGAGCTGGTCCGTGAGCTCAAAGATCTCAAGCAAGCGGTTGATCCCCAAAATGTTGCGTTGGTGGTGGATGCGGCCATCGGCCAGGAATCCGTACATGTGGCGGAGACATTCCATAAGGAGGTGGGATTGACCGGCCTGATCCTTACCAAATTGGACGGCGATGCGCGTGGCGGGGCGGCCTTGTCGATTCAGCATGTCACGGGGTGTCCCATTCTGCTCGTGGGCGCGGGGGAACGGCCCGAGGATCTGGAGCCGTTTTATCCCGAACGCATGGCGTCCAGGATCCTCGGCATGGGTGACGTGGTGAGTTTGGTGGAGAAGGCGCAATCTGTTGTGAATCAGGATGATATGGCGCGGATGGAGGAGCGTTTGCGTCGGAACACCTTCAATTTTGAGGATTTTCTGGAGCAACTCAAGCAGATGGAGAAGATGGGTCCGTTGGAAAATCTGATGGATATGTTGCCGGGCGGGATGGAATTGCCGGAAACGGCCCGCCGCCAAATGGGGGCGGATTCCTCGAAGGAATGGGGCCGGGCGAAGGCCATCATTCAGAGCATGACGGTGGAGGAGCGGCGCAACCCGGCATTGATCAAAGGGCGTCGGCGCGAGCGAATTGCGCGCGGAAGCGGCACGGATGCGCGCGGGGTCAACGACCTGCTGAAGCGGTTTGAACAGATGAAGCGGATGACGAAACAAATGAAAAAGATGGAAAAAAGGTTGCGTCAGGGCCGGAAGTGATATACACCATAAAACCTTTTTAGCGGGCACACTGGAACTCCCCGGAACAAGTGGAAGGGGCTGGTGTGCCATTCGGAGGTGACTGCATGTCGGTAAAAATCAGATTACGGCGAATGGGCCGGATAAATAAACCCTTTTATAGGGTCGTTGCGACGGATTCGCGTTGTTCGAATACGGGACGCTTTCTTGAAACACTGGGCTGGTACGATCCGGACCGATCGGGGCCGAACTTTTCGCTCAAGTTGGATCGCGTGGACTATTGGAAGAGCAATGGCGCGATCTTTTCCGATACCGTGAAGAGCCTGGTGCGTAAATCGCGCAAGGGCTTGGGCGTTGCGGCGAATGCGCCGGCCCCGGTGGAGGAACCCGCTCCTGTGGCTGAGTCCGCGGAAGCGGCGGCCGCCGAGACGCCGGTAGAGACACCGGCCGAAACGCCGGATGCGACGAAGGAAGAGAAGTCGGACGCGTCATGAAGCGGTGGCTAATGAACATGGTACGGATGATCGTCGATCATCCGGACGATGTCCGCATCACAACGCTTCAGGGAGCTCAGACCTTGGTTTTCGAACTGCGTTGTCATGACGGCGACGTGGGGAAAGTGATCGGCAAAGACGGCAAGACCGTCAGCGCGATCCGCACGCTCTTGGGGGTCATGGCCTCCCGGCAGGGTCGAAAGGCCGTGTTGGAAGTCGTGGAATAGGCAACCCATGAGCGCTCCGCTCAAGATGGATGTGATCACCATCTTCCCCCGCATGCTCGACGGCGTGCTCGGGGAAAGCATGTTGAAGCGCGCGGCACAGGCCGGGCACATCGCGGTGCGGACCATCAATTTGCGCGACTTCACGACGGACACGCATCGGACCACGGACGATCGCCCTTACGGCGGCGGGCCGGGTATGGTGATGAAGCCGGACCCGATCTTCCAAGCGGTGGAATCGGTCAAGGAATCGGATTCGCGGGTCATTTTGATGACGCCCCAAGGGCGGCGGTTTGATCAGGCCTATGCGAAGTCGCTGGCGCAGGCCGATCATTTGATTTTTGTGTGCGGTCATTACGAAGGCGTGGATGAGCGGGTTCGCGAGTTGCTGGTTACGGACGAGATCTCGATCGGGGACTACGTGTTGACCAACGGGGTGTTGCCCGCGGCGGTTGTGATCGATGCGGTGACGCGACTGATCCCCGGGGTGTTGGGGCATGTCGAATCGGCGACGGACGAGTCGTTCAGCCAGGGATTGCTGGAGTATCCGCAGTATACGCGGCCGCCGGAGTTCCGGGGGATGCAGGTGCCTGAAGTCCTATTGTCCGGGAATCATGAGGCCGTAAGAGAATGGCGGGTCCGACAGGCGCGGGAACGAACGCGCCATCGTCGCCCGGATATGTTGACGGATGAAGCGGGTTGAGCGCATACTCGGCCCACAGCGAATAGCAGGTGAATTGATTGCAGCACGATACTGTGGTGCGCCATAGCAGCGTAAGGGACGGCATAATGAAAAATGCGATTCTTGATAAGATAGAAAAAGAACAACTGAAGAAGGAACCGCTCTCCGATTTCAGCATCGGGGACACCGTGCGTGTGCACGTCAAGATTCGCGAGGGCGAAAAGGAGCGCATCCAGGTGTACACGGGCGTAGTGATTGCGCGCGACGGGGAAGGCGCCACGGAGACGTTTACGGTGCGACGGATTTCCTACGGGGAAGGCGTGGAACGCGTGTTCCCCTTGCATGCGCCGACGATTGCGGCCGTGGAAGTGGAGCGCAAAGGAAAGACGCGCCGCGCCAAGCTCTACTACCTGCGTGACTTGAGTGGGAAGAAAGCCCGCATCAAGGAGAAGCGGACCAAGTAACCCGGAGCACTGCATGCTCCAATACGAGCATGAATCCTGGCAGAACGGCTTTCGGGCCGTTGCCGGCGTGGACGAAGCGGGTCGCGGCCCACTGGCCGGACCCGTTGTTGCCGCCGCCGTGGTGTTTCAGCCCGAATTCCTGATTCGTGAAGAGCGGATGGCGCTTCGCCGACTTACCGATTCGAAAAAGATCACGGCTCGATGCCGTGATCTTTTTTTTGATGTCCTGACCTCGTCACCCCATCTTCGCTACGAAGTCGCCGTGAGCGATGTCGCCGAGATCGACGCCCACAACATCCTGCAAGCGACCCACCGGGCCATGGCGCTCGCACTGGGGCGTCTGGTTCCGCTACCCGACCTGGCCCTGGTAGACGGGCGACCGGTGCGGGGCCTGCCCTGCCCGTCGAGGGCGATCGTGCGGGGCGACGGCGCCAGCCTGTCTATCGCCGCCGCCAGTGTCCTCGCCAAAGTGACGCGCGACCGCTTGATGGTCGAATTGGATGGTCAGTATCCGCATTATGGGTTTGCGCAGCACAAAGGCTACGGCACCCGCGCGCATCTGGAAGCGCTCAGAATGCACGGACCGGCCCCGTGCCATCGGAAGAGTTTTGCACCGGTGCGAATGGCTGTGAGGGATTAGATTCGGCGAGCAAGCATGCTTTTCCGCCTTCCATTCAGACAAAAGGATCCGGAGGAGCCGGCGCATTTGCGCGCCGGCAAGTGGGGGGAATCGGTGGCCGCCACCTACTTGCAGCGGAAGGGCTTCAAGGTATTGGGTAAACGCGTGCGCGTGGGGCGACGCGATGAATTGGATATTGTGGCGCGTGACGGCGAGACGCTCGTCTTCGTCGAAGTGAAGACGCGGGCATCCGAACGTATGGGGCGGCCGATCGAATCGGTGAAGAAAGGAAAACGGCATGCCATGGGCCGGGCGGCTTGGGGGTACATGAAACGGCTAAAGCGGAAGCCCCCGTATTTCCGTTTTGATGTGGTGGAAGTGGTAGGAACCGAAGGGGGCGGAAATCCCGTGGTGCGGCATGTTCCGAACGCGTTCTCCTTGCCCGCGCGACATCGCGTGCCCTGGTGAGGGCCCCTGCATTGTTCTTATTAGGTACTGATTTCTGGCGCTGCGTGATAGGATAAGGCGCCCCATGAAATCGGTCATGCGGTGTAACGTCCGGAGGAGTATGTGTAGAGCATTGGGTTTGGTTTTGTGCGTCAGTGTTTGGCTGTCAGTCGGGACAAGCTCCGCCGAGGAGTGGGAGCTGGATGCGGATCGAATCTATGATGTCGGCATTCAGATATTCGAGGAGTATGCGCCGGCTGAATGGCGGGGCCAAGTGGAATTGCCCGGGCCGGATGAATGGCGAACGTTCTGGCGTGAGATGGAACGGGCGCTGCAATCGTATGAGCTGATTGATTTGGCGTGGATTCGTCCGGAAGCGGAGACGGCCCTTTCTTTCCTGCAAGTGTTGCCGGTCACGGAACCCTACGCGTCGTGGTTGTTGCAGCGCATGGACTATCTCGACATGGCGCATCAGGTGTTGCGTTCGCACATGGATAAACCCGACCCGATCCGTCCCCCGCCGCCTCCGCGGGAGGAGCGTTCGTTAAAGCCGCCCGCCCCGCGTTCCCCCGTGCGGGTTTCCGCGGAAGAGAATCGCCACATGCAGAGCGCGGCGCGTAGTGAAGTAAATTGGAATCGCAAACTGGCGGGGCGCGCGGCCCCTGCGCGGGCGGCGGCGCTGGTCCCGGGGCTAAAAGCGATATTTGACGATGAGGGCGTCCCCCCGGAATTGATTTGGCTGGCCGAAGTGGAATCCTCCTTCAATCCGTCCGCGCGGAGTCCTGTGGGTGCGACGGGCCTGTTCCAGTTCATGCCCGCTACGGCGGAACGGTTTGGGATGAATGTGGCGCCACAGGACGATCGGCTGGATCCGCACAAGAGCGCGCGGGCGGCGGCGCAATACCTGCGGTTCCTGCACGGGCGATTCGAGTCCTGGCCGCTGGCCTTGGCGGCGTACAATGCAGGGGAGGGACGGGTGGGACGGCTCTTGCGCACCCATGACGGGGTGTCTTTTGAAGATATTGTTGCGTATCTACCCTCGGAAACGCAGATGTACGTGCCCAAGGTCATGGCGACAGTGGCGTTGCGTGAAGGAATCGATCCGGCCACGTTGCCTCCGCCCGTGAGGCGATTGGCGTTGCGAGGGGAGTAAACGCCGCTACTTGCTGACGGCGTACGCGTGCGTGATCCATTCCTGGGCTTGCTGTACCAGCTCGCGGGCGGACCGGATATTCAGCTTGCGCTTGATATGGGCCCGGTGGGTTTCCACGGTCTTGATGCTGAGGGCAAGTTGCGCGGCGATCTCCCGGCTGCTGAGCCCTTCACCGATCTTGACGAAGATTTCCAGTTCCCGGTTGCTCAAGATGTGTTCCGGATTCTTATCGTCGGCTTCTTCCTGGCCGGCAATGCCCCGCAGGATCTTTTCCTCGATGGCGGGGCTGACATAGAAATCGCCACGCATGATGGTTCGCAGTGCCCGCAGGAACTCTTCAGGATTGGCCGACTTCATGAGATACCCGTGCGCCCCCACGCGCAGAGCGCGTTCCGCGTATAGGTTTTCGTCTTGATGGGTGAATACAAGAATGCGGACATCGGGATGCTGGAGTCGAACCTTGCGAACGAACTCCATGCCGTTGCCGTTACGAACACCGATCTCGACCACCAAGATGTCGGGATACGCAATCGAGATGCCCTGCCAAGCTTCTTCGTACGAAGCAAACTCCGCCGTGATCGTAGCCTGATCCGATTCCTCGACCATGCGTTTCACGGCGTTGCGGGATTCTACCTGGTTGTCGATTACATGTATGTTTATCGCGTTCCTTGCCATAATCATATCCGTCATCCATAAGACGTGATGGAATGAAAGCTGCCTTTAATGTCGATATCACTGTGGCAGGGAGGGTCAAACCCGGCAATCAGGGGGATGCCTTATTTGGCATAGGGGATATGCTTAGGCGCTGCTGCGCAGGGTTTTGAGCGGCATTGTCCGCCGGCCGGAGGGTTAAGTAAGGCTTTGCTGCTCAACCCATTGGACCGCTTGGCGCACCAGTTCGGTCGCGTTGTTGAGGCCCAACTTCTCTTTGATGTGCGCGCGATAGGTTTCGATGGTCTTCACGCTCAAATGCAGTTCCTCGGCGATCTTCCGGGTACCGTGCCCCTGGCCGATCAGCCGGAAGACTTCCAGTTCCCGGTCGCTGAGGCGTTCGATGGCGGAGGAGGTCGTATTGGAGCGTTGTCCGGCCACGCCGCGCAGGATCTTCTGGCGCATGCGGTCGCTCATGTAGATGTCGCCGCTCAATACTTTGCGCACGGCATGGACTACGTTCTGCGCCACTTCTTCCTTCATGATGTAACCGTTGGCGCCCGCGCGCAATACCCGCTCGGCGTAGAGGGTTTCGTCGTGCATGGATACGATCAGAATGGGGAGTTCGGGTTCAAGGGCGCGGATGGATTTGGTCAGCTCAAGGCCGTCCGGTCCTTTTAACGAGATATCGACCAGCAGCAAGTCGGGCTTCGCGGCGGACAGGGATTTGAGGGCTTCACCAGCGCTGCCGGCTTCGCCGCAGACATGCAAATCCTGTTCTTGATCGATCAGGGAGCGTAACCCCTGTCGCACGATGGGGTGATCATCAACGATGAGCACTCGATGTTTTGTATTCGAGCCTGATTGCGTTCCAGCCGTCATAATTGTAATCCGATTCAGTTGCTTTTTATCAATGGCACGACACAGGTAATCGTGGTGCCCCGACCGGGCGCCGAGTCCAGCCCCAACTCCGTGCCGATCATATTGGCACGATACTTCATAATTGCCAAGCCTAACCCTGACGAAGATTTTGCGTTCCGGGGCATGCCTTTCCCGTCGTCCCGGACCGTCAATTCCAGCCCCGCATCCTTGCATTCCAAGGCGATTTCGATGCGGCGGGGGCTGGCGTGCTTGATCGCGTTCGAGACGGCTTCTTGTGCGATCCGGTATAGATGCACGGATACCGTTCGGTCCAGTGAGGGCAGGCGGTATTTGCTCGTATAGACACAGGAAATCTGAAAAAGCGCATCCTGCTGGTTTGCCAGTTGCTCCAGGGCGGTGCCCAAACCGTTTCGTTCCAATTCCACCGGATACAGGCCGTGTGAGATGTTCTTTACCTGCTTGAGGGCGGTATCGGCCAGATCGGCGATGCGCGTGGCCTCTTGGGCCAGGTCCAAGACCCGTTCGTCCGCGATGCGCCCGATCTTCTGTTGCAGGACCCGGGCGATCATGGTCAGCCCCGCCAAGTGTTGACTCACGGTGTCGTGCAAATCTTGACCGATTTGCTTGCGCTCCATTTCGCTGGCGTCGACAATGGCTTTCTCCAGCCGTTTCCGTTCCGTAATGTCGCGGATGATGCCGGTGAACGTCCGCCGGTCGCCGATCCGGATTTCGCTCACGGCTAGATCAATCGGGATGGGGGTCCCGTCCGCACGCAGCCCCATGACTTCGCGGCCGATGCCGATAATGCGCGCTTTCCCCGTCCGGATGTACTTGCGAATGTATTGGTTGTGCTTCGAGCGATGCGGCGCCGGCATCAAGAGGCTGACGTTCTGCCCGATAACGTCCTTGGCCGGATGTCCAAAAATGCGTTCCGCGGCGGGATTGTACGATTCAATGCGCCCCTTTTCATCAATGACGATAATCCCGTCCACGGCCGTATTCAGTATGGCCTGCATCCGGGCTTCCGCTTCGGAAGGCTGGACATCGGCTTTCTTCCGGCGCGGCGGGCGTGCCTTCTTTTTCGTGTGGGCGGCGACTCTCTTCTTCATACCCGGTCATCTTGCACGCTTTTGGGGGAGCGGGCAACGGGGAAAGCAGCCGCTTCGGCGGGGTAGGCCTGACTGAGCCGCCGTGCCGCTCGAAGACTTGCTTCCTGTGGATGATCTCAAGATGTTGGTGAGCGATGCGGACTAGAAATCAAACTGGGCGCGCATTTGGTAGATGTTCGCGTCGCCGACATCCTTGAGATCCGCGCGCACATAGTTCCACATCAGGCGCATGTTCGGATTGAGATACCAATTGACACCCACGGTCCAGTCGCGCAGACGCCCGCCGTCGACCGGATCGTCGTTGAGATCCAATTCCGAAAGGCGGACGGCGACTTCCCAGGCGCCCCCACCATGGCCTTCGCCGCGGAAGTTGCTGCGGGGGATGGTGCGCCCGAACGTTCCGGTCTGGCGATTGTATGTGCGGTGTTCGCCGGTGAGGAAATAGCTCGCGTATACATAATATCCGTCCAGTGTCGCGGTCCCGCTATGCGGAAACTCTTCCGTTTCGCGCAGGTCCACGCGGGCTTGATGCCATTCGGCCTGGATGGATGCGGGGCCGTGGGTGGCGACGAATTCGAGGCCGACCAGGTTGACGCGATCCGAGGGAATCGGACCCGTGCTGACAAAGCGCGGGGCCAGAGATGATTCCGGCGCCACGCCGACGGCATATTCTTTGTTGTCCGGTTTCCGTTGAACGGTGGCAGCGCCCAGATGCATCCAGGTGCGGCCGTCGTTGCGATACACCGGGGCGACGGTGACACGGGCGGACACATTGTGTTCGCTGTTGGTTCCGGCATCGCCGAAGTTGTCGGTGCGCTTCAAGGCGCCTACGGCCCACGTAGCGCGACGATCAAGAACCGCGTTTTGGATCCCGATCCCGTTGTTCCAATATTCGTTGAAAGCCGCAGGGAGACCGCGCTCCATGAACTGATGGAAACTGTTTCCGGAGAGCTGTTCCAGGGAGTAGAACTCCAGCATGCGGCCCACGCGTATAGTCCCCAGAAACGGCACCTGCGTCACTCCGATGTAGGCGTCTCTGAGGTTGGCGTTTCCGCCGAGAAAATCGTACTCCACGCGGAAGTGACTGTACTCATAGAGGGTTCCGGAAAAGTATACGCGGGCGCGCCGCATTTTCGTGCCGCTCTGAAGATCGCCGATGTCCTCTTCCAGTGCGGATTCGGCGTCAAACCCTGCAAAGTCCGCTTGCACGCGTCCGCCCAGTTGCAGGCGCACGGCCCCGTCTTCGCTTTGCAGCCGTATCCCGTTTTGCCAGGAGGTCTGCAAGGGGATCCCGGAGGGGGGCCGCCCTTCCAGTCGTTCCATGCGCGTTTCAAGCGCCTCCAACCGTTTGTTCGCCCCGCCTTGCGCCAAGGCGGTTCCATCCAAACCGTGTAAGGCCGCGCTCAAGAGGAGTGCGGCGAGATAGGTGTGTCCATTGTTCATGATACTTCTATTTCCTTTATGGCTGTGAAACCCGTCCTCCGCAGGAGGCTGAGTGGGTATGAGGATCGACAAGCCGACCCTCGGAATTCGACATCAAGAAACGCTTACTGATCCCTGCCGCTCGAGGCCACGGCTTCGAGAATGCGCGCTCCGTCCAGTACGCCCACATAGGGAATCAGGTCATCCTGGGTGCGGATCACATATTCGGTCAGTTGGTCGCGCACCACGGTCTGCAATTCTTCCGCTTTCCAGGGCTTGGCGATGTAGTGATGCAGCTTGGCCTCGTTCACGGCCCGCACCGTGTCTTCCAGGCCTGCCTGCCCCGTAATCAGCACCTTGCGGGTGGCGACATAGTGCGCGTCCTGTTGTAAGGCAATCAGAAAATCCACGCCGCGCACGCCGGGTAAAAGGTGGTCGCACAGGATCAACCCCACGGGGTGTCCGTCGGCCGCGCATTCCTCCAACACGGTCTTGGCGTCATCGACGCTTTCGGCGGCCTCAATCCGCATCACCGACTTGAACGGAGACAAGTCGCGCAATACCGCGTCGAGCACTTCCGCTTCATCTTCCACGCATAGTATGACAATTCGTTTCATGGTCATGAACTCCTGGATGGGGTTGATACAGTTTCCGAAGGGGCAAGGGGGAGGACGACACAAAACTCCGTGCAGCCCGGCTCCGAACGCACTTCAATCCTTCCGCTGTGCCGGGAGACGATGTTCTGTGCAATGGATAATCCGAGGCCCATGCCGAATTCGACGCGGCCTTCGCGGGTGGTGAATCGCAAATCAAAGATCTTTTTCAGGTGCTCCGGCGGAATGCCCGGGCCGCTATCAATGATGCGGACGTTGACGGCCCCGTCTTGCGGGGCGGTGACGATGGTGAGGTGTCCGCGGTCCTCCATGGCGTCGAGTGCATTGGCAATGAGGTTGGTCCAGACCTGGTTCAACGCGCCCGGATTGGCCTTGATGCGGGGCAGGTCGGCAAACTGGCGTTCGACGGTGACGTCGTGCAATCGGTTCGAGAACAGGCGGAGGGTGTCTTCGATGCCTTCGTGCAGATCGAATTCCACTTCGTCCTCGCCGTCGGACCGGCTGTAGGAGCGCAGGCTTTTAACAAGTCCGGCGATACGTTCGGCACATCGGGAAATATTGCGCAGGGCGCCGCCGAGCTGATGGTAACGGTTCATGCGAACGATCTTCGCTTCGTCCGGGCCGGGCAGGTTCCGGGCGATGCGCTCGAAGTCGGCCGCATCATGGATCCCCATCCCGACGAGGTGCTCGGCCATCGCTTCATCGTCGAGTATTCGGGCGAGCGCACGACGGCGTTCGCGTTGTTCGCGGGTGGTCAGGGGCTTTTGTTCCAGCGCCCGATTCAGCATTTCTCCGAATACCGCGCCGTCGGGCAATTCCCCGGCCAAGGCCAGGAGGTCTTCCTGAATGAAGTCCGCCGCGCGGTTGATGGCGGCGATCGGGTTGTTTAATTCGTGGGCCACCCCTGCGGCGAGTTGCCCCAAGGTGGCCATCTTCTCCGACTCCACCAGGAACGCCTGGGCCTGTCGCAGTTCGCGCAACGTGCGGGCGAGCGCGTCCCGCTCTCTGGAGAGGCTCTTGTTCAGAGCCAGCACTTCTGTTTGCAGTTCGACCAGCCGCGTGCTGCGGCGCGCCATGGACCGTAATAGCACGGTAATGAAGGTTTCCAGCAACGATTCGCTTTGTTGCAGGGCCTGATCCAGGTCCTCGAAACCGATCTTCAACAACTGTACCGGGGTTGTCGTTCGGCAGTTGAAAAAAGCCTTGCTTCGGCGCGTCAATGCCAGCAAGCCGAGGATCCGTCCGGCGGTTTGGGCATGGAAGATCACTTCCTTGCCGTCTATCTCCTGGTAGAGTTTTACTTGGCCGTCCAGGAGAACATAGATCCCGTCCATGGGATCGTCCATGCGGAACAGCATGGTCCCGGCGGGCAGATCCATGCGGGACGGGCTGACCAGGAGCGCGTCCAAGGCCCGGATCATTCGGGCCTCAATCTCTTCGTCTGCTTCGTTCAGACGCGTCAATAATGTTCGCTGAGGTGACAAGGCATTACTCCAGCAACCCAAAGAGCGCCCATACATGCGGGGCGACAAGAATGAAGATGATTAGACCCGTGCCGCCCACCAAGGCGCCCATGATCGCCATCTGCTTGGTCTGCACCTGCCCGGTGCTGTACGCGATGGCGTTGGGGGGCGTGCTGATCGGCAGCATCATGGCCAGGGAAGCGCCGATCGCGACAAAGACGGCCGCGGTCAGGCGGTTCATATCGTCTCCCAACGACACGGCCAAGCTCATGGCGATCGGGATCATCAGGTTGGCCGTGGCGCTATTGGAAATGATGGTGCTGAATACCAGCGCCACCAGACAGAGCGCGCCGCCGATCATGGCCGGCGCCATTTGATCCCACGCAATCAACCCGATCAACCAGTTGTCGAGTCCCGTTTGTCCCACGCCGGTTCCCAGGGCAATGCCGCCGGCCACCAGCCAGAGCACGCTCCACTGCATCGAGTGGAACTCCTTGTCGCTGATCAGCCGCGCGGAGAGCATGACCACCACGGGGAAAAACCCCACGATGGCGGAGGATACGCCGTGGAGCGGTTCCGTAAACCACAACAGGATGGTGGTTCCGGCGACAAAATAGAACAGGATGGCCTTCGGGCTGCGGTCGTAGGACGAATCAATTTCGATCGTAATGGTCTTGGAGGAACAAGGAAAGAGGCGCACCAATAGTTGCCATGCGACCACCATCACGACCAGCATGAACGGGAAGATCATGGCCATCCAATGCACGAAACTGATGTGGATGCCTTGGGCATTGAGCGCGCCCAACGCGATTGCGTTCGGCGGCGTGCCGACCGGCGTGCCCATGCCGCCGACGTTGGCGGCGATCGGGATGCAGAGGGCCAGCGCGATCCGGCCCCGGTCGCCGGGGGGCAGGCGCGCAATCACCGGCAGCACCACCGCCATGAAGGCGGCCGTGGTCGCGGTATTGCTCATAAACATGGAGAACACGGCCACGATCAGCATCAGGCCGAGAATAATGTTGGAGGGCTTCTCGCCGAACGGTTTCAGAAGGGTCTTGGCGAGGTTCTTGTCGAGTTTGTATTTCGCCGCGCCGTCGGCGAGGAAAAAACCGCCGAGAAACAGCATCAGCACCGGATTCGCAAGCGAGAAGAAAAACGTGCTGAAGCCCGGCGCCTTGTAATCGTCCGGCAACGGAAGCATGGCCCGGTCGCTCACCAGGAGAATGTTCAGGAAGATGATCAACGCGGCTGTCGCGTGCAAGGGAATGGCCTCGGTGATCCATAAGGCAATGGCCATAAGGAACACGGACAGCATGCGGTGGCCCATGGGGGAAAGGCCCTCGAACTCGATGAAGAACGGGATAAAAAAGAATACCACGGCCACTACGAGACCGACGGATTTGACGGACAACCAGTCCGGTACACGTTTTTCTGTTTCCATGATCGATTACCCCTGAGATGTGAAATAAATAATGAATCCTTGTGATAGGGCCTTGTTCCGTAAATGTAAAGAGGCTTTAGTAACCAAGGGGTTTGCTCATCGGGGAAAGCATTATGCCCGGCTTCCCGATGGGCAAGGAATTGGAGTGCGCGCCGATTCCTGATTGATTTCGTACCCCTGTCAGCCGTACAACTACGGTCCGTAAGCGGCGGAAGTCCGGGCTCCGCCATCCGATCCCGAATGAATGGACAGTGGTGAACGAACAGGAAGTAGTAGCGTTATTCGAAGAAACCGATGCCCTGCGCAACGGGCATTTCGAGTTGCGTTCCGGCTTGCACAGCGACCGTTTCTTTCAATGTGCGCTGGTGCTTCAGCACCCCCGGAAGACCGCGCGACTTTGTGAGGCGCTTATCGCGCGGGCGCCGGGTGCGGTTCCGGATGTCGTGATCGCACCAGCCTTGGGCGGCGTGACGGTGGGCTACGAAGTCGGGCGCCAATACGGCGCGCGCGCGATTTTCGCGGAGAAAGACGAGGGCCGGCTGGTCTTGCGGCGTGGGTTTACCATTGAACCCGGCGAACGTGTCGTCATTGCCGAAGACGTCATCACGCGCGGGGGGCGCGTGCGGGAGATTATTGATATTGTGGAGCAGTTGGGCGGCACGATCACCGGAATCCTGGTGCTGGTGGATCGGAGCGGCGGCAAGGCGTCGTTCGCGTACCCGCTGCACAGCCTGCTGCAGAGCACCCCGGTGACCTGGGAGCCGGAGACCTGTCCCCTTTGCCGTGAAGGGGCGCCCCTCGAACATCCGGGAAGCTAAATCATTTCAGATCCATCCGTAACGTGAAGAGAAAGGAACGCATACCATGAGTCGCATCACCCGGTTTTCATTACCCGCATCGGAGCTCCCGAAACAGTGGTACAATCTGGCCCACGATTTTTCCGAGCCGATGCCGCCTCCGCTGCATCCCGGCACCCGTGAACCGGTCTCCTTGGCGGATATGACCGCCATCTTTCCCGAGAATCTCGTGGAACAGGAAATGTGTCCCGACCCGTACGTGGACATTCCGGAAGAAGTCCGCGAGATCTATTCGTTGTGGCGGCCCACCCCGCTGCTGCGCGCCGTTCGCTTGGAGAAAGCGCTGAATACGCCCGCGCACATCTACTACAAGTACGAGGGCGTCAGTCCGGCCGGCAGCCACAAACCCAATTCCGCCGTGCCGCAGGCCTACTACAATAAACAGGCCGGCGTGAAACGCTTGGCGACGGAGACCGGCGCGGGCCAATGGGGCGCCTCGCTGGCCTTGGCGTGCCAGATGTTCGGACTCGAATGCGTGGTCTATATGGTGCGCGTCAGTTTCAACCAGAAACCGTACCGCAAACTCCTTATGCAGACATGGGGCGCCACCGTGCATCCCAGTCCCAGTCTCGAAACGGAATTCGGACGGAAAATACTGGCGGAGGACCCGGACTGTACCGGATCGCTCGGCATCGCGATCAGCGAAGCGATTGAAGACACCGTCAAAACGCCCGACACCAAATACGCGTTGGGCAGCGTACTCAATCACGTATGCCTCCACCAGTCGGTCATCGGTCAGGAATGCATCAAGCAAATGGAATTGGCGGGTGAGGATCCCGACGTCATCATCGGGTGCGTGGGTGGCGGCAGTAATTTCGCCGGCATGGCGTTTCCGTTCATTGGCCGCAATCTGCAGGGAGACAAGAAACCCTGTCGTTTTGTCGCCGTGGAACCGGAATCGTGTCCGACGCTTACCAAAGGCGAGTTGCAATACGATTTCGGAGATACCGCCGAAATGACCCCGCTGCTGATGATGTACTCGCTCGGGCACAAGTTCATGCCGCCGAGTATTCATTCGGGCGGACTCCGCTATCATGGCATGTCGCCCATGGTCAGTCATGCGCGCAAACTCGACCTGATCGAAGCCGTCTCCTATCCGCAGGATCAGATATTCGAGAGCGCCGTGCTCTTTGCGCGCACCGAAGGGCTGGTCCCGGCCCCGGAACCCGCGCACGCCATCCGGGCCGTGGTCGACGAGGCCGTGCGCGCGCGCGAAACCGGCGAAAAGAAAGTGATCCTGTTCAACCTGTGCGGACACGGGATGCTGGACTTGGCCGCCTACGATCTCTATCTGTCGGGCAACATGAGGCAAACGGGTGACTAAACGGCAAAGCAGAATCCTCGTAACCGTGTTTCTGGTGGTGTTGGTGGGCTTTTGCCTGCTCTTTACCTTCGGCCTGTCGCCGTGGTTGCAACGCGCGGCGGAACGAAGCGACGCCTTTGCCATGCTCGGCAAATGCATGGAAGTCGCGTCCGGTGACGTGTTGCGTATCGAACAGGATGGCGAAGAACGCTGGGTGCGGTTGGTCGGCATTGAAGCGCCCCGCATGGAGGGTGACCCCGCGCTGGCCGAACAGGCCGCCCGGCGGGGCGTTGACCCCGCCTGGCTCATGCGACAAGGCCGCGTCACGCGCAATACGCTCTCCGCCTGGATCCACCGGCGCGGGCTCTACATCACCTATCCCTTGGGCGAAGACGCGCGCGATGAGGAAGGGCGCTACCGGGTCTACGCCGAGGTCGCCGGAATCGACATTGCGCGCAAACTGTTGCAGGGCGGACAGGTGTATACGGACGATACCGACCATCCGCGTCGCGACATCTATCTGGCGCACGAAGAGGAAGCCCGCGAGAAAGAGATAGGCCTCTGGCGTCCGGACTCGGTGAGTCTTTTATGATGTCTGTGTGATATTCGACAACGTCTTCGTGTCACCGCCCCGTTGGAGCGCGGATCACTCACCCGCCCGCGATGGCGGGAATCGGTTGTTTCTCGCCGGATGGCAGCACATGATACGCGCGGATGACGTTCAGGAACCAGGCGCCCTCGCCGGAGGGCGCGAGGTGGCCGGTCAACTGATATTCTTCCCCGTCCCCATCCGGGCATTCGATGATCAGCGTCACGGTGGAATCCACCAGCAACCGCAACGACGACGCATTGGACCCGTCCAGCACGAATAAGGGCCTGCCGTGATCGTCCCGGCGGCAATCCACGCGTTGGCTAAAGACGTGCCGCGCACATCCGCCGGACTGCGGGGCGACCACGCCGCGCACCCCTTGTTCGAGAAGTTGGCGCACACGGATCGCGTCCGGGTTGGTAGGGGGCATCGATTGGTCCTGCATGTTGCACAATCTACCATCCCCCGCGCCGAAATACCAGCCGCCCCGCCACCCGCGTCGCAATCTTCAAGGGCGAGGCCTCCGGCCGAGCCGCCGCGCGTGTGTCGAGATTGAGAAGTCCGTCGTCCTGCATAATCTCCGTTCACGCTCCCGGCTCACCCAGAGGGTTCGCCCTACCATTCGCGTCGCAATTGTCAAGGGCAGGTAGGGCGAGGCCTCCGGCCGAGCCGCCGTGCGTGGATAGAGATTGAGAAGACCATCGCCCCGCGACCCTCCCCTCGACACGCCACCCGCCGCATGGCAACATCTTCGGCATGAACGCTTCGTTGCCGGAATGCTGGACGTTGTCAGGCATCAACAGTTGGTCCGATACGCTGGGCGATGTCGAAGACTACGTGGGGGCGTTTCTGATCAGGCACATGCCCGGCCTTGCGCCTACGCGCCGTTATGCGAGCCGACTCGGTACGGCATCCCGATATCCGCGCGAACGGAAAGTCATGGGGTTCGGCGCACGAAAGAAATTGGATGCCGAAGCCCGCGCACTGGCGAATGGGGAAGGGGACTATCCGGCGATCGAGCCCGGAATGTTTCACGGGAAAAAGGTGAAGGTGCTTTTGGTGGCGCCGAAGACGAACACGCCGCCCCCGCAGGCGGAAGGACTGTGCGTCGAGATCTACTGGTCGCCCTTTGATTCCGTGCCGAATCAACGACTCTTCGGTATGCGGCGCTGGAATACATACCGGCGCGGGTCGGGCCGGGTATGGCCGGTCAGCAATCCGAAGGGGCGCGGTATATCGCGCGGTCACGGGTTTGAAGGGTTCATGAAGCCCGGCCGGAGAATTCTGCGCGTTGTGCGCCGCCGACGGGCGGGACAAAAGAGCAGCCGCCCTGTGTGGATTTCCTCCGGGAAAACGGCGCCCGATGCGCTGGCCACCTTGCGGGCATGGGTGGCCGATCGTCAGAACGACTACGTGCTCGTGGCACATAGTCAGGGAACCAACATCGCCATGCACCTTTTGAAGCAGGGCTATTCGATGGGGACCCGCAAGAGCACCGGCCGATGATCGCTCAGCTCGCCCTCGGGTTTATGCAGTACGCGCGCCCGCCGGTGCGGCAGGTTCAGTGTGAGAATGTAGTCGAAACAGGCGTCGTCAAATCGTCCGTCCGCCGGCCAGGTAACGCGCCTTCGGAACGGCACGCCGTCCCACGTCCAATGAAAACCGGCCTCCATAAACATATCGAGCGTGCGCTCATGCGCCATCTCCTTTCTTTGCAGCAGGAGATTGAAGTCGCCGGCCACAATCACGGAAACCGGCCCGTACTCCGCGTATTGCTCTTTCATCACGGCCACATGATTCAGAATCTGTTGTGCGGAGGCTTCTCGCATCCGGATGTTATCCGCGGGCTCGCCGAGATTGCTTTTCAGATGGACGCTGTAGACCAGCAGGGTTCCCTCGATCGGGGATTCCAAGGCGGCGAAGGCAAATCCGCGATACGGGTCCGTTTCCGGATCATCATAGATGCCGGTAAACACTTCCGCAAAACCCGCCCGCGCCGGATAACGACTGGCAATCACGATCTGCTGGGACAGATTGGGGTCGCTCCGACGAAAGGCCGTCACCACATGGAGTTCAAGGCCCGGTACCGAATCCACGAGAAACTGCGCGGCCTCATCATCACGAATTTCCTGCAGCAACAGAATGTCGGGTTCAAGCCCGGGCAAATAGGCCCGGACTCCTTCGCGGTGTCGGTCCTGTACCTCCTCCGAGGCGCGCGGCGATTGGCCCGGAAACCATTGGATATTCCAAGTCACCACCCGAATGGACGGTTCCGAACCGCCGGCTTCCGGGCGCGCGTCGAGCCCGGTGCACGCAGACAGCAGAGGAAGCATGCCGACGGCCAGCAACACAAACAGGGCGCAGACATGGCGTTTCACGTCGTATAGAGAGAAAAGTGACTTGGCGGTGTAATCGTTCATGCTGAGAACCTGCCGGAGAGCGGGCGCGCTGTCAAGTATCCCGCCACGCCGCCGTCAATGCCGGAAATGGACATAGATCCGTCCGTGATTGTCCTTATCCTTCTCCACCCGGTGATACCGCGTCTTCATGTCCTTGCGTTGAAGAAAGCGGAGCACGTGCTTCTTCAACTGTCCGCTGCCTTTGCCCGGAATGATTTCGACCAGCGGGATGCGTTTCCGTTCCGCTTCGTCCATCACCCGTTCCAGCTCGGCGTCGATGGATCCGCCCTTGTTGAAGAGGGGATGCAAATCCAGTTTGATGCGCGCCATGATGTTGATCTCCTCCGATAGAAGACGGCAAGAACACGATGCTCGTAGCGCCCTGCTCCAGTGGGGAGCCGTTCCGCCTGTGCGCTCGGGCCGCGGCCCGGCTTCGCGCAGGCCTGATCCCCCTCGGGGTGTTCCGCGCTATTCGCCCGCCGGTTTCAGCGCCATTTCCTGTTGCGGATCGTCTTTGGCAGGGGCTTCCTCGTGTTTGTGGAACCGGACGGACATGATCTTGGAGATGCCGAATTTCTCCATGGTGACGCCGTACAGGGCGTCGGCGGCCTCGATGGTTTGCCGGTTGTGCGTGATGATGACGAACTGCGAATGCTTCACGAATCCTTCCACCATGCCGACAAAGCGGCTGATGTTGGAGTCGTCAAGCGCGGCGTCCAATTCGTCGAGCACGCAGAACGGGCTCGGTTTGACCATGTAAAGGGCAAACAACAACGCGACCGCGGTCATGGTACGTTCGCCGCCGGAAAGGAGCGATACCGTTTGCAGTTTTTTGCCCGGCGGTCGCGCAATGATTTCGATGCCGGATTCCAGCACGTCCTCGTCGTCCACCAGCACCAGCTTGGCCGAGCCGCCGCCAAACAACTGCTTGAACGTCTGCTGAAAGTTGACGTTCACTTTGTCGAAGGTGCGCGTGAACATCTCCGTGGTGGTGTTGTTGATCCGCTTGATCATGTCCATCAACTGGGCCTTGCCCTTGATGAGATCTTCCTGTTGCTCCGTAAGAAACTGGAACCGCTCCTCCAGTTCTTCGTGTTCTTCGATGGCGATCAGGTTGACGGGCCCCATGGACTCGAGTTTGGTCCGTATTTCGGCAATGTTCGTTTCCAGCGTTTCCCGGTCGGGCTGTACGCCCTCTTCCCATTGCGGATCGGGCTCGCTCTCCATCTGTTCCGGGGTGATGTGATAATCCTGCGAGATCCGTTCGGTGATGTTTTGCAGGCGCATTCGCTGTTCGGCCAGTTCGACATCGAGCTTGGAACGCTGATTGCGCAACTCGTCGAGCGCCGCCCGTTTTTCGTGCAGGGTGGTCTCCAGATGCCGGAGGGCGATGGTGTTGTCTTCCCGGTCGCGCCGCGCGGCCGTGAGCGCCTCGTTGTGACGATGTACGTCCGCCTCCAGCGGTTGCAGGCGGTTGCGCGTTTGCTCGATCTGCGCGTGCAATTCCTCGATGCGTACATGGTAACTGTCCAGGCCTTTGCGCCGATCCTGCACCAGGGTCTCCAGTTCCGCCATGCGCACGTGCAAGTCCTCCTTCTGCGCC
The DNA here is from genome assembly GCA_007128275.1 of Kiritimatiellia bacterium. GTDB lineage: Bacteria > Verrucomicrobiota > Kiritimatiellia > SLAD01 > SLAD01 > SKZA01. The sequence continues at coordinate 26,597 of SKXR01000237.1, forward strand.
GCAAGCTGGGCCACGGCCTGACGCCGTTCGCCGAGCTGAACGCGTTTCTCCGTGACTTCGGAAAGCCATTCCCCGCGGTCGGCTTCTTTGGCATGCAGCGCATCGGTTTGTGTAGCGAGCTCATGGCGCAACTCGCTCTGCCGGTTCCGCACCTGCTCGATCTCCTGTGTAATGGACGTGCGCCGGTCGCCGCTGGACGCCTGTTGCTCGACCAGTGCGTTCAGCTCGTACGAAACCGTTTCCATGCGTTCGCGCGCCTGTTCCGCTTCCTCCGCCTTGACCTGATGTTCGCCTTCGCAGATGGCCTGATTCCGCCGGCTCTCTTCCAGCAATGTCCGCGCTTCCTGCAGGGCTTTGTCGAGTTCGGTGTCCCTTGTGGCGAGGTGCTGCAGGGTCAATTCCACCCGTGCGGCCTGTTCGCTCAAGGCGTCTATCTCCGATGTCCACTGCGCGAGCAGGTGACGGCGCGTCATCGGATTTGTTTCCTGCGCGCCGGGCCGCCACAATTCTCCGCTCCCGTCGCCGCATACGACGGCGCCGGAGCGGGTGACGAACAGGGCTTGCGGATGAAGCGGGAGGGAAAGTTCATTCAGGGAGTCCACGACACGGACGCCGTGAAGCAACCGCGCGGCCAGGGCTTTCACGGGGTCCGAAGCCTGAACCTGCTGGAGCAGGGGGGTCCCGGGCAAATCGGCGGGGAGCGCGACGATGTCGGCGTCGGAAACCGCGGAAAGCAGTCGAGCGGAACCGGCTTCCCCCTCTTCCAAGGCGCGTACGGTGTCGAGCAGGGCTTGCGGATCGCTGACGACCACGGCATCGAGCCACGCGCGCAGCGCCGCTTCGAGCGCCCGCTGATAGGCCGGCGGCGCCTGAAGATGTTCGGCCAAGGTGCCGAGCACGCGGGACCGGTCGCCCACGGGTTCGCCTTCGGTGCCCAGCAGGCGGCGCGCGCCGGGAGGCAGCGCCTCGGCCTCGGCGTCGGCTTGTGTAAACAATTCGGTTTGCGCTTCGCGCGCGGCGGTCCGTTTCTGAAGGTCGCCCAGAGCTTGGCGCTGTTCGGTCAGTTGCGCGGCTACGTCGCCTTTTTCGTCCTGTAGGGCGGCCACGGCGGTTTGGTGCCGCGTCACTTCGTTCCGTAGCTGTTCCATATGCGCTTCGGCTTCCGCTCGCCGGTTGTCGAATTTTTCGACGCTGCGCTTCGTTTCACTGAGTTCAGCGGAGAGTCTTTCGCGGCGGAGGACACTCGTGCGTTCCTGCGCGTCCAAGTCGGATAACTCGTTTTGCAGGCGGGAGCCGCGGCTGTCCAGGTCGATGGACTCGCTGCGTAACCGGTTCAGGGTCTGCCGGATTTCCTCCACGGAGGCGTCCAATTGTTTCAGGCGTTCACTGCTCTTCCCGAGTTCCAGTTCCGCTTCGTCGTGCTCGCGCACGGCGTCCTGCCAGCGTTGTTCAAGGGATCCCAACGATTCGTGATGAACCTGCAAGCGGCCTTGGGCGTCGTCGGCATCCCGGCTGTCCCGCTCCGAGAGTTCCCGCATTTCGAGGATCCGGTCATCGTTGACCTGAATGGTTTGCCGAGCGCGATCCAACTCGGACGCGGCACGGGAGGCGGCGTCCATGGCTTGGCTGATTTCCTCTTCCTTTTGCTGGACTACCGCACGCAGTTCATGCGCTTGCTGTTCGGTGTCCTGGATGCCGGAGCGGGTGGCTTCCTCCTGTTCCAAAAGATGCGCCAGGCGCGATTCCAAGGCTTCGACCTGGCCGGTCAAGGTGCTCAGCTTCTCGCGCGACAGATAGATATCCAGCGAGCGCAGCTCGTTTTGCAACTCCTTGTAGCGTTTCGCCTTTCCGGCTTGCCGTTGAAGCGAGATGATGCGGCGTTTCACTTCGCGAATGATGTCCGCCAGACGCAGGAGGTTGGCTTCCGTCTGTTCCAATTTGCGGATGGCCTCTTTCTTGTCCGCCTTGAACTTCGTGATGCCGCTGGCCTCTTCGAACACGGCGCGCCGGTCTTCCGGGCGGGAACTCAGAATGAGATCGATTCGGCCCTGTTCCATCAGGGAATAGGAATTGGTGCCGATCCCGGTGTCCATGAACAGTCGTTGAATATCTTTCAATCGGCAAGCGGTCTTGTTGATGAAATATTGGCCTTCGCCCGAACGGAGGACCCGGCGCGTGATGGTTACTTCATCGTACTCGGTGCCCAACGCGCTTTCACAGTCCGCCAAGGACAGGCTGACCTCGGCCATGGAAAGGGGTTTATGGTCGTCGGTTCCGTTGAAGATCACGTCTTCCATTTTGGAGCCGCGCAGCGCTTTTGCGCTCTGTTCGCCGAGCACCCAGCGGATGGCATCGGAGATATTGCTCTTTCCGCACCCGTTCGGCCCGACAATGGCCGTCATGCCCGGCTCAAAATGGAGTTTGGTTTTAGATGCAAAGCTCTTAAAACCAACAAGTTCGATGGTTTTTAGGTACAAGGTGTCGTCCCTCCGTCCAAGAATGGCGCGCGCTCAATCCGATTGACTGAAATATTCATATCCCCACAAACGAGATACCGTATCAAGGGGTGCCTTTTAGGGCAACCACTATATGTAGATTTCTTGCCGTAAAATACGTCAAGTGTAATATGGATCGAGCGGGTTAAACACCGCGCAACGTGCATGGCGAAAGAGGTGATTGTGGGGAGGGGTGCCGGCGCCCTTGCCGAGTGTTACCCGTTCTTCAGCTCGCTGAGATACGCGTCCAGATCGGTCTGGAGTTTGGAGAAGCGTTCGCGGGACCATTTGTGCGGATAGGCGGCGAAGTATTTTGTGATTTCACTGTCTTTAGCGAGTTGCTGGGCAATCGCTTCCAACTGCCCGATGCGCTCGTCCAAGGGCAGTGCGTTCCAGCGGCCCTCTTCATGGGATTCCAAAACGGGGAGCAGGGCCTTATAGATGGGTTGCACATGTTTGATCATATGAATGGAGACCGCGCGCAGCGATAAGAAAAACTGTTCTTCTGCAGACATAAGACCTCTTTACGGGATGCCCGTTCCAATGTCGAGTAGATACGCGATGGACGCCGGCCCGTTCAAGCACAAAAAGTCAGCGGGCCGCTCGGGCCCAGCACGTTTTCACGAATCTACGTAAACCACAGGAAAGAACGACGAAACACCCAAGTACCCAAGCACGAAAGAAGCCCGAAACCCGAATGCCGATAAGCGATAATACTACGGTGGGTGGCACATTACGCTACCGCCTATCGCAATGCGATGATGGATGCAAAACATAGCCACCACCTTTTGGGGAGGGGGTTCGGGCTTCGCGCTTCGGATTTCATTCGTGTTTGGGTATTTCGTCGTTTGTCATTGATGGGCAACGAACTTGCGTATACAGGAATCGGCCCTAACTCGGGCCGGAGGAGGGTGCTTCCTTCGGCTCGCGCTTGATGTGTCCGCTGCATTCTGCGAGGATGTTCATCGTGAAAACGCCCCGGTGTTGCAGTGCTCCGGGGCGCTATTCCGTTCCGTCCGATGCCGCCACGTGGCATCGGTGTATTGAAACCTGAACGATGGAGAATGGAAGCGTATGAAATTCATGCCTTTTGACGGCAACCTCGGCGACATCGATTACCTTGACTTCATGATGCTCGACATCTACGGGAGCATCCGTTCCGTGACGATTCCCAAGGCGTACATTACCGAGAAGGTCTTGAAGGAAGGCATTGGCTTTGACGCATCCAACTACGGGTTTGCCGATGTAACGAAATCGGACATGGTCGCCATCCCCGACATGGAAACCGCGTTTACCGAAGAGCGCGCCGGTGGCCATATTCTGCATGCGCTCTGCAATGTACGGGCCATGGACGGGAGCATCTTCGAATTGTATCCCCGCAATGTGATCGCCAACACCATGAACCTTGTCCGCTCCAAGGGGATTGCGGATGACGCCAAGATGCTGATGGAACTGGAATGCCATGTGCTGGAGGATGTGAATTACGCCACGGATTTCTCCCACTCCTATTTCCGGTTGCAGAGCGCCGAGGGCATCGGTCCGGACTATTATGATCTGCCCCGATTCAACATTCATCGCGGCTATCACCGCAGCTATCCGGATGACCGATACTTCGATCTTCGCAACAAGATGGCGGAAGCGCTGGGCGCAATCGGCATTCCGATAAAATATCATCACCACGAAGTGGGCGCCGCCCAGTTGGAACTGGAATTCGATTTTCTCTCCGCGCCGGACGCCGCCGACAAGGTGGCCATTGCGAAATGGGTCATTCGGAATATCGCCAAGGAAAACGATGTGTTCGTAACCTTCATGCCCAAGCCGATCAATAAATCGGCGGGCAACGGCATGCACATTCACCAGTACCTGGAGAAGAAGGGACGGTCCATCTTTTCCGGCGAGGCGCTGTTCGGTCTAAGCGAAGTCGCCCTCCATTACACGGCGGGACTGTTGGAACACAGTCTGTCGGGCTCGCTGTTGGCGTTTACGAATCCCAGCACCAACTCCTACAAACGGTTGGTGCCCGGCTATGAAGCGCCGGTCTGCGCGACGTTCGCAAAGGCCTCTCGCGAAGCGGCCGTGCGCATTCCCGGCTACCTGAAGAAAGGCGACGAGCGCATTGAATACCGCACCGGCGACGCCTCCGCCAACTGCCATTTCATGATCGCCGCCATGCTGTTGGCCGGGGTGGACGGGATTGAGCGCAAACTGGATCCGGTCGCCAAAGGGTACGCGGATGCCAAGACGGCGGACGCCCGGCGGTTTCCCTTGGATCTGGATTCCGTGTTGGACGGATTGCTGGCCGATCACGAATATCTGGATCCCATATTCCCAGCCGAGTTGCGGGATCTCTGGGTCTCGATCAAGCGGGAAGAAGCCAATCACGTCTACCACGCCCCCACGCCCGAGGAATACGAGCTCTACTTCAACTGCTGAGCCGCAGAGACTGAACAAGCGCGTGGTTTTGAAATGGCGCGATCAAAGGGAATTTGGTGCGGTGGCAGAGTTCTCCGGAGGCTTCATTTGGACTGCGGCGGCAAAGCGAAGCGTCGCCGCCGCTTTGGCTAGGACATAACCTAC
>SKXR01000113.1 GCA_007128275.1 Kiritimatiellia bacterium
CCGTCTCCTTTCTTTTGTTAGGTTCGGAGCCAGTATAAACTGATCGTCAAATACCCATAGCATCTACCACTCGAGTCGCAATCTCCAAGGGCAGGTAGGGCGAGGCCTCTGGCCGAGCCGCCGCGCGTGGACAGAGATTGAAAAGACCGTTGTCCTGCGCAATCACAATTCACGCTCTCGGCTCACCGGGACGGTTCGCCCTACCACTCGAGCCGTAATCTCCACGGGCAGGTAGGGCGAGGCCTCCGGCCGAGCCGCCTTTGCCGCGCACTTGTATGGATCGGCGGAATGGTATACGGTCGCGCTTTATGATAAAGGATCGAGCATGAAGTTATTGTTTGTAGGCGACATCGTCGGCAGTCCCGGACGCCAAGCTTTTGCGCGTTTCGCCACGCGTTACAAAGCGGAGCAGATGGCGGACGTGATTGTGGTGAACGCGGAAAATGCGGCGGCCGGGCGCGGGATCACACCCGCACTGGCGGAAGAACTCTTCGCCGCGGGGGCGGACGCGATGACCTTGGGCGATCATACGTGGGATCAAAAGGAGTTGATCCCCTACCTCGATCGCGAACCGCGCATCGTGCGGCCCGCCAATTTCGCGCCCGGCTGTCCCGGACGCGGTCATACTCTCATCGAAACCCGGCACGGTCCGTTGCTGGTCATCAACCTGATCGGACGCGTGTTCATGCCCGCGCAGGATTGTCCCCTGCGCACGGCCGACGACCTCCTCAAGCGGGAAGGGCCGCGCGCGAAAATGATCTTTGTCGACATGCACTGCGAAGCCACCTCGGAAAAGATCATAACCGGACGCTACCTCGACGGACGCGTCAGCGCGGTGGCCGGCACCCATACGCATGTGCAAACGGCCGACGAATGCGTGTTGCCCCGCGGCACGGGCTACATCACGGACGCCGGCATGACCGGCCCGAAGGATTCCGTGCTCGGCCGCGAAGTGGAACCCGTGCTGCATCGTTTCCTGACGGGCATGCCGACCAAGTTCGGCATCGCAACTGACGATGTGCGCATGGAAGGCGTGTTGTTTGATATCGACCCGCACACCGGTCGCACACAGAAAATAAAACGCATCAGCGAGCGCATGGCATGAGCACCTCCCCCGCCCCCACCCGCAAAGTCTACGGCGTCGGGGAACTGACGCGAAAGATCAAGCTGATCATCGAAGGCGAGATCGGCTGGGTGTGGCTGGAGGGCGAAGTCTCCAACCTCAGCCGCCCCTCCTCCGGACACCTTTATTTCACACTCAAAGATGACCAAGCTCAAATCCGCGCCGCGTTCTTTCGCGGGAAACAGCGCGGGCTCTCGTTCGACATGAAGGACGGGCACAAAGTGCGCGTGCACGGCCAGATCACCGTGTACGAACGAAGCGGGCAATATCAGATCATCGTCCAAGACATCGAAGAAGCGGGTGCCGGTTCGCTACAAGCCGCCTTCGAGGCCTTGAAGAAGAAGCTCGAAGACGAGGGATTGTTCGACGCCTCCCGCAAGAAACCGTTGCCGATGTTGCCGCAACGGATCGGCATCGTCACCTCCCCCACCGGAGCGGTCATCCGCGACATGCTGCACGTGCTCGCGCGCCGGTTTCCGAACCTGCATATCATACTCGCGCCGGTCAAGGTACAGGGCGACGGCGCAGCGGAACAAATTGCGGCGGCGATCGATCACTTTAATACGCGAGGAGATATGGACGTATTGATTGTGGGTCGTGGCGGCGGGAGCCTTGAGGACTTATGGGCGTTCAATGAGGAGGTGGTCGCGCGCGCGATTGCGCGGTCATCGTTGCCGATCATTTCGGCGGTGGGTCATGAGACGGATTTCTCCATCAGCGATTTCGCGGCCGATCTGCGCGCGCCGACTCCGTCGGCGGCGGCGGAACTGGTCATCGGGCGCAAGGAAGATTTTGAAGAGGCGCTCACCCACACCTCGCGAAGATTGGCGCGCTCGCTGAATACGTTCCGCCTCGAATTAAAAAACCGGTTCCTGTCGTGCAGTCGTAGCTGGGTGTTTCGGGAACCGGACCATCTCGTGCGGCAATACCGTCAACGCATCGAGGGACTCAAACGGGACATGGCCACTACATTGCGGGGCGCGGTCCGTGAACGTCAACAACGCATCGACGAATCGGGCATGCGCGCGAAGCACCTGATCCAGGTGCGACGACAGGAGACCCGCAGTCGGCTGGAACATCTGAAGGGTCAACTTCGTCTGTTGGGACCGCGCGCCGTATTGGAACGCGGTTACAGCATTACGCGAACGGCGGACGGAAAGATCCTGCGGGATGCGGGACAGATACAAAAAGGGAAACAGCTCACCACGATACTGGCCAAAGGGGTCATTGAATCAACCGTCAACCGGATTGAAACGGAGGATCGTCATGGCGAATAAGGAAACAGCAAACAAAGAGATTCCGTTCGAGGACTCGCTCGCGCGGCTGGAAGCGATTGTCAAAGAAATGGAATCGGGCACGCTCAGTCTGGATCAGATGATAGCGCACTTCGAGGAAGGTTCCGCCCTGGTCAAACGATGCGGCGACAAACTCAACGACGTGGAAAAGAAGATTGAGGTATTGATCAAAAAGGGCGACGGGATTCAGACGGCGCCTTTTGAATCGGAGCCGAGCTGACGATGGCTCAGCCCGCATGCCGCGCGGTGTGCTTCGATCTCGACGGCACCTTGCTGGATACCGTGGAGGATTTGGCCGCGGCCTTGAATGCCGTACTCGCACATAGAGGGTTCCCCCCCCATTCGCTGGATGATTACAAGAGTTTCGTGGGGGAAGGCGCGGCCGTGCTCGTGGAGCGCGCCTTGCCGGAGCGCGTTCGCCACCGGGACATGGTGACGGCGTGTTTGACGGAGTTTCGCGACGCGTACGGTCGCGCCTGGAACGTACAGAGCCGACTCTACGAGGGCATCGCCGTGTTGCTGGACGGGCTTGTGGATCGAGGGATCAGGCTCGCCATGCTTTCCAACAAACCGCACCGGTACACGGTCCAATGCGCGGAACACTACTTTTCCCAATGGCCTTTCGAAGCGGTCTACGGGCAACTGGAGGATATTCCCAAGAAACCCGATCCGGCCGGTGCGTTCCGTATCGCGGGCGATCTCGGCATCGCTCCGGAACATTTCCTGTTCGTCGGCGACAGCGGCGTGGACATGCAAACGGCGCTGTCCGCGGGCATGACCCCCATTGGCGTTTCCTGGGGCTACCGGCCGGTGGAAGAACTCCAAAGCGCAGGCGCCCAATTCCGGATCGACACCCCGACCGCCTTGCTCGAGATCGTCGACCGGGCATAACACCCGTTTCCAATTCTTATCGGTACAGAATCAACCCACCCCCTTCGGAGGAGGGGATATTTCCCCTTTTCCCCTCCTGGGAGGGGTGGCCCCGCGCCTTGAGGGGGTCGGGGTGGGTAGGACAATACACCGAGAAGAATTAGGCTATGGTATAATGCGCGCAACACTACGGATTTTCCAATCGTTGGAACGCGCAAAGACCTCTCTTTCCAATCGTTGGAAGTGCGTGTTCGATCTTGTTCATCCCAGGAACGGCCCACATCCCCGCATCGGGGATACCACGATTTCCCCAACGCTTACACTATGTGCGTGGCGAGTTCGTTATATGTAGCGAGAGGCAAAAAAGAGGAGAAAGGTTGGAGGAACACAATGAACACACTGTTCAAAAGCATGATGATAGGAACCATGACCCTGCTGGTGATCGGCACGGCCTACGGACAACGCGGTCGAGGCGAGACGGAAGGGCTGGCACGGCAAGGCGCTCAACCGGAAATCGTGGAGCTGAAAGGGACGTTGAGCAAGATTGAAACCGGCCCTTGCGGTCGAACGACCGGGCGGGCCTATATCGGCACCCACCTGTTCATCGAACAGGAGGACGGCACACTGATCAACCTGCATGTCGGTTCCGCCGAAGCGGTGAAGCCGTTTGTCGATACGCTCGAAATCGGTCAGCCGATCGAGGCCGCCGCGTTTCGTACGGAGTTGTTGGAGGAGAATCATTACGTGGCCCAAACGATTCACTTCGGGGACGAAACCCTAAACGTGCGCCGCGAGGATCTGAGCCCCTTCTGGGCGCAGCAACGCCGTGATCGGCGGAGCGATCGCGGCGATGGGCGCGGGGACCGAGACCGGCGACAGGACCGGATGGAGCGCCAGGAGCAGCGCCGGTCTTCGGAACGTTGATTCGACCCGACACAACGCACAGGGCCGACCGGTCCTTCGGGACCGGCCGGCCATCCTCGATTCCGCTTGTGGCGCGCGGTTCGAACCGATACGGTTCATCGATGGTTCAAGGTGAACATGCGCTTCCCAACGATCCGGGTCACATCACGTTTCCTCCGGGTATGGGCGGCTTGCAGGCGCCCGGCTTGTACCTCCTCTTTCCCAACGGTCATCGGATCGATCTGACCCGTGAACGGATCGAATCCAAAACGGAACAGTTTCTGAACGATCCGGCGCTGATCCCGGACTCGGTGAAAGCGGCGGCGACGTATGCCCCTTGCGCCATTTGTCCGGAGAAGTACACGGCGCGGATCTGTCACGCCATCATGCCGGTCCTCCCTTTCATCGAACAGGTGGCGGATTATATGTCTTACGACGAGGTAACGGCCATATACCGTGAGCGGGATCAACCCGCCTGGCATGGGAGGCAAACCACCATGCAACAAGCGCTCCAATGTATAGCCATCCTAAGCTTGACGGAGTATTGCGAAGTCGGTCGCACGTATCATGTGTATTTCCGCGGCATCAACCCGTTGATGCCTCCCGACGAGATCGCGGCGCGGGTGTATCGAAATATTTTCTGGGAGCATCGCGGCCACATGGACGCCATCCGGGACGTGATCACCCGGATGCGGCACGAGATCACCATCACGGCCACCTGCCAGATCGAACGGTTGCGTCTTATCTGTTCCAGCGATGCTTTCATAAACGCCTTCGTGAATACGCAGGTTTCCGTCGAATTCCTGCTGGTCGAGCTTGCACAGTACGCGTCCGACTGATCGTTTCACCCGCGCATCCGGGGATCTACACCGTAACCATGATCCCCCGCCAAGGTGTGACATCCAATCCGACGATCGTCGATTTAGATGACACGCCTTCCGCGAGGGGTCCATGCAACACTTGACAAGGAATCGTGTGCGCTCTATGGTGTGCCTCATGAATTATGGACCATCCATCGCGACGGGCAACCTGCTCGGCCTTAGCCCGGCCGGGGCGTCAGCGCTCCGGCTTGAAGCCGCTCTGCGTCTCGCGATGGGCGGGAGGCCACTCATCTAACCCTCCCCCACACTCTTGCAAGAGATTGACCCATCGCAGATTGCGGTGGGTTTTTTGTTGTTGTGGGCAGGCCGAAAGAAACGTACATAGAATGAAACCGATTGAGAAATATCATGAAGAAGAAGACTGATAACCGTGTCGTCATATTCGATACCACCCTGCGTGACGGGGAACAATGCCCTGGCGCGAGCATGGGGTTGCGGGAAAAGCTGGAAGTGGCCCGTCAACTGGCCAGGCTGAAGGTGGATATCATTGAAGCCGGATTCCCGATCGCGTCACCCGGCGATTTTGAAGCCGTACGCGCCGTCTCGGAACAGGTGAAGGGTCCGATCATTGCGGGGCTGGCCCGTTGTTTGGAGAAGGATATTGTGCGCGCTGCGGAGGCGGTGGAACCGGCCGGAAGCCGGGGCCGCATCCACGTGTTTCTGGCTACGTCGGCGATTCACCGCCAATACAAGCTGCGCAAGGCGAAAGAAGAAATCGTCAAGCAGGCGGCGGTCGGGGTGGCCATGGCCAGGAAGTATGTCGAAGACGTGCAATTCAGTCCGGAGGACGCGTCGCGCACGGAACCGGAGTTTCTGGCCGAGGTATGCCGCGCCGCGATCGATGCGGGAGCCACCACGATCAACATCCCCGACACCGTGGGCTATGCCGTACCGGAAGAATTCGGCGCCCTGATTGGATACCTGCATGAACACGTGCAAGGGATTCATGAAGTGACCGTGCATGTGCATTGCCATAACGATCTGGGCCTGGCTGTGGCCAATTCGCTGGCGGCCGTCAAGAACGGCGCGCGCGGGATCGAATGCACGATCAACGGTCTGGGTGAACGCGCGGGCAATTGTTCGCTGGAAGAGGTGGTCATGGCGATGCGCACCCGCCACGATTTCTATGATCTGTCCACGGGCATCAAGACCCGGGAAATCTTCCGTGCAAGCCGATTGGTCAGTCAATTGACCGGGATGGTCGTCCAGCGGAACAAGGCCATTGTGGGCGCCAACGCGTTTGCCCACGAATCCGGCATTCACCAGGACGGCATGCTGAAGGAGCGAAGCACCTACGAGATCATGCAACCGGAAGATGTCGGCATTTCCGGCACGGAACTGGTGTTGGGCAAACATTCCGGGCGCCATGCGTTCTCGAACCATCTCCACAAACTGGGCTTCCGCCTGAGCACCGAGGAACTGGCCAAGGCGTACGATGCATTCATAGAATTGGCGGACAAGAAGAAGACCATCTACGACGACGATCTGGTCGCCATTGTGCAGCAACAGATGACGGAAGCGCCCCCCATCTATACGTTGCAGTATCTGCACGTCTCCACGGGCTCGGACACCGTGCCGACGGCCACGGTTCGTCTGCAGCGCAATGAGGAACTCATGCAGGACGCGGCCTGCGGGGACGGTCCCGTGGATGCGGCCCTGAAGACCATCGACCGCATATGCAATCTCCAAGGGCGCCTGCTGGACTTCACTTTACAGGCCATCACGAGCGGGAAAGACGCCTTGGGCGAAGTGAGCATTCGAGTGGACTTCGGAGACCAAATCGTAAATGGTAAAGCCTCCAGCACCGACATCGTCGAAGCGGGGGCGCGCGCGTACGTGAATTGCATCAACCGTTATCTGGCCGACCATATGGATGCTGAGCCCGCGGTCCCCTCGGCAAAGCCCAAACGGAAAGCCGGCAGCAAGAAGAAATAGTATGGCACTGAGCGGACATACCAAACCTTTCGCCGTACTGGGACATCCGATCGGGCATTCCCTGTCGCCGGTGATGCACAACGCATCCTTCGCGGCACTGAATATGGACGCGATCTATCTGGCGTTTGACGTGCATCCCAGCCGATTGACGGAAGTCTTGCTGGCCATGCGCGATATGGGCTTTCAAGGCGTAAACCTCACGGTACCCTTGAAGGAAGTCGCCTTCGCGGAATTGTCCCGCCTCGATGAATCGGCACGCTTGCTGGGCGCGGTGAACACCGTAGCTTTCAAGCCTGACGGGATGGTCGGTTACAACACGGACGGCGACGGTTTCCTGACGGCCGTGGACGAGGCTTTCGGTCCTTCGATTCGTGACGAATCCGTCTTCGTGCTAGGCACGGGCGGCGCGGGCCGCGCGGTGGCCTTGGTCTGCGCCAAGCAGGGCGCACAACGCATTGTCCTGTCGGATCTGGACCGCCCGCGTTCACAGAAGGTCGCCGAGGACATTCACGCGGCCTATCCCGCGGTGGCCGTGGAGGTGGTCGATTCCGCGTCCCCCATCGATGCGGCGCATGCAGCGGACGTGCTGGTCCAGTCCACGCCCGTCGGCATGCAGGAATCGGACGCCTCCCTGCTGGGACCGGAAGCGTTTCGCGAGGGGCAGAAGGTATTCGATCTCATCTACATGTATCCGGAGACCGCCTTCCTGCGGACGGCCCGCGAGGCGGGTGCGAAGACGGCGAACGGTTTGGGGATGTTGCTCCATCAGGGGGCGCGCGCCTTCACCATCTGGACGGGAGAAGAACCTTCGGTGCCCAGCATGCGGGCCGCGCTGGAGAAAGCGGTATACGGCCTATGAGCGAGTGGTCACCCGCCCTGCAGCTCTACTTCTCCCTGCTCGCGCTTTTCGGGGGCGCCTGTGTCGGCAGCTTCCTGAACGTCTGCATCCATCGCATCCCCCGGAATCAATCGGTTGTCCGACCTCGTTCCCATTGTCCGTACTGCGAAACGATGATCGCCTGGTACGACAACATTCCAATCATCAGCTATCTGCTGCTCGGGGGGAAATGCCGCCATTGCCGCGTCGCCATTTCGCCTCGCTACACCGTGGTGGAGGCGTTGACCGCTTTTCTTTTCATTGCGCTCTGGCTGAAGTACGGCTGGTCCATCCTCACCCCCGTGTACATGCTCGTCACCGGAGGCTTGATTTTGGCCACGTTCGTGGATTTGGAACACATGATCATTCCCGACCGCGTAAGCATCGGGGGCATGCTCGCCGGTCTCGTACTGAGTGCGGCCGTCCCGGCGCTTCATGGCGAGGTGCGGGCCTTCGACGGCGTCATTGCCTCCGTCATCGGGCTGGCCACCGGAGCGGGTGCGCTGTGGTTGGTGGCGGTGTTCGGCAAGATGGCGTTTAAGAAGGACGCCATGGGATTCGGCGATGTGAAATTGCTCGGTGCCATCGGCGCGTTCATGGGTTGGCAAGGCGTCTTATTCACGATCATGCTCTCCTCGCTCGCCGGCTCGCTCGTGGGCCTGTTATTTATTTTCAGCGGACGCCATGAATGGCAAAGCCGCATTCCGTACGGGCCTTACCTGGCGCTCGCGGCCGTGATTTGGATCATCTGGGGTATGGAATGGTGGGACGCGTATATACGATGGATGTCAGGAGCCTAATCATGGGAAAGAATATTATCTTGGTGGGATTCATGGGAACCGGGAAAAGTGTTACCGGACGTATTGTGGCAAATCAATTGGAGCGCGAATTCATCGACATGGACTCGTTGATCGAGGAGCGCGCCGGCAAGAAAATATCCGAGATCTTCGCGGATGAGGGCGAAGCGCATTTCCGATCGCTGGAACGGGCCTTGGTACAGGAACTCAGCGCCCGCGAGGATCTCGTCATCGCCACGGGCGGCGGCATCGTTCTGAATCCCGACAACATCAGCGATTTCAGCAAGACCGGCGTCGTGATCTGTTTGCATGCGGATCCGGATACCATTCTGAAACGCGTCGCCAAGGATTCGCATCGTCCCCTGTTGGAAGGGGATGACGACAAGATCAAGGCCATCCGCGCCTTGCTGGCCAAACGCGACAAGCTGTATCAGGCCATTCCGCTACAGATCGAAACGTCCAACCATACTGCGCGCGAAACGGCCCAGGAAGTCGTCGCCCTCTATCTCGGCCAAACCCGCTTCTGAGGCCACGGCCTAATTCTCTTCAGACACCCGCCTTCGCCATGCCTGCGGCGTGGCAAGAAGCGTCGCCCTCCAGCTTGCGTGGTCACTCTCTGCTTGGAGGGCGAGGCTTCTGCCGAGCCTTTCCCTGCATGCTCCCGCGGCTCCGCGGAGCGTCGCCCTCCAGCTTGCGCGGTCACTCTCTGCTTGTGCATGCTCCCGCGGCTCAAGAAAGGTCGTGGGGGCGCACAAGATACGAGAAGGGCACCTGAAAACGGATGAAGCGGAGATCGGTGGAGGAGAACGGCGACGAGAGCGGATCAATACACCGTCACGGCCAGTGCAATCAGCAGCGCACCAAACGATAGCAATGCGCCGAAGACGGGAGAGCGCCGATTCCCTGCAAACACCCATGCCACCGTGTGGCGGAACCGGTACGGGCTGAGCACCAGGATCATGGCCCATACAATCCACACATAGACGAACACCGTCAGCACCAGTCGCCAGTCGGATTCATGCCAGCGGGCGGCGTTCAGCGCGGGATTGGCGATCAACAAGAGGAATCCGCCCAACATGCGCGGCGCCAGCAATTCATCCATGAACACAAGGACGGCGAAGAACGTGGCCGGCGCGAGGATGTAGAGCAAGGGTTTGATCCATTCAAACCGTCCCAAGGGGGCATGATACACCATGATCGCCACCCAGAGGACGTTGATCAGGGTGAACGCCACCGCCGCCGCGCGATTCCGCGGAAACGCATCGAGCACGCGGCGCAGCGACGCCGGCCTGAACACGCCCGCCCCACCGAGTATCAGCGCCGTAAAGCCGACCAGCAGGGCTATGAATGTCAATGAATACATAGGATATCAATCGATTTGAACCGTCGAAGGCGCATACTTTACCTTTCTGCCGGTTCTTTGCAAAGGATTATACGCGGCGGCGGAGAATACCACATTACAGAACTGTTTTTCCATATTTGTACAGGCGGCGCCTCAAGTTTCTGTCGAAATAGTATTGATGTTGCGGGGCCATCGATTATAGTTCGTCTGCTAGCCAAAAGAAGACGACTGCGGTAAGTAGAGAAATCAACAATCGGCGCCCTGCGGCGACCGATTCATAATGCCCGAACGAATCTGGCGCTTAGTCGTGGCCTTCATTGCGCAGCAGAAAGAGAAGAGAGAGAAGATGGGTACAAAGTTATACGTAGGCAATCTGTCCTACCAAACCACGGAAGGTGACCTCCGCAGTCATTTCGAACAGGTGGGGACAGTGCAGTCCTGCGATCTTGTCTTGGACAAGTTCACCAGCAAATCCCGAGGTTTCGCATTCGTGGAAATGGGTTCACAAGAAGAAGCGGACAACGCGGCCCGGGAATTGAACGGCAAGGAATTTGATGGCCGGGCTCTGGTCATCAATGAAGCGCGGCCCCGCGAAGAACGCGGCCCCCGTCAAGGCGGTGGCGGCGGTGGCGGGTACGGCGGCGGCGGTGGTGGCGGATACGGCGGCGGTGGTGGTGGCGGTGGTCATCGCAGCGGCGGCGGTAGCGGCAAAGGCAGTCGGCGCGGCGTACGCAACGAAAAGCGCGGTGGCGGCGGCTGGTAAGCAAACTTTCGGCAGACAATAAGCCGGGGGGAGATGGTACGGGGAAACCCGGGTCATCTCCCCTTTTTCTTAGGCCCGCGCAAAGAGCAGTCCCGCCCAATCCCCATCGCCGTCGCGGACCACTTCCTGCGCGCCGAACCGAATGAAGGTTTCCGCGACGGCATCCACTTCGAATTCACGGATGCCGCTTAGCACCAAGTAGCGACCGGTGGCCGGCCACAAGACGGACGCGGTTTCCATTAACAGGTTCGCAAAAAGATTGGCGCACACGAGGTCGAACGATTCTCCCCCGTCCCGCGCTTCCGTGATATCGGCCTGTCGCCACGTCGTCTTCCGGCGCACACCGTTCAACGCCGCATTCTCCGCAGCCTGCGTCAGGCATACGGCGTCGTTGTCCGTGCCCAACACCGAGTCCATATCCAGCAAGGCGCCGGCCACTCCCAGAATCCCGCTGCCGCAGCCGACGTCCCACATGGACCGGCACGGCCCCGGCGGCGCAAGGCGGTCGATCATTTCCAGACAAAACCGGGTGGAGAAATGCTCACCCGTACCAAAACTCAGTCCGGGCACAATACGCAACGTTCGACGGTCCGGCTCCCTGTGTTCCGGAAGTTCCCATGCAGGGACTATCCGCAATCGCTTTCCCACGTTACGCGCCTTGAAATGCAGTTGCCAGAACGCTTGCCAATCACGGCTGTCACACGTGCGCACGGCGGACG
>SKXR01000095.1 GCA_007128275.1 Kiritimatiellia bacterium
CTTCGCTACAGAGGACTCTGCCACCGCAGTCCAAATTCCCTTGAGGCGGCCTGCTCGGTCGTTCCTTTTTGGACTGCGGCGGCAGAGCGAAGCGTCGACGCCGCTTTGGCTTGACCGGTACGGAATAGCTCCCCTTACTTGTACCTATACTCGCGCAGCCCTACCTCTTACCAAGTACACGTATCACTTTGGGGTGTTCCAATGTGGAACTCAGGAAGACGCGGACGACTTGATTGCGGACGTTCAGCAGGCGCTGGCATAACACAGGGCGTACGCGCCGCGCACGGCACAAGACCGAGGGGAGCTTAGTAATAGCCTATAAGCTATTGCCCGGGTTGCGAGTGATAGCTTATAGGCTATTACCGGACCGGGTCTTGGATTAGAGCGGCAGGTTCGGATGCACATCGTCTACGGGCGCCGGAGGAAAGCCGCCCAGGGCGAGCGCCCCGGCGAGTCCTGCGATCATGGCGGCGTTGTCGGTGCAGTAGGTCATGGGCGCGACGTGCAATTGCGCGTTCACTTGACCGGCCAGATCCTCCAGCTTGGCGCGTAAGCGACGGTTCTTCGCGACCCCGCCGACACAGGCGAAGTGCTCCACGCGCTCGGCCCGTACGGCGCGTTCCAATCGGTCCAGCAAGGCGTCGAACGCGGCTTCCTGGTAGCTGGCGGCGACGTGCGGGAGTTCCCCGTTGGTCAGGTATTCCGGGTGCGCGCGCAAGAGGTATAGTAATGCGGTCTTGAGCCCGCTGTAACTGAAACAACGATCTCTGGGCAGCCCCCCGGCCACCGGGCCGCTCCCGCCCTGCATGCCGCGCGGAAAGGGGTAGCGTTCGGGATCGCCTCCCGCCGCAGCCTTTTCAACCTCCGGCCCGCCAGGATAGCCCAACCCCATCAAGGTGGCGCCCTTGTCCAGCGCCTCTCCGACGGCGTCGTCGAGCGTCTGTCCCAACACCCGCGCGGACGAGATGCTGTCCACCCGGACCAACAACGTGTGGCCTCCTGTCGCCAGCAGCACGATCATGGGGCAGATCGATTCCGGTTCGGCAACGGTCGGGTCCAGAAATACGGAATAGAGGTGGCCGGCCAGATGATTGATCCCGGCCAACGGCTTGTCCAGCCTCATGGCCAAGGCACGCGCCGCCGTCACACCAACAAGCAGGGAACTGGCCAGGCCGGGACCGTGTGTGACGGCCAGCTGATCGATATCGTTCCACGCCGCGCCGGCCTGTCGCAGGGCGTCGTCCAGCACGGGCATCAACGCTTCCATGTGAGCGCGGGAAGCAATTTCGGGGACCACCCCGCCATAAGGTCGGTGCTTGGCGATTTGGCTGAGGACAATATGCGACAGCACCTCGCGCCCGTCACGCACCACGGCGGCGGCGGTTTCGTCGCAAGAGGTTTCTATGCCAAGCACAAGCATGTACGTATGTCGTGTGAATCCGGACGCCGGATCAGAAGAATCGCCCGGCGACCCGTCCTTCGCTGCGCACCGGCCCGCTGTTGGCTTCAAAGATCATGATGCCCTTGAGCACGTCCACGGCGCGTTCCAGCTGGACGTCCACGACGTCATCCAGATCAAAATCCTCCTCGAAATCGAGTTCGGAATTTTCCGGACGGGAGCGTTTAATCAACAGCTTACGCCATTCCTCGGGGGGAATGGAGATCACGATGTCCGGCTCGATGCCCCGGTCGTCAATGACGCGCTCGCTGGGCGTGTAGTACTTCGCCGTCGTGATCCGCAACGCGGAACCGTCGTCCAGCGGGAGCACGCTCTGCACGGAGCCTTTGCCGAACGTCTTTTCTCCGATCAGGATGGCCCGGCGATGATCCTGGAGGGCGCCGGCGACAATTTCCGAGGCGCTGGCACTGCCTTCATTGATCAAGACCACCATGGGAAATCCCAGACGCGGGTTTCGTTCGCGCGCGGTGTACCGTTGTCCCCGCCGACCATCCCGGCCCTGCGTATAGACGATGAGATCGCCGCGACGGATGAACTTCTGCGCGACTTCAATGGCGGAATTCAACAGGCCGCCGGGATTGTTGCGCAAATCAAGGACCAACGCGTTCATCCCCTGCTCATGGAGGGACTCGAGCGCCGCGTGCAAATCATTGGCTGTGGGGTTCGTGAACTGGGTGATCCGGACATAGCCGATGCCGTTTTCGAGGATCTTGGCGTCTTTAACGCTTTCGATGGCGATGATCGCACGCGTGATGGTGTGCTCTTCAATCGCAGAGGTTTTCGGGCGCACAATCTTGATGGTGACATCCGTATCGGGCGGACCGCGCAACTTGCGCACGGCTTCCTGCAGGGAAAGTCCTTCGGTGGATTCACCGTCGATCTCGACGATATGATCGCCGGACAGCAAGCCGGCCCGGGACCCGGGCGTATCTTCCATGGGCGCCACGATGGTGAGAATATTGTTGCGCATACTGATGACGATACCCAACCCGCCGAAATGGCCGGAGGTGTCGTCCTTCATGTCCTTGAACATTTCGGGGTCAAGAAAGGCGCTGTGCGAATCGAGCGACTGCAACATCCCGCGCAGCGCGCCATACATGAGCTCTTTGTATTCCGTCTTCTCGGCGTCGACATAATTGCGACGGATCTGTTCGATCGCCGTCGTGAACAGCGTCATATGGTCATAGGCGGACTCTCGCTCGCCCGAGGTCGCTTCTTTCGAATACAACCGCGCGCCGATCATGAGATTGCCGGCCAGTAACGCCAGCAAGAAGGCCCAACTGAGACTGCGTCCTACCCAACGTACAGACATAGATTCCACTCCATCGCTCGGTTGTCTGATTCGTACTATTGAACCCAACAACCACTTTCATAATCCAACTTATGGGCAAGGTTAGCTTACAAATACGGGCTTTGCAACTGGATTGGGAAAGATGTAAGGTATGCCAAAGATATGACGGAAAAACCCTATAATGAGTCCGGACCGTTGGACGATGCAGCGGCCACGCACGCCGGATCGGTGTATCATCGACAACATCCCGGCCCGAAACCCCGGCGCTCCCCGGGCGGCGTCAGGTCGTCGACGGGCGAGGGAAAACGTGCGCCCAGCTTGGGCCATGCGATTTTGGTTTCGAATATACGCACCTTCACCCTGGTCGCGTTATTCATGTTCGCGCTGGCCGCGCTGGCCGTGTATTTTACCAGTCGCTCGTGGCAAAACCTGCAGGAACGCGCAAGGGCGGGGACACACGAATCGCGCCCGGCGCCCGCCCCGCAACGGGCGCCCCCGGCATCTGCGGGCGGGGTCCTGCTGGACGCGCCGTCCGACGCCCCCGGCACGCCGCATGTCCGGACGGAACTGGATACGGACGCGATGCGACGCGCGGTGTTCATGCAGAAACGAGGCGAAGGACAATTGGCGGCGGGCAACCTGGCGGAGGCCATTGCGCGCTTTCGTGACGCACTGGAAATATGGCCCCAGCTAACCCCGGTGTGGGCGCAACTGGGCCGGGCCTACCTGGAAACACAGGAATTCAGCCGGGCGCAAATCGCGCTGGAACGGGCCGTGGAGAACGATCCGGGGAACCCGGCCATCCTGAATGATCTGGGCGTGGCATTGCTCTATCAAAACCGGATTGCCAAGGCGATCGAGCTGTTTGAAACGGTCACAGATATCGACCCGAACTATGCCTCGGCCCATTTCAACCGGGCCCTTTGTTTTCTTGCCCGCGATGAGGAAGAACAAGCGGAAGAGGCTTTGGACGCGTTTTTGCGATTGCGCCCGCACGATGCGCGCGCGTTGAAGGAAAAGGCATATCTACAAGCAAGTCGCCGCGAATATCAAGAGGCCCTGACCAGTCTGCGCCGGGCGTTATCCAGCGCGCCGGACTGGGCGCCGCTGTATGTGGACCTCGCCGCAACGACGGCCCTGATGGGCCGCGTCGACGATGCCATCCGCTACCTGGACCGCGCCGAAGGCTTGACGTCGCCCGGTGTCGTCTATCGCATTTACCAGCAGCCCGCGTTTCGCGAGATTCGACTCACGGAACCGGGACGGGTGTTTGAGCTGAATCTGGCGGAACGCGCACGGGAACTCCTCGCCGCTCAAGAGGGAGAGGATGAGCTGTTCTCGCTGACGCAGCCCATGCATTCGGGTCCCCAACAGGAATAACCCGATATACCCCGACACCGCCATGCCGCATACACCACACGACATCTACGAAACGAAGAAGCGACGTTCGGCTCATAACGAGTTGTTCCGTACCAACCGCAAACCCTCCGACGAACTTTATTGGATCGCCGCGCTTAAGCAAAAGCGGCGGCAAACCTTTATTATCGGGCTGGTGGCCTTCCTGATCATCAGCATGGTGGTGGTGATCACCTTCCAGCAGTATCTGCTCAGCAACGCGCCGGCCTACGATCCGCCACCGGCGACCGCGCCTGCACAGCCTGCGCCCGACGCACGCAACCTGATGAATTATCTCAGCGTAGACGCTGATTCGCAAACACGCTTCCTGCTCGAAGAAATTCAGGAGCAATCCATCGGCGCCGCGGAAATCACGTCGGGGGACAAGCCGCTGCACCCGGACTGGATCAAGGAAGCCGCCTACCACCTGCTGCGCGCCGAGCGCGCACAACAGGAAGGCATGGACGATCTGGCGATCGAGAGCTACGAAAACGCCTTGCGCATCTATCCGGATCTGCGCGGCGTCTACGCGACCCTCGGCATGCTGCACATGGATCGTCGCGACTACGAGCCGGCCGCGGCGGCGCTCGAACGAGCCGCCCTCGAAGAGGTCATGTCATTCGGCGTCGCCAACAATCTCGGAGTGGCCTATCTGCAGCTGGAGCGCTTGGACCAGGCGGAGGAATATCTGCTGCATGCCCTCCGCTTGCGCCCCCAATACGCCGCCGCCCATTACAACCTGGCCACCCTGTACGTCCGGGAAGGCCGGGCGACGGACGCCGCCGTGCATTTCCAGGCCTTTCTGGATATGGAACCGGACAACCTCAGCGCCCTGCTGGCCTATGCCTCGATCCTCATTCAACTCGAAGAATGGACGCCCGCCGTGGAAATGCTCGAGCGCGCCGCCGACCTTTCGCCGAGATCCCCGCCCATCTATTTCCGCCTCGCGCAGAGCCTCGCACAAGTCCATCGCCGGGCGGATGCCATGCAGGCCTTGAAAAATGCCGTGGCCCTCGTGGACGCGCGCAACGCGCTGGCCTGGATGTCCCGCCACGAGTTTGACGCGCTGCGCCATGATCCCGGATTCCAACAACTCGCACGGGAACTCGCCGCCGCGCAACGGTAAGCCGTGACCCAACAGGCCTGCTCACTCGTCGGCCGCCCATTCGCCCCGGACCCGAAAACGGTCCACACGTTTACCAAACAGGATGCGCGACGTCATAAGCACTTCCACGCCGCCGGATTCGTCAGTGCGCCAAAACGGAGCCCCACCGTCTCCTTCCAGCCGCGCCAATACGTCCCGCTCCGGATAACCGTACCGATTGTAGAGCCCCACGGAAAGAATCGCGGCCTCCGGTCGCACCGCCTGCAACCATTCGAGGGACGCCGCGCCGTCGCGTCCCTGATTGCCGACAACCAACACCGAGGCGGACGGATCGATGTGCCCCTCCAAAATGCGCGCTTCCACCACCGCACCGCCCCCGCCCATCAACAGCACCGCGACGCCGCCGCGACTGAACCGCGCCACGACCGACGCGTCTGCGGCGCGACGATGCGCCAAGGGATCACGCGGGTGCAAAACTTCCCAGGCCAAATCGCCCGCCCACACGCCCCGGTCGCCCGCCCGGATTCGCCTCACGGGTATGCCCTGTTCCGACGCCGCCCGCAACGCCCGGTCATAGGCCGGAGAACGCGACGGGAATCCGGTGCACCACAACGCGCCCACGGGCATCGCGCCCAAAACGGCTTCGGCCCCGCCGGCGTGCGCGGCGGACGCATGACTCAATATCAGGACATCGAGGCGGTTCACCCCTTCCGCGCGCAGAGAACGAATGAGGCGCTCCGCGCGGTACGCGGGGCCCGCGTCGAACAGGACGTGTTCGCCGCCCGAGCGGATGAGCACCGCATGGCCGTCGCCGACATTCAACACCTGTATGCGGCTCGACTGATCGGCCTGCTTCACGGCCAGACCCGCCGCCATCAACACGGCCAGCGCGACGTACCCGACCCGGCGCCGACGCCGGTTGGTCACCAGCAGACCGCCGAAGATAAACGCGTACCACAAAGCGATCCAGCCGGCGCCGGGCGAGCGTACATGCCAGTGACCGCCTGGCAAACGCGCCAATCCATCGACCAACGCCATCAACAACGTCAGCGTGACCCGATTGGCATGATTGAATATTTCCGCGCCGATATCCGACACCGCACCCGCCACGAGCGTAAGGATTCCGGTCAGCACGATCAGAAACGCGGCCGGGATGACGAAAAGATTCCCGATCAGGGCGACCGGCGAAAAGAGATTGAAGTACTGGGCCGTCAACGGCGCCGAAGACAACCACGCCGCCACGGACGCCGCGGCCAGGCCCGTCCCCCAGCGAAGGCCTTCTTGCAACGCAGAGGGCTCATGGTCGGGCGACGCGGCAAGATAGCTGTCCGGCGCGCCCCATTCCCGCGCAGGCCCGGCCAGCAACGGATACAGACGAATCAACCCGGCCACGATGACAAATGAAAAGATGAAACCCGGCGAGGTAAGTTGCGAGGGCGACACGGCCAGAATCAGCAGCGCCGCCAACGCCCACGCGGAAGGCGCGTCCGGCTTGCGATTGAACAGAAACGCGGACCCGAACGTCAGCGCCATCGCACAGGCGCGCAACGCACTCGGGCGCATGCCCGTGGCCACGGTATACAAGATCAGCAGCGGCCCGATATAGAGCACCCACCGCGTTCGGGACGCGCCGCACGCGCGCACGCCGATGAGCAGCAACGCGCCGACAATGCCTACGTGCAATCCCGAGATCGCAAAGATATGTAGCGTACCCGTTAACGCGAACAGGCGATGGTGCTCGACGGGCAATTCATGGCGATATCCCAACAAAAGGGCGCGCAAGATGCCGGCGATGTCCGGATACGTTTCCAGGCCTAGACCGAGACGTTCCGATGCGGCGCGACGGCCGGCGTAGCTGAAGCGCTTGAGGGGCGTGCCGTGCCCGGTCGACAGGCGCGCCCCCGCTTCGTCGCCCACACGCATACGGTACGGTGACAGAAACGCCCAGCGCCAATCGCGAGACTCACGGCGCTGCACCACGCCCGTGAACACCCATCGTTCGCCGTAGGAAGGAATTTCCGAAACGGCCGGCCTTCGCCAATGGACATCGACCCGTCCGGTTGCTCTCTCGAAAAAGCCTCGCCGATTCACAGCCTCGACCCGCAACGACATACGCCAAACGGTCGCGTCACCGCGCGGAGTAATTTCCTCGATCGGATCATCCGCAATCACGCCGCGTACCTGCAGATGCTCCCGCGGACGTTCCATCAGCGCACCCAACGCGCGCGCGGACGGGTTACGGACTTCCATGGCGGCGTGGGCCCATGCCAGGAAGAGGATCGCCCCCCAGATCCAGGGGAGCGCAAGGGGGCGGGCGGAGAACATTGCGCCTGCGAGAACCGACACGCCGGCCAGGACCAACGGCCACGTGGGCGATACGGGCACGGCCAGACCGGCAAGGACGCCCACGACAAAAACAAAAAGCGCCCCGAGAAGAGGGCGCCGCAAAGGAGATCGCTCGATGCGCGCCGCAGACACGTGCGGCGGTTGGGATTCGTTGGCGGGCCTATTCCGCCACGGCCACACCGGACACCCAATTGAAGTTCAGCGGCTGATGGCGTCCGATGGCAAGCGACTGCTCAAGCGCCTGGTACACATAGTTCTTCGCGAGCTGAACCGCGCTACTCATCAACTCGCGGCGGGCGAGATAGGCCGTGAGCGCCGCAGAGAACGCGCACCCTGCGCCGTGGGTTTGCGCCGCACGAATGCGCGGAGCGCTAAAGACGTATTCTTCGCCTTCGTCATAAAGCACATCAATCACCTCATCTCCGCCGAGGTCCCCCCCTTTGGCGACACAGGCCACATCAAAATGATCGCCTATTTCCCTCGCCGCTTTGCGCAATTCGTCGATGGATGAAATCGAATGACCGCACAGGATTTCCGCTTCGTGCAGGTTGGGCGTCACCACGCGGGCTTGCGGCAACAGTTCATTCTTCAGGGCGTCAATGGCGTCCGCCTGCAACAGGCGCGCGCCGGACGCCGCCACCATGACGGGATCCACCACGAGGACCGGGATGCCTTCCCGGATATCTTCCGCCGCCACCACCCGGATAATCTCGGCCGAATACAGCATGCCGGTCTTGGCCACGCTCACGGGGAAACTATCACAAACGGACTTGATCTGGCTCAACACCATGTCCCCGGTCACCGCCTGCAAGCCCGCCACGCCTTCGGGATTCTGCGCGGTCACGCACGTGATGGCGGACGTGCCGAAAACGCCCAGCGCGGAAAACGTCTTGAGGTCGGCTTGGATGCCCGCTCCTCCGCCGCTGTCGGAGCCGGCAATGGTCAATACAACGGGCCATTCATTCTGCGGATCGGATGAGGAGTTTGTCATGTGTTGATAATCGATCAAGGGCATACCGGTGTCAAGCACAGGTAGCCGGCAGAAGCGGTTCACGCTCTCGGCGGCTCACCGAGACGGTTCGCCCCACCGTGCGAATCGCAATCTCCCCGTGCAGGCGGGACGAGGCCTCCGGGCGTGCGGAGAGAATGAGTGAAGCGCGAGGGATTGTCCGTCTCCGTTCAGTCCGTTCCGGCCTTGGACATTACCTACGCAGAACGGTCTTTCCTGCAACGCAAACGGAAGAAATGTAGATTGACAAATAAGGGATCGGCTCCTACGCTCATTCCCAGTCACTAGCATTTTTTGAGGAAAGATAGAATTATGGCAAAGCTCCTTAAACCCATGGTTATCGTTTTGCTGGTTCTCAGCGTCGCCTCCCTCGTGCTCGGCATCATGCTGTTTAATGAGCGCGAAGTCATCAAAGGGCGAACGCAGCGACTGGAAAATGCGGCCGCGGAGTTCGCTCGCAGCCTGCATTACGACAACTTGGACCGGCAGGCCTTGATGGATTACGACCGCATGGACACCGCGCTGAACCGCTTGAACGTCCATGCCGCCCTGACCTGGCAGGAATTGCAGGATACGATTCAGGATCTGGCCAATACCCGGCTTGATCTGGAACAAACCCGCGAGGAATTGCGCATCACGCAGAATCGGCTGGAAGCCGCCGAACAGCGAATTGTCCGATTGGAAGACGATCTTTCCGAACGCACAGCGGAACTCGCTCGCGCCAACCAACAGATTTCGCAACTGGAACGCGACAAAGCCAGCCTGCAAAGCCGCATAGACGATTTCGAATTGCAGGTGGCCCGCATGGAAGAAGAACAACTCGAAATGGCCGAGACCATTGCGGATCAACAATCATTGATCGAAGAGTATGAAGCGGAACTATTCGCGGATGAAAGCGTCATCGGCACGCCGCCGGGCTTGAGCGGACAACTCCTGGTCGTCAATCCGGATTGGAACTTTGTGGTGATGAATGTCGGGAGTGAAGACGGCTTGAGCCTGAACACCGAGATGCTGGTGCACCGGGATGATGTCCTCGTCGGTCGCGTGCGTGTCAGCAGCGTGCGAAAGCAGTATGCCGTGGCCGATATCCTTGAAGACTGGAAGCAGTTCCCCCTGCAGGAGGGCGATCATGTCCTCTTCTAAGTCCGGAAGCACCCTCATGGGCGCCCTCGCCTTGGTGGCGGTCTTGCTCTTCCTTGCCCTGATTGGACTGCAGGTCGCCGAGATGCTATATTATCGCGCAGACCCATCCATCTGGCCGGTCCATTAATGGACCGACAGGAGGCGAGAGACGAATGAAACATCCATGGCAATCCCTTATAGGCTCGCTGGCATTGGCCGCCGCGTGGTCGGTTGCGGTGGGGTGTGCCACGACGGATGACCGGCGCGATTCCGACTTACCGTGGAACCAACCCCAGCCCTGGGAAGGCAGCCCGTTCATTCCCGGCATGGACCGGTATTGAAGAATGGGTGATGGTTAATGGTTAATGGTTAATGGTTAATGGAGTCTGGGTTCGGCGATCCGAGTCGCCTGAGTTCCACATTGGGACACCCCACATGGTCAAGCCAAAGCGGCGTCGACGCTGCGCTCTGCCGCCGCAGTCCCAAAAAGGCAACCGAGCAGGCACACTCAAGGGAAAATTTGGAGCGAAGCGAAGGAGGACGGCGACACCGCTTTGGATAAAGATTAACCCAAACGCGCACATCCATGTGATGAGAGTCAACGTCCCGTCTTGACCAAGTCCATCTCAATCAACTTCTCGGCGATCTGAATGGCGTTCAACGCCGCGCCTTTCCACAGATTGTCGCCCGCCACAAACAGGGCCAAGCCGTTGTCCACACTGGAATCCTTACGGATACGGCCCACGAGCACCTCCTCCTTACCGGACGCGTCCAGAGGCATCGGATACTCGGCTTTGCCGAGATCGTCCACAACACGCACCCCGGGCGACCGGGAAAGCACTTCCCGCGCTTCTTCCGGCGAAAAAGGCCCCTTCAATTCCATGTGAATGGCTTCACTGTGACTATTGAACACGGGCACCCGCACACAGGTTGTCGATACCCGGATGGAGGCATCCCCCAGGATCTTATGGGTTTCCCGCTTCATTTTCAGCTCTTCGCTCGTCACGCCCGGTTCCAGTTTATCCCCGCCGATATGCGGAAGGACATTGAACGCGATCGGATGAGGATAGACCTCCTTCTCGGGCGCGTTCCCGGACGCCCAGGCGCGCGTCTGGTTTTCAAGCTCCGTGACCGCGGACGCGCCCGTGCCGGACACGGCCTGATACGTACACGCAACGAAGCGGTCGATGCCCACCGCCTTATGAATCGGGGCGATCGCCATTAAGGCGATGATCGTGCTGCAGTTCGGGTTGGCCACAAAGCCCTGATGATCCTTCAACGCGTCCGGATTCACTTCCGGAACGACCAGCGGCACGCGGTCGTCCATGCGGAAATCATCGCCATTATCGATCACGATGCAGCCGCGCTTCACGGCCTCCCAGCCCAGCGTCTGCGACGCGCCCTTGGACCCCTCCGTTCCCGCAAAAAAAGCAAAGTCCATCCCCTCAAACGCTTCCGGCGAAGCGGGAAGCACATGATAGGTTTCGCCGTCGATCACTTCGTCGCGCTCACTGCGCGCCAGAATCGTAATGGATTCCGCAGGAAAATTCCGGCGCTTCAACAAACGGATCATCTCCGTGCCTACCGCACCCACACCGACCACACCGACTGTATACTTCTTCATAGCGATACCTCTACCCGCCCCCTCCTGACATCAATGGTTCCGTTTTTCCAATCGTTGGAAGGTCAACAGGGGGTGTTTTCCAATC
>SKXR01000084.1 GCA_007128275.1 Kiritimatiellia bacterium
CGGCTATGAAGTCGATTCCGACGGCGACGGCATTCCCGACGCGTGGGAGTTGCATTACTTCGGCGACCTCGAAACGGCTGACGCCGCGTCCGATTTCTCCGGCAACGGGTTTCTGGATTATCACGCCTACTTGGCCGGCACTGACCCGACCGATCCGGTATCGGCCCTGCGAATCGAAAGCAAAGCGGAATTGACCGACGGCACACTGCGTATCCAATGGCAAAGCGTGGCGGACCGTTATTACAATATCCTGCGCTCCACCAACCTTCCCGCTTTCAACGCGATCGCCACCGGCATCCCCGCCACACCGCCCCTGAACACCTACGACGACGAGTCCGCCACGAACAACGTCCCGTACTATTACCGGATCGAGCTGGATCTGTAAGACGGGACGGTGGGGGGACCGGCAGTGTTCAGTATTCAGTGTTCAGGGTGGAACTCGTTCAACGATCGAGGTTCGATGCTCAAGTACTGTTCCCATTCGGCATTCGGCACTCTTCAATCGACATTGCCCTCGACCCCCGACACTCGACCCCTTACACTCCGCCTCATGCAGACTGATCGCGAAGCCGAGCACCCCGTCCCGGACGAGCCGGCCGGTCCTCCTTGGGCGGCGCTGGACGATGTCGCCCTCATGCAATGGCGGCTCCGCGATCTCAAGGTCTCGATCGAAGGGTCCGCCTTGCAAGCCCGCGTCCAACGCCTCTACGAAGAGCTGGCCACGCAAGGACTTGCCTATCGGCCGCCCTGCTATCTGGCCACCGAATGGTTGTGTCCCGATCGCATCCCCGCCGTCGGCATCCCGTTCTATCTTGCCCATCCGCGCCTGATCCGGCTCGAACGCGCCATGATGCTCGAAGCGGAAGGCGATACGGAAGAGGAATGCATGAAACTCTTGCGGCACGAAACCGGCCATGCGATTAATTACGCCTACCGCCTCTATCGTCGCTCGCGCTGGCGCGAACTATTCGGGCCCATTTCAAGAAGCTACAACCCGCACCATTACCGGCGGCGCCCCTACAGCCGCCAATACGTGGTCCACCTGCAATACCAATACGCGCAAGCGCATCCCGACGAGGACTTCGCCGAAACGTTCGCGGTCTGGCTGACGCCGGACTCGAACTGGAAACAACGCTACCGGGGTCGCGGCGCGTTGCGCAAGCTCGAGTATGTGGATCATCTCATGCGCGAAATGGGCGACACCCCGCCGCCCGTGAAAGCAGAACCGCGCCATTTTCACTGGTCCGCCGCCCGTTCGCGCGCGACCTTGGAAACGTATTTCAAAACGAAACGCCGGGAATTCGCCCGTGCGTATATCGGGTATTACGATGCCATCCTGAAGGATCTTTTTCCCGACCCGCCCGGCCCGAACACGGAGAAGGCCCATCGCTTCTTGAGCCGTCACCGCAAGAAGATCCGCTCCGAAGTCACTCGCTGGGCCCGCATACCCAAATACGCCGCCGACGATCTCATCCGGCGCTTGAGCCAGCGCGCGCGCGAAATGGACCTGCACCTGCCCGTCGAATCCGCCGACGCCACCATGCGGATCGGCATCTGCATTACCGCTCTGGCACTCGAAGCCCGCGAGCAGTATCTGCGCGAACTGAATGAGGAGAAGACCCCTTGAAGGTGCTCATGCTCACCGATCCGGAAACCGTACCGCCGGACGATCCCTGTCTGGAATCCAAGAGCATCGCGCCGGAATGCGAAATGGAGTTTCACGTCGCGCGCAGTCTCCGCGCACTCGGCCATGAGGTGGACGTCCTGCCTTTCGGACCGGATATCGCAGAAAACGCGAACGCCCTGACGTCGCGCAAACCCGACCTCGTTTTCAATCTCACCGAATGGTTCAAGGGCAACCGTCGCATGGACGCCCACATCGCCGCGCTGCTTGAACTCCTGCACCTGCCCTACACCGGCGCCGGCCCGATCGGCCTGATGCTCTGCCGCGATAAGGCCGCGTGCAAACGGATCCTCGGCCATCAGCGCATTCGACTCCCCCACTTTATCACCATCCCGCCCGGCCGCCGCAAACCCGGATCGAAAATGGTCTATCCCGCCATCGTCAAACCCCTTTATGAAGACGGATCGGACGGCATTCACCTCGCCTCGCTTGTCCAAGACGAAGCCGCGCTCATCGAACGCGTGCGCATGATCCACGAGCAACGCAAACAGCCCGCCATCTGTGAAGCCTTCATTCACGGCCGCGAAATCTATGTGGGCATCATCGGCAACGAACGGCTGCGCGCCTTCCCGCCGCGCGAAGTCGTCTTCGGACGCAGCGAGGAAGGCGGACCCGGCATCGCCACGGCAAAAGTGAAATGGGACGAAGTCTACCGCAAGAAATGGGGCATCGAATACGTGCACGCCGAACTCGCCCCGGAACTCGAACGGAAAATCATTCGGATCTGCAAACGGATCTATCAGTACATGCACATCCAAGATTACGGGCGCATCGATTTACGCATCACGCCGGATAACGAGATTCATTTTCTGGAAGCCAATCCGAACCCGAACCTGTCCCCCGACGACGAACTGTACGAGGCCGCCCAAAAAGCCGGGCTCTCGCATCCCGACCTCATCGACCAGATTGTCAAACACGCGATGCGCCGCTACGCCTGATTTTGATGACCGATTTTCGATCTGCCATTCTTGATCGGCGGGGCGGCGCAGAGCACCGCCCTACTCTGCATCGCATGGCAAAAGTGGTGGTTCCCCTCTTGCTGGAGGGCGGAGCTATGCGACGCCGGGAACGTGCATGGAGTCCAAACAGCCTCCATTTCTTTTCAACGCGACGTCACGGGCTCGTGTAACTCGCCCCTCCAAAGGTGACTGGTTCTTTCCGAAACGGGTTCATGCATGCGGAGGAGGACGGCGCAGAGCACCGCCCTACTCTGCATCGCATGGGAAAAGTGGTGGCTCCCCTCTTGCTGGAGGGCGGAGCTATGCGACGCCGGGAACGCGCATGGAGTCCAAACAGCCTCCATTTCTTTTCAACGCGACGTCACGGGCTCGTGTAAC
>SKXR01000204.1 GCA_007128275.1 Kiritimatiellia bacterium
CTAACCCTCGACGGGGTCGGCGAATGGGCGACGACCTCGCTGGGCCGCGGTGACGGAAACCGGATCGAGCTGCTGAAAGAACTGCATTTCCCGCATTCGCTCGGCCTCCTGTATTCCGCCTTTACGTATTTTTGCGGGTTCAAGGTCAATTCCGGTGAATACAAACTGATGGGGCTCGCGCCGTACGGCGAACCGAAATATGTCGACACGATATACGATCACCTCATTGACCTGAAACCCGACGGCTCCTTCGCATTGAACATGGAGTACTTCGGGTATCTGGACGAGTTGACGATGACGAACGACCGGTTTGCCCAACTATTCGGTGGGCCGCCGCGCTCGCCGGAATCGGAATTGTCACAACGCGAAATGGATCTGGCCCGGTCGATTCAGGAGCTCACCGAGGAGATCGTCTTGCGCATGGCGAAGTACGTCCACGAAATCACGGGCGAGAACAAATTGTGCCTGGCCGGCGGCGTGGCGTTGAACTGTGTGGCAAATGGCCGGTTGTTGCGCGAAGGGCCCTTCGAGGATATTTGGATCCAGCCGGCGGCCGGCGACGCCGGGGGCGCGCTGGGCGCGGCGCTGTGTGTGTGGCATCAGGTGCACGGACACTACCGGAACGCAGACGGGAAACAGGACCGGATGCAAGGCGCGTATCTCGGCCCGGCGTTCGCGGATGAGGATATCGAAGCCTATCTGCAGGCGAACGGATATCCCGCACACCGGTTTGCGCCTGACGCATGGGCGGATGAAATCGCGCGACATGTTGAAGAGCAGAAAGTCGTTGGCCTGTGCCACGGAAGAATGGAATACGGTCCGCGCGCGCTTGGCAATCGATCCATTATCGGCGATGCGCGTTCGCCGCAGATGCAGTCGGTGATGAATCTGAAGATCAAGTACCGCGAATCCTTTCGGCCGTTTGCGCCGTCGTGTCTGGAAGAGCGGGTCGCGGACTACTTCGACCTGGACCGCCCGTCGCCCTACATGTTGCTGGTGGCCCCGGTTCGTGACGAGCGGCGGGTCCGGACCGCCGCCGCGCCGGATGTGCGCGAACGCATTCATCAGGTCCGTTCCGATGTGCCGGCCATCACGCACGTGGATTTCTCGGCGCGCATACAGACGGTTAACGAATCCGCCAACAAGCCGTATTACGACATCCTGCGCGCGTTCGAGCGCCGGACGGGCGAGGGAATCATTATCAATACCTCGTTTAACGTGCGAGGAGAGCCTATTGTCTGTACGCCGGCAGAGGCGTATCGTTGTTTCATGCGCACGGACATGGATGTGCTGGTGTTGGGCTCGTTCATCCTGTATAAAGAGCAACAGCCGGCATGGAGCGAAGCCGGCGATTGGAAGAAGGATTTTGTGTTGGATTAATCATGAGATTGGCGCGTCATCTGCTGCTGCTGTTGAAGGAATTCGGCTTGTTCGCCTGGCACAACAAGGCGTGGTGGATTATTCCCATCATCCTGACCCTGTTGCTCCTCAGCGCGTTGATCTTTGTCGGCCAATCCGCCGCCCCGTTTATCTACACGCTGTTCTGATCCGTGTCACCGGGAAGTGGTGCATCCCAAATGGTCCTCGTCGGGCGGCTCGCCGATTGACCGGGGTCCATCCGGCATGTACATTCTGATCCCAACCTGCAACAAAAAACAGTCTGTCAAAAGTCATTCAAAAAGGAGCCGTACGGCTGATGATTCGTTCCGCGTTCATGGTCCCCTTGTTCCTCTTGTGCGCACCCGTTGCCGTGCAAGCCGCTCCGCCGGTTGCCGCGCCGCCCGGTGTTCACCTGCTGACCCTTGAGGATCGCTCGCTCGCTCGCGCCGAGCCGACGCATACCGTCGGTTTTCACGATCGCAGCGCGCGACGTGTAAAGATCCGGCACTCGGCTGATGGCTGGGCAAAGCCTCACCCAATGCAGCGCGAAGGTCGCGTCTGGCGGATATCCGTTGACGATCTCGATCTCGAACCCGGCCTGCATGCATTCAAGTTCCTCATCAACGGTCGTTGGGAGGCGGGGGAAAACCGCATGCTGTATATCAACGACGAAGGCCTGATCGATTACCCGCCCGCCCTGTATCTGACCTGGCAGCGTGATCCGACCACGACCATGACCATCCACTGGCACACGGACCATCCGGACGACCCGTCCGTCATCCAGTATCGGGCGAAGGGCGACGACGAATGGCGGCGCGCACAAGGTGACAAGACGGAGTTCCCCTTTACCGACCGCTGGATTCATACCGTGGAGTTGACCGGCTTGACACCGAACCGGCGCTACGAATTCCGTCGCGACGATGCCCCAAAGGGGTACACATTCCAGACCATGCCCGATACGCTGGATGCGCCGTTGCGTTTCGTGACCGGCGGCGATATCTATCACGAGAAGGAATGGATGGACGCCATGAACCGGCGCGCCGCCGCCCTGGATCCCGCGTTTGTCGTCATTGGCGGCGATCTCGCCTATGCCGACGGCTTGCCGGAGAACGCGGGCCGCTGGCACGTCTATTTCGAATCCTTCTACCATCATCTCGTGGCGCCGGACGGAAGGATGATCCCCCAAGTGGTCGCTGTGGGAAATCACGAGATGCGGGATCACTTTCTGTTTTGGCACGATGATTATGAGCCCACCACGGAATGGCGCGAACGCGTGGCGCCGTATTTCTTCAACCTCTTCGCCTTCCCAGGGCATCCCGGCTACAATGTGCTCGACTTTGCTGACTACATGAGCATCGTTTTCCTCGACACCATGCATCTGAACACGATCAAGGACGAGCAGTTGGAATGGATGAAGCCTGTGTTTGCGGACCGCAAAGATCGGCCCCATCTGTTCCCCGTGTATCATGTTCCGGCGTACCCGTCTAACCGGAATCCGGATGACCTCGTGAACACGGAGATTCGCGAATACTGGCTGCCGGTGTTTGAGGCGGCGGGCGTGCGGCTGGCTTTCGAAAATCATGACCACACGTTTAAGGTTACGCACCCCATCCGCGCCGGCAAAATTCATCCAAACGGGATTGTCTTCATCGGCGACGGGGCGTGGGGAGTGGATGTGCGTCCCGTGGATGACCGTTGGTATCTGCGCACCGCGGAATCGGTACGCCATCTGTTCGAGATTGTCATTGAACCCGATCGCCGCACCGTGCGCGCGCTTACCGCCGATGGGCGCATCCTGGACACATTCGAACAACCAACACCCGCCACCCGCCACCCGACACCCAACACCCGACACCCGCCACCCGCCACCCGCCACCCCGCTCCCCCTCAATGACCTCCTCTACAACAACAGAGTTGACCGCGCGCGCCCACTATCGTTGGCCGTGGGCGTTGGCGTTGATCACCGCGTTGGCGGGTGTCGCCATTACCGTGTTTGCATGGACCCGGATGACGGCTCGCGAAGAGGTCGAAGCCCTGCAACGATTTCGGTTGGAAGCGGAAACATTGCGGCACAACACAGAACGGGAGTTGACCCTGTTCAGGGAGGTGCTTGATTCCATTCGCGCCTTGCACGGTTTGTCCGGCGAAATCCGGCCCGAAGCGCTGGAAGAGTTTGTGGAGCGGGGCATGGTGCATCAGCGGCAGGTGCTGGGCGCGTTCGGGTTTGCCCAACGCATTCACCATCCGCTCCGCGAAGCGCTGGAGACGGCCTATGCGGAGTCCGAAGAATTGGGGTACCGGATCGTGCAGCCGGGCCCGGACCAGACTTGGACTCCCGCCGGCGTCAGGCCCGTGTATTTCCCGTTGACCTGGCAGAACCGTCCGGAGGCTCTGGGAACACCCATTGGATTCGATTTTTCCTCGCTCGCGTCCGCCCGACAGGCGATCGACCGGATGCAGATGACCGGGCGCATGGCGCTGGTTCTGGAGCCGGCGGATCCCGCTCGCTCGGATCGGCGCACGCATTGGGTCTTCTCGCCGATTGCCTATTCACGCCCCGAAGTGGACTTGCGCCCGGCGCCGGGCGTGATGATCGGGTTTGCCGTCGGCTTGCTGAAACCAGAGGAGATCCTGAGCCGCGCCGCCGCCATGACCGTGCCGTCACCCGGTTTGCGGCTGGATATGACGCCTGCAACGGAGGCGGACGAGGTAACGGAGTTCGCGGAGCGCGTCCATGGTGAATGGCGGTATCAGCATCCGATCGAGGTGATCGACACCGTATGGCGGTTCCAGTGTCGGCAACCCGTTTCCATTCCCGGCCGTCAATCGGGAGCCGTGCTGTTGGCGGGTCTCTTGATCACCGCGCTGATGACCAGTCAGTTGCTGATCATTGCGGGGCGCACGCGCCGGATTGAAGACGAAGTGCAGGCGCGCACCGAAGAGCTGCGGAAAGCCAAGGGACAAGTGGAAGCGCAGATGCAGGAACGCGCCCGGTTGGAGGGGGAAATGAGCGACCTCGCCACGAAAGAGCGACAGAAACTGGGACGGGACCTGCATGATTCGCTCGGCCAGAAGTTGACCGGCGCGGTGTTCCTGAGTCGATCCCTGCTCAGTCATTTCCGGGAATCGGACGATGCACAGGAGCCACACGCACAGACCTTGAACAAAACGCTGAAGGATGCCGTCGGGCAGGTGCGTGCGATGGCCAAGGGCTTGGCGCCTATCACGTTGAGCGACGAAAACCTGGGCGAGGCCCTCGCGCAATTGGCCGAGGAGATGACCGATCTATACGGCGTATCCTGCGAAGTGGGAGAGCTTTCCGACGAGGTGTCCGTGGACTCGAAATCCAAGGAACAGCTTTATCTTATTGCGCGCGAAGCGGCGAACAACGCCGCGCGGCATGCCGATCCGGGCCGGGTTCTTATTGCCCTGAAACGAGATTCAGACGGGGTGGAGTTGTCCGTGGAAGACGACGGGAAAGGGGTGCCCCCCGAGATTGCGGATCATCCCGGCATGGGGTTGCGCATCATGCGCCATCGCGCACGGTTGATCGGCGCCGAGTTGCGGATTGAGCCGGGGCCCCGGGGCGGTACGCGAGTCGTTTGCCGTCTCTAATCGGAACGCTCATGGATGAGCGCGGGGTCCCCCGAAACTAAAGTCCGCGCGACTCCACCCACTTTACCGCCTCGCGCAGCAATTGCGCGGCATCCTCGCATTGGAGCTTCTTTTTGATCCGGGCGCGATGCACTTCCACGGTCCGCGCGCTCAGGCCAAAATTTTCGGCGATTTTGCGTGTCGTCATCCCTTGACCGAGATATTGAAATATTTCCTTTTCGCGTCCGGTCAGGCTGTCGATGCCGGTGTCTTCTTCGTCTGCGCCATCCACATAGGAACGCAACATGCGCAAGGAAACCTCGCCGCTGACAAACACCTCGCCGCGCAGGACCTTGCGCAGCGCTTCCACCAACAACTCGTCGGCGTCTTCCTTCATGACATAGCCCTGGGCGCCGGCTCGTAACGACTTCTCGGCGTGCGTGGCCTCGTCGTGCATCGACATGACCAACAGGGGACATTTGACGTCCTTTTCGCGCAGTTCCCGAATGAGGTCGAGTCCGCTGCGATCGCGCAGAATCAGGTCGATGACCGCGATGTCCGGTTTCAGCCGGAGGATCGATTCCAGCGCTTCTTCGTAGGTTCCGGCCTCGCCGCAGATGGTCAGGTCCGGCGTCTTCTCGAGCAACACCCCCATGCCATGGCGTACAATGGCGTGATCGTCCACGATCAGGACGCGAGCGGGTGGTGTGGGTTCGGTCGTCATGAAGAGAGGATAGTCCGGCGGACGCCAACCGTCCAGACGGAAGAAGGGGACAGGGAAAGGGCGCGCATGGGCGAAAATTATCAAATACAGCGCTTTCCGTCCGGAAAAGGGAACGCAGGATTGTGTTTACTTGCGCGGTGGAAAGAGTGTACTGATTGTAGGCCCATCCCCGGTGTCCACGAGGCCCCGGCGGCGTGTGGCGACCCGATAAGGCCGCCGAAAAAGGTTTGATATGAGGCTTTACAAGCCTTCGGGGGGGCCTTATAGTCCGCTCGAAACAGAGTAGAAGGAAAAGAAAAACAAGCAATAGAGGTCTGAAAGAAGAAACATGGATCAGGCAACCAAGACAGCTGTTAAAGAAGAATACCGGCAACATGACAAGGACACGGGGTCCGTCGAAGTGCAGGTAGCGCTTCTGTCGAGTCGTA
Organism: Kiritimatiellia bacterium; assembly: GCA_007128275.1. Lineage (GTDB taxonomy): Bacteria > Verrucomicrobiota > Kiritimatiellia > SLAD01 > SLAD01 > SKZA01. The sequence continues at coordinate 6,127 of SKXR01000204.1, forward strand.
TCAATGAGCTGACAGAGCATCTGAAACAGCATAAGAAAGATCACAGTTCGCGTCGCGGGTTGATCATCATGGTCAGCAAACGCCGTCGCCTGCTGGATTATGTGAATAGCCGCGACAAGAAGCGATATCACGATCTTGTCAAACGTCTTGGCTTGCGTCGATAAGCACCTTCCCCCGCTCGGTCTTGCCCCCGTGCATGGTTCCGCTTACGGAACGGCATGGGTACGGGACGCTTCCTGCACTCCCTGCCGGCTGGCGCGCAGGGGAAGAACAGGGGCACCATCGCCCACCGCCATTCCCCACGGAAACAGCTCCTGAATCGGTCAGGCCTCGCAAAACAAGAAGAAGAGAGAACACATGAAAGAAGCAAAAGTAGTCGATTGTGAAGTCGGCGGAAAACAAATACACATCGAGGCCGGCGTGCTGGCCCAACAGGCCAACGGGGCCGTCACTATTCGCATGGGTGAAACCGTGCTCATTTGCACCGTCACCGCAGCCAAGAAGCCGCGCGAAGGCGTTGACTTCTTCCCCCTGCAAGTCGAATACCGCGAAAAATTTTATGCCGCCGGACGATTTCCGGGCGGATTCTTCAAACGGGAAGCGCGCCCGTCGGAGAAGGAAGTCCTGACCATGCGCGCCACGGATCGCCCGCTGCGTCCGCTCTTCCCCGAAGGGTACCGCAACGAGGTCCAGATCATCAGCTCCCTGCTCAGCACGGACACGCTGGAAGAGCCGGACATCCTGAGCATCAACGGCGCCAGCGCCGCCTTGGTCATTTCCGATGTGCCGTTTAACGGGCCTGTAGGCGCCGTACGCGTCGGCCGGGTGAACGGGGAGTTCATCCTCAACCCGACCCATATCCAAATCGAAGAAGGCGACCTGAACCTGACCTACGTGGGCAATCGCGAGTTGCCATTGATGCTCGAGGGCGATGCGAAGGAAGTGTCCGAAAAAGATATGATCGCCGCCATGAAGCTGGCCCACGAAGCCTGCATCAAGCTGATCGACGCGCAGCTCGCGTTGCGCAAGGCGCTCGGCCTCCCCGAGAAGGTCTTCGAAGAAAACAAGGTCAGCGAGGAGCTCCTCGCCAAGGCCCGCAGCATCGCCGGCACAGAACTGAGCGACGCGTTGTCCATCGCCGGCAAGCTGGAACGCCATGAGAAGGTGAACGCCGTGCGCGAGCAGCTCAAGGCCGGATTGCTTGAGCAGGTGCCGGAATTAACCGATGAAGAATTCTTCCAAATGTTCGACGCCCTGGAGATCGAGACGGTGCGCAACAACGTCTTGGACCACAAGAAACGCATCGACGGCCGTAAATCGGACGAACTCCGTGAGCTGACCGCGCAGGTGGGGCTGTTGCCCCGCACGCACGGTTCGGCGATCTTTAACCGCGGCGAGACACAGGCCTTGGCCACGGTCACCCTCGGCACACTCAAAGATGCGCAGTCCATGGACGCCCTCTCCGGCGGACCGGACGAAAAACGCTTCATGCTGCATTACAACTTCCCTCCGTACTGCGTGGGCGAGCCCGGCCGGATCGGCATGACCAGCCGCCGCGAAATCGGGCACGGCAACCTGGCCGAACGCTCGCTGAAAATGGTGATCCCGGACGATTACCCGTACACCATTCGTGTGGTGTCGGAGATCATGGGGTCCAACGGGTCGAGTTCCATGGCCAGCGTGTGCGCGGGAACCCTCGCGTTGATGGACGCCGGGGTGGCGATCCGCAAGCCGGTGGCGGGTATTTCCGTCGGCCTGTTCTCGCGCGGCGACGATGCCGAGCTGGTGGTGGATATTCTGGGCGCCGAAGATCATTGCGGGGATATGGACTTCAAGGTCTCCGGTACGCGCGACGGAATCACCGGTTTTCAGGTCGATCTCAAGATTCGCGGCCTGCGCTGGGATCTGGTCGAAGGCGCTTTCGAGATGGCCCGCAAATCGCGGATTCAGATTCTCGATTACATGGCGTCGGTATTGGCGGAAGCCCGTGCGGACCTGTCGGAACACGCGCCGCGCATCACGCAGTTGAAGATCCCGGTCGACAAGATCGGCGCGCTGATCGGACCGGGCGGAAAGAACATTCGCCGGATCACCGACACGTACAACGTGCAAATCGACATCCAAGACGACGGTTCCGTGCAGATCTTCAGCAACGACAAGGACGCCATGGACGCCGCCATCAATGAGGTGGAAGGACTGACCGCGGAAGCGGAAGAGGGCAAGATCTATCGCGGCAAAGTCACGGGCGTTAAAGAGTTCGGCGCATTTGTCGAAATTCTGCCCGGCCTCGAAGGCCTTGTCCACATCAGCGAACTGGCCGACTTCCGTGTCAACCAGACGACGGATATCTGCAACGTGGGCGATGAGATGTGGGTCAAGTGCCTCAGCGTGGAGGAAAACGGCCGGATCCGGTTGAGTCGTAAAGCGGCCCTTGCCGAGAAGGGCGAGGAAGCCGATAAGTCGTAAGCCTTGTCGGTCGTAGATTGTGGCGCACGCGTTGAGGCTTGGCGGCTTCAGCGCGTGTGCTCTTTCCGGGATAGGACGCAGGACTGTGGAAGAAAACGCGATGAGGCGAGTCAGCACAGCACTGAAAAAACGCGCCGCCGGAATCCTGGCGCTCCTCAAAAAGACCTATCCTGACGCGCACTGCGAACTGGATTTCAGGACCCCGCTCGAATTGGCCATCGGCTGTATCCTCTCGGCGCAATGCACGGATAAACGGGTTAACAAGGTCACCCCGGCGCTGTTCGCCAAATACAAGACCGCCGCGGATTGGGCCGCCGTACCGCCGACTACCTTGGAAGAGGAAATCCATTCGACCGGGTTCTACCGAAATAAGACCAAAAGCATTCTCGGATTGTGCCGGATCCTCGACGAAAAATACGGGGGGGAAGTGCCCGACGACTTCGAGGCGTTGATTAAACTCCCGGGAATCGGCCGGAAAACGGCCAACGTGTTGATGGTCTCCGCCTTCAATAGGCCGGGGATCGTGGTGGATACCCACATGAAACGCCTGGCCAATCGGCTAGGCTTTACCCGGGAACAGAATCCCGATAAGATCGAATTCGAATTGCAGAAGATCATTGCCCGTAAGGATTGGGGCGCGTTCTCGCACGCCATGGTCTTTCACGGCCGACGATGTTGTACCGCGAGAAAACCGGCATGCGACCGATGTCCCGTCCGTGAGTGGTGTCCGTCGCGAGATAAGGCATAGCCGGACTTGACCGCCATGCTGGGATGACGTAAGGACAAGGAACGTCAGAAAGACAGGAAACCTATGAGATATTATGTGATCGGATTAATGGTCATGGCCGCCTGTTGGCTGCCCGGCAACCAGCCCCATGCAGAAGCCCAAGTCCAGCGGGATCGCTTTGTTGTGGTGACGGCCCAAGAGTTGGGGGAGAACCCCCAACGCTACTGGTCGAGGGGGATCGTGTTTGAGGACGAATTCACCCGGGTAACCGGACGTGGAAAACGTGTCAACGGCCGTCGATTGGTGCAAATCGAGACCGCGACACTGGGACCATGCTATGTCGATGATAGGATCATAGACCGGGTGAGCGACCTGACGGAACGGAAAAACTATCTGTTCGCCGGTACGGTGCTCAGCGAGTCGCGTCGCCGGCCCCCGTTCTTCCGGCCGCGCTCGCATTACTTTGTCACAATTGATGCGGTGGAAAAGTTGGCGGACGATATAGAAGATGACTTGTTGAAAGCGTTTAAGGATGCGGAACCGGATCGCGCGGCGTTCCAGAACGTGCATAAGGCGATGGTGCAGGCGCAGAACCAGTTGGTTGCGTTTGCGCAGGCCGAAGGAGTGGAGATCGCAAAGCTCTTCGATCCGGCGGGGGCCACGATGGATAAGGCCGCCGAGGTGTCGCGCGTGGCCGTGCGCACGGTTGAGCAGGAACTGGGGATCACCTCCATTGAAATGCTCAGCCTGCTGGTCCGCGAACTGCTCGCCGCGCAGTATGTGGGCGTGGCGGAGTCGCCTGTTGCCCCGGAAGTCCCTGAGCCGGAAGACGCCGAACCGGATCGCGAAGGCCTCGAAACGGAGGAGGCCGATGAGGAGGGGCCCTCGGATTCTGCGGCGGAAGCGTCTATCGACGAAGAGCCCCCATCACAAGGCCGTCGTTTCTGGCGGTCCCGGGGGGCGGAAGGCGAAGAAGAGGGGAAAGACGTGGAATCAGATTTCGAGCCCGTGTTGGAGGATCCGGCGGAGGAGGAACAACCATCCGCCCGGCGTGGATTCTTTCGTCGGCGCGCCGCAGAAACGGAGAGCGAAGAGGTCGTCGAACAGGAACCGGTTCTGGTGGTGGAGGAGGTGGTCGAAGCGCCGGATGACGCTGCGTCCCGGTCACGTTTCCGACTCTTCCGAAGGGACCGTGCGGAAAGCGATGCCGAAGTCGTTACAGAGGCGGAATCGGCGGCAGAGGGGATTGAGGCGGTGGAGCCCGCTCCTGTCGCGCGACCTGCGCCGGAGCCCTCGCCCGACCATGAGGCCTCTCAAACACGCGTTCGCCGCTAGTCCTCGTCGGCGCCACATCAAGCGCCAGCTTAGCTCAGTTGGTAGAGCAGCTGATTTGTAATCAGCAGGTCGTCGGTTCGAGCCCGACAGCTGGCTCCACAGAATAAACGACTTACAAAAGTCCGGGCATTTTATCTGGTGGAATTCTGATACGGTTTTGATGCCGCCTGATTGCCCTGAAACGGGTTGGAACATTCTCTCTCTGACAGACCGAAATAACGGGTTGACTCTTTATATTTCATATGCGATAAATGTCGCCAATTGATATGTATCGCATATAAACATGATGTCGGGCGAACAGTTTGTTAAGGACATTCTCAAGCGGGGGCGCTACAGCTTCACGATCGAAGAGGCCGCAGAGAAGCTGAATAAGCGTGGTCCTTCTCTGGTCCTTGCTTTGCAGCGCCTAAAGCAGGCGGGCTGGGTCGCGCCCTTCAGCCGGGGTTTTTATCTGGCGCTGGACGTTCAGCATCAAGACGGCCGGATGATGGATCCCGTGTGGTTCATCGACGATTGGGCAAAGCACGTGCGTGCCGAATATTATGTCGGCGGTTTGAGTGCGGCGGCGCTCTACGGCGCTACGCATCAACAGTCCATGCAGTTTCAGGTCTTCTTGTCCCGGCAGATTCGGCCAGTGAAGAAGGGGTGGATACAACTGGCCACGTTCTACAAG
>SKXR01000145.1 GCA_007128275.1 Kiritimatiellia bacterium
AAAACAACGAACATGAGCTGCACGAAAACAAGATCCGCCTGCGAGTGATTGGACGCATGACCGACCTGCCTAAGTTGATTCAGCGCCGGTTGAATAAGGTCATGGAGGCGACGCGAGACTACAAGGGCGGCACCCTGATCCTGGCCTTGAGTTACGGGGGCCGCGCGGAGTTGGTCGATGCCATGAAGGCCATTGGGAAGAAAGTGGCTGACGGTAAACTCAAGCCGGACAAAATCACGGATCGGACCATCGCCGATCATCTCTACGCGCCCGATGTGCCGGACCCCGATCTCATGGTTCGAACCAGCGGCGAAATGCGTCTCAGTAATTTTCTGCTCTGGCAGCTGTCGTATGCCGAATTATATGTGACCGACGTGCTATGGCCGGATTTTCGGGAAGCCGATCTCCTCAAAGCCATAGATGCTTATGCGCATCGACATCGGCGTTTTGGTGACGTGGGATGATCCGACATCGTGTCATTAACGGGGCGATTATGATCGCCATGCTTATCGGGGCGCTGTTTCTCCCCGCTGCGGCGGTCTTTTTCCTCATTCCCTTGTTGGCCGCGCTCATGTTGTGGGAGTTCTACTCGCTACTGCAAGGGGCTGGAATGCCTGCTTTCCGAGGCATCGGCACGGCGGGCGGGTTCGTATTGATTCTGGCCACCGGGCTGAACTATCACATGCTGCACGGGGAAGGGGCGCATGAGTGGGAAACGTTGTTGCTCGCCGCTATTGTGATTGTGGTCTTGATCCGACAATGCTTTGAAAGAAGCGATCAGCGCCATTTGATCACCATTATGTCCACCTTGACGGGGATCCTGTATATCGCGTTCCTGTTTAATTTCTACACCAAGCTGTTGCTGGACTGGCCGGAAGGCGATGGCCGGATGCTCCTTTTCTACATGATCTTGGTGGTCAAAGTGACGGATATGGCCGCGTATGCCACGGGGTGCAGTATTGGCCGGCACAAATTGATCCCGCGTATTTCCCCCGCCAAGACGTGGGAAGGCTGCGCGGGAGGCGTATTGGGGGGCCTGCTCACCAGTTTGATCTTCTGGTGGAGTACGGGGGGTGAAATCGGTCCCGTCACTTTAGGCATTGCGGATGCGCTGATACTGGGTATCTTATTGCCGGTCACCGGTATCGTCGGTGACCTGATAGAGTCCATGCTCAAACGGGCGGCCGAAGTCAAGGATTCGGGTTGCCTGCTGAAGGGAATGGGCGGCGTTTTGGATGTGCTTGACAGCCTTCTGTTTGCCGGACCCGTTCTCTATATGTATGTCTTCATCTTCCTCGTTTCCTGATGCGAGGAATACAGCCGATTGGATAATTGATGATTTTGGGAATCTATACGTTGGTGGTGGTCTTGCTCCTGTTCGGGTTGACTATTTTCATCCATGAACTGGGGCATTTTCTGGTGGCGCGTTGGTTCGGCATGAAAGTCGACGCCTTTGCCATCGGATTCGGGCCCGCGATCTGGAGCAAGAAGAAAGACGGGGTGCAGTACAAAATCGGGATCATCCCGTTTGGCGGCTACGTGGCCTTGCCGCAAATGGATCCGGAAGGCGAATCCCAAAGCGATACCGAAACACTGCCCGACATCGCACCATGGAAGAAGATTCCCGTGGCATTGGCCGGTGCGGTGGGCAACATCATTCTCGCTGTGCTCGTGGCCTGGGTGATCTTCTTCATCGGCATGCCGTCCGCCCCCCATCAGCGCAATACGGTGGTCGGTTACGTCGAGCAGGGCAGTGAAGCCTATGAGCAGGGGCTCCGGCCGGGTGATCGGATCCTGTCCGTGAACGGAGAGGCCGTCAATAACTGGAGCGACATCATGGTCAGCGCGACACTTTCCAGAGAAGTCGTGCTCGAAGCCGAAACGCCGGAACGCGTCATTGAAGTGTATATACCGACGCACGACACGGAGCTTGGCGTGCGTCTTATACCGGGCGTGTCCTGGTTCGGCTATTCCGATGTCGCTCAGGTCGTGCCCGGCTCCCCCGCGGAACGTGCGGGCGTGAAAGTCGGCGATCGTTTGAAGGAATTGAACGGGATTCCCCTGTACAGCCAGGCCCAGTTAATCGAGTTGGTAGACGTGTTCCGCGATCAGCAAGTTCCGCTGGTGGTCAAACGGGATGGCGAGCTCGTCGAACTGGAGGTCCGACCCGCGTATAATCCGGAGGAAGGCCGCGCACTCATCGGTATCGGCTTCAATCCGTGGGCGGTTGATTTCGACGAGATTATTCATCCCCGCCCGTCGGAATTGATCCTGGAATTCTCCACCTTGATCTTCCGTGTGTTGGGCGCGTTGGTGACGCCCGGGACATCCGGTATGGCCGCCAGCGCCCTTGCCGGGCCTGTCTTCATCTTGAAGAGCCTCTGGGACATGGTTCAAAACAGTTTTGCCATGGCGTTATGGTTCACGTGTCTGCTCAATGTGAATCTGGCCATTCTGAATCTCTTGCCGATTCCGGTCTTGGATGGTGGACACATTGTCTTCTCCCTATGGGAAGTCATTACCCGGCGCCGCATCAATGCGCGATTCAAAGTCGCGGTCATGGGCGCGTGCTGGTTCCTGTTGATCTTCGCCATGCTGTTTCTCTCGTATCGTGACGTGGCGCGCCTGGGGTGGATGGATCGTTCCGCGCCGGTGGAAGAAGAAATGGAGCCGCTGCCGGAGGACGTGGAGGACGACGAGTCGGCTCCCCATGAGCAGGACTAGATGGCGCGAAATTACGGACAACTCTTCAGGGGGGAAGGGGTCTGGGTTCCCCGCTGGGTCATTACGATAATCGTTTTGGCGGCTTTACTGTGGTTTGCCGCAAGGATATTCGTACCGCCGATGTGGACGGTACAACGATTGGACGCGCCGAATGGAGAACGTTCCGCGCGCCTGATGCGCAGCGTGTATATCCGCCACCACTTTGTGGTTCAACTTCGGGAGGGCCTGCTCTGGCAAACCGCCCATTATTCCCCGCCCATCACCAATGATTTCCGTGTGGATTTGGGTGAACGGTTGCGTTGGTCGGATGATTCAACGCGTGTGTGGTTGATGATGGAAGGCGCCCCGGTCTGGGGGTATGATTTTGAGAGACAACGAAGGTTGGAGGCTGACGAACTGCGGCAGTAAGGACGACGAGGATATGGACGCGAACAAGAGGATAACCACACCGGATTGGGCGCGTGACGCCGTTTGGTATCAAATCTTTCCCGAACGATTCCGAAATGGAATGCCGGACAATGATCCGCGGTTGGAGGATATCAGCGACCATCCCGTGGCGGACTGGGAGATCTGTCCGTGGGGGATGGATTGGTATCGGCCCGCGCCGTGGGAGAATGGAGGCGCGAAACATCGTGGCGGCGTGTATCTCCGCCGCTACGGCGGCGATCTGATCGGTGTGCGCGAGAAGTTGGACTACCTGCAGGAGCTGGGTATCAATGCGATCTATTTGAACCCCGTTTTTACCGCCCGTTCACTGCATAAATACGACGGCGCCACCTTCCATCATATCGACCCGACTTTCGGGCCGGATCGGGAAGGCGATTTGAACGCATTGGCGACGGCCGAAGAAACAGAGGATCCCGCCACTTGGATCTGGACCGCGGCCGACACCTATTTTCTCAAGCTGATCGAGGACATACATGAACGGGGTATGCGCATCATCATCGACGGCGTCTTCAATCACACGGGATGCGAGTTCTTTGCTTTCCAGGATATTCTGAAGCACGGGCGCTCGTCCCGCTACGCCGACTGGTATCTCATTGATCGGTGGCGCAAGGACGGCTCGTTCCAGTACAAGGGCTGGTTCAATCACAAGGCCCTCCCGGAATTCAACCGCACCAAGGATAATCTGGTCGATCCGGTGCGCGAGTATGTCTTTCATTGCACACGACGTTGGATGGATCCGTTGAAGAATGGCGATTCGTCGAAAGGTATCGATGGCTGGCGCCTGGATGTCGCCTTTTGCGTACCGCAAGGATTCTGGAGGGATTGGCGTCGACTGGTAAAATCGATCAACCCGGACGCGTATTTGTCCGCGGAAATCGTGACGGAGGCCCAGGACTATCTGCAGGGCGACCAATTTGATGCGGTCATGAATTACATGTGGATGTATCCCGTGGTGGAATACTTTGCGCCCTCCGCCAAGCCGTTGGACATGTCCTCCTTCAAGAAGCGTCTGGACACGCTCCGATCCGCGTATCCCGAGGAAGTGACGCCGGTGTTGCAAAACTTGCTGGATTCGCACGATGTGGGAAGAATCGCCTCGATGCTGGAGAATCCGGATGAACCCAAATCTCATTGGGAGGATTATTTCCACGTATCCCGCGTGAAGCAGAACCCCCGTTATGTGACAACCCGCCCGGGCGCGTCGGCGTGGCGGTCCTTGAAGCAACTGGTCCTCTTTCAAATGACGTATCCCGGGGCTCCTATGCTCTATTATGGCACCGAAGTCGGCATGTGGGGCGCCAATGATCCGGACAATCGACAGCCGATGCTTTGGGACGATATGGAGTATGAGCCGGAACGCTTCACGCCCGCTGGTCGGAATTCACAAACCGCGCGCCGACCGGACAAGGCGCTTCTTGCCTTCTTCAAGCAGGCGATTCGATTGCGTAAAGATCATGCGGTATTCCGGCGTGGATCCTTTCAATGGGTGCGAACAGGTCAACCCCGGTTGTTGGCTTTTGAACGCTCTCACGAAGGGCGCACTGTGCGGGTTTTGTTCAATACGCGAGACCAGGCCGTAAGGTACAAGCTGGAAAAGCCGGCGGTGGACCTCTGGAACGAGGGCAGGTCCCTTTCGGCGGGGGAAGTGGAAGTCGAAGGGCGGGGGTGGAGCCTACTCGAACTATGAGAATCTATACCTGTACGTGTGGACAATCACTTTTCTACGAAAACAACCGCTGCCTCCAATGTGACGCGGAACTGGGCTTTTGTCCTTCCTGCTCGATGCTCGTCGCGCTGACGCCCCTTGACGGTATGCGGTATCGGTGCGGGAACCCGGGTTGCGGTGTAGTCTGTGTCAAATGCTCGAATTATTCCGAATACAATGTGTGCAACCGGTGCGTGACGGTTCCGGAAGTCGGTGCAAAACCCGCACCCTACTGCGACTGTTGCCGTTGCAATCAGACTGTACCGGATCTTTCCGTCTCGGGGAATTGGGAAAAATGGTATCGCCTGGAAGTTGCCAAGCGCCGTCTTTTTTATGATCTCGATATATTGGGGTTGCCGTACGGGACGGCGGCGGACGGGTTTGATCCGCCCTTGTCGTTTGATTTCAAGGCGGACCTGATCCCTTCCGACGACTTTTGGCGAACGATGGGGCTAGGCGAACGCGTCTACACGGGCCATGCGAACGGGAAGATCACCATCAACATTCGCGAAGCGGACGAGGTGGAACGGGAACGCTTGAGGGTGGATATGGGGGAAGCGCATCGTACGTTGATCGGCCATTTCCGCCATGAAATCGGGCATTATTACTGGGACGTGTTGGTCAAGGGCCGCCGGGACACCGAATTTACAGCCGCGTTCGGCGATCCGTATGAACCGGACTATGCGTCGTCCATGGATGCCTACTATCGAAATGGCCCGGCACGGGATTGGGCGGAGCGGTACGTCAGCGCCTATGCGTCCATGCACCCTTGGGAAGATTGGGCGGAGACGTTTGCCATGTATCTCGACATGGTCAGCGCACTGGAAACCGCGGTGCAGATCGGGTTCCTTCCGGAAGCAGGGTTTGATCCCCGCAAGATGGATCAAATGGTCTCATCCTATCAACGGCTCGGCATAGGTCTCAATGAGCTCAGTCGTACGATGGGGCTTCTGGACATGGTTCCGGAGGTGTTTGTGGCGCCCGTGGTGAAGAAGATGCAGCTCGTGCACGCGAGCTGTATGGACGTTGCGTCGCGGCGTTAATTCAACCGTACCCCATACGTGTTGGATACAAGACGGCCCGTCCAATACGGCGTAAGGTTCGGGTTTAGGTTTCTTGCGGATATATAGTGGGCGTGGAAGTCCATGATCCCGGGTCGCGGGAAATAGAAGGTCTCAATGTGCTCCAGATAAACAAGCCGATGGCCGGGTGGCAACAGGACGGCGTCCGATTCCGGCAGGAAACGCGGCGTGGGCCGTTCGCGTACGTAATGATCCCGAACGCCGGTGGGATAGACCCAGTAGAATAGGATGTAAGGGTTGCGGGGAACCCAATAGCCCTGGTTGCCCACATTCTCAAGTATAACCCGGAAGGTGACCGGCTTCCCAAACACGAACTCATCGCTGATGGGATCAATCGTCAACTGAAGTCCTTGATCCGGACGGGCATCGCGAACCGGACCGGTTTCGGAAGGAATATAGGGGTCGGGTACCGTCGAACAGGCTGCCAAGAAGGTAACGGCCAATATAAGCCCACTGCGCGCGACTCGCGGCAGGGGGGTGGGGATGTGGCTGGAATGGGCGAGCATAATAAAATCAAAATGAATCCGTGTTTGCCACTATCCTTCCAAACGAGTCGAATCGCAAATCTTTTTGAGAAAACGTGAACGTCTCCTCTTGCGCTTGTTGGGGAGGTTGCTGTATAAGGACGATCCCCCCAGGCGAATATTCATCCGTAATCGGTTTCCCGGTTGGTATTGTTCGCGTCGTTTGTTATATTTGATCGCAGTATGCCTAGGCGATGGTAAACTATGAGATTCGATAACTACGATACAGAAGGTTTCTACGACGAATTGTTTGAGGCGCCGGGAAAACCGCGCCCCGGCGCGCAAATCCTTGTGGAACGGATTCATTCGCTCTCGGACGGAGATGTTACCCGCCGCCAGATTGCCGCGGAACAGGCCCTCTTGCAAATGGGGATCACGTTCAATGTGTACGGCGCGGACGGCGGTACGGAACGGATCTTCCCGTTTGACATCATTCCCCGCATTATTCAGGGAGGGGAATGGGAGGTCATCGAGCGCGGATTGCGCCAGCGAATCGAGGCGCTGAATCTTTTCATTCACGACATCTATAATGAACAGCACATTCTTCGGGACGGGATCATCCCAGAAGACATTGTGCTGTCCGCCACCAGTTATCGGGCTGTGTGCTCGGGGTTGACGCCGCCCAAGGGAATCTGGTGTCACATTACCGGCACGGATCTGGTGCGTGACAAGGACGGCACGTTCTATGTCCTCGAAGATAATCTGCGCTGTCCGTCCGGTGTGTCCTACGTACTGGCCAACCGCCAGGTATTGAAGAGGACATTTCCCATCGTGTTTCATAAATCCAATGTGCGCGCGGTGGCGGATTATCCGAGTCACCTGCTGGAGACGCTGAAATATCTTGCGCCTGATACGCAGTCTGCGCCGGTTGTGGCGGTCTTGACTCCCGGGATCTACAATTCGGCCTATTTCGAGCACGCCTACTTGGCCCAACAGATGGGGGTCGAACTGGTGGAGGGCAGCGATCTGGTGGTCGACAACGGATTTGTATGCATGCGCACCACGACCGGACTGCAGCGTGTCGATGTGCTGTATCGCCGTATTGACGATGATTTCATTGATCCCGACGTCTTCCGCAAGGATTCCATGTTGGGCGTCCCCGGCCTTTTCGAAGCCTATCGCACGGGGCGGGTCGCACTGGCCAACGCGCCGGGGACCGGCATCGCGGACGACAAAGTGATTTATGCGTACGTGTCGCGTATCGTAAAATACTATATGGATCAGGATATGATTCTGCCCAATGTACCGACGTATATCTGTGCCGAAGCGGAGGATTTGGCCTACGTGCTGGAGCATCTCGATGAGTTGGTGGTCAAGGCCGCCAACGAGTCGGGCGGCTACGGGATGCTCGTGGGACCGCACTCGACGCGCGAGCAGCAAAAAGAGTTCGCGGAACGCATCAAGAGCGCGCCCCGAAACTACATCGCGCAGCCGACGCTTGCGCTTTCTCGTGCTCCGGTGATTGTGGACGGCCATTTCGAAGGACGACACGTGGATTTGCGGCCCTATATCCTGTACGGCAAGGATATCTTCGTGATGCCGGGCGGATTGACGCGGGTAGCCCTGAAAAAGGGTTCCCTGGTGGTCAACTCTTCCCAGGGCGGAGGAAGCAAGGATACCTGGGTGCTGTCGGAATGAGGGTTTTATGTTAAGCCGAGATGCCAACTCCATGTATTGGATGAGCCGCTATATCGAGCGGGCAGAGAATGTGGCCCGTACCATCGAGGTGAACTCGCACATGACGCTGGACTTGCCGGGCGAAGAACACACACAATGGGGCCCCTTGGTCACCATTGCGGGCGCCTCCGACCTCTTTTCGACCCGTTACGATGAGGCGAACCAGAAGAATGTCATTCATTTCCTGGCGTTCGACAGGGACAATCCGAATTCGATTATTTCCTGTTTGGGCGCCGCCAGAGAAAACGCCCGTGCGGTCCGCTCCAGCATTACCAGCGAAATGTGGGAGCAGATAAACAGGATGTATCTGTATGTGAATGAGACATCGACAAACGCCCGTGTATTTGAATCCCCTCATGAGTTCTATACCCGGCTCAAACTCGGTTCGCATCTCTTTCTCGGTATCACGGAAGTGACCATGACCCACGGGGAAGGCTGGCATTTCTGCCGGCTGGGGCGAGCCCTGGAGCGGGCCGATCAGGCGACCCGCTTGTTGGACGTTAAATACTTCATCCTCCTGCCCACCGTCGACCATGTGGGGCTCTCCGTCGACGACATTCAGTGGGCGGCGGTGTTGCGTTCGGGGAGCGCCTTCGAAATGTACCGCCGACAATACGGCGTGATAGCGCCCGACAAGGTGGTCGAGTTTCTTTTGCTCGATCGCGAATTTCCCCGGGCCGTGCTCTATTCGCTGAACCGCGCCGAAGAATCCTTGCGGGCCATCACCGGTTCGCTGGAAGGCACGTTCCAGAGCGTTCCGGAACAACGCTTGGGTCAGTTACGATCCGATTTGACATACATGCGTGTGGAGGAAATTATAGCCTCCGGTTTACATGAATTTCTCGATAACTTTCAGAAGCGTTTGATCACGGTGGGCGATGCGATTTATGACAACTTCTTTTCTTTGCGGCCTGTCAGCGGGATCCATCCCTGACGTGGAGCGTGACCATCCATGACCTTTTGCCTGGGCATTAAAGTCAAGGAAGGCTTGGTCGGACTGGCCGATACGCGCGTAACCTCGGGCAGTGAGTGCATTACGGCGCGTAAGGTGAATGTCTATCCTCAGGACCATGGCAGTCTCTTTGTCATGACGTCCGGACTCCGCTCTGTCCGAGATAAGGCGCTGACCTATTTCAATGAACTGATTGAAGAGCGGGATCAGCCGTTTGATCGCCTGTTCAAGGCGGTGAACGCCTTTGCCGAACAGATCCGGCGAGTGGCCAAGGAGGATCGTAATTCGTTGGAGGAAAGCGGATTACACTTTAATATTCACGTATTGATCGGCGGGCAACTTTCGCACGATGCGGAACACAAGCTGTATCTGGTTTATCCGCAGGGCAATTGGGTGGAGGTGGGCAAGGGCACTCCGTACTATATCATCGGGGCTTCCGGATACGGGAAGCCGGTGTTGGACCGTACGCTGAAATATGAAGACAGCATGCGCCACGCCATGAAGGTGGGCTGTTTGGCTTTTGATTCAACGCGTATCAGCGCGGCGGACGTTGATTTCCCTATCGATGTGGTCATTTATTCTCCCGAAAAACGAAAGATCATCGAGTACCGCTACAACAAGGAGGATCTTGTGGAGGTCTCCCAATGGTGGCAGGAGAAACTGCGCCACGCCATTCAGGATCTTCCGTCCGACTGGATCGAAAAATCCTTTGCCGTACTCAACCAGGAGGCTCCATGAAGGTGATTATCGCCATGGATTCTTTTAAGGGGAATATGTCCGCGCGCGAAGCCTGCGAACGCGTGCGGGACGGGATCCTTTCCGTTCGCCCGAATACCAACATTGTGTTGAAGCCGATGGCGGACGGCGGAGAGGGCACGGCCGAAGCCTTGATGACCGCGCGCAATGGAGAATGGGTGGAGGAAACCGTTACGGGCCCCTTGCCCGAACGTTCCGTGAAAGCCGGTTACGTCTGGTTCCCGGATGATCAAAGTGCGCTCATCGAAATGGCCGAGGCCAGCGGTATCACGTTGATCGATCGTTCCGAGCTCAACCCGCTCAAGGCCACTACATTCGGTACCGGCGAGCTCATGCAGGCCGCGCTGCGGCGCGGGGCCCGGCACCTGATTCTTGCCGTTGGAGGAAGCGCTACGGTCGACGGCGGAGTCGGTGCGGCCATGGCCTTGGGCTGGGAATTTCTGGATGAAACCGGACGTTCCATCGGATTGGGCGGGGAAGCACTGGAACGCATGGTATCCATCCGTCCTCCGGCCCGGACCATCGACATCCCCGTGGAAGTACTTTGCGACGTCGATAATCCGTTGACGGGTGAGCACGGCGCCGCGGCCGTGTTCGGCCCGCAAAAAGGCGCCACGCCCGAGATGGTAGAACAACTTGATCACGGCTTGAAACGACTTGCGGAAACGGTTCGTAAACAGCTGGGATTGGAAATCGACGCGGTTCCCGGCGCGGGCGCGGCGGGCGGCTTGTCCGCCGGCGCCCTGGCATTTTGCAATGCCAAACTCGTTCCGGGCATTGACACCGTCATGACGGCCGGCGGACTTGAGGGCCAATTGACGGACGCTGATTGGGTGATCAGCGGCGAAGGCCGTTTTGACAGTCAATCATTGAGAGGGAAAGTTGTCTCGGGCATTGTGCGTTTGGCGAAAAAGTCCGGGGTTAAAGTCGGCGTTATCGCCGGAAGCGTTCGGGTATCGGAGGAGGAATGCCGTGCCCAAGGACTTGAATTCGCCTGGCCCACGGCCCCTGCGGAAACGCCGATGGAAGTCGCGCTCCTCACCGCCAAAGAAGATCTCCAGGACACGGGTCGCCGTTTTGCCGTTGAGTGGCTCTGATCGCGTTCCCGGTGCGGACTCCGTCTAACGCTTAACCCGCCCCCTGCTTGCGGCTTCGCAAGGCTTCGCCGAGACACGTCGCGGACCCCTCCCGAGGAGTGCAGATCCCTTCAGCCCGTTGTAAAAGTCATAGCCGCACAGATCCACGCCCTCACGGGCGCGGCTACGTTGTCTATTTCTTCGTAGCCGCCGCCGTGAGGCGGTGGATGGCATGCCCGAGGAGCGTTTTTCAACAGGCTCCTAAGCGAAGCGCATGGTGACCGACGGGCTGGGTAGGACAATATACCGAAAAGAATCAGGCATTGGTATGAGTGACCGAAACCATGACCAAGAACACAATGAAAAGTGTCAAACGGAAAT
>SKXR01000160.1 GCA_007128275.1 Kiritimatiellia bacterium
AAGGTCCAGTGGGAACTGCTCGATCGAGGGGAACTGCACTTGATTCGGGAGAAGGTCCCGCAAGCCAAGGCTAAGTCCCAAAGGTCCAAGCCGAAAAATGAAGAATAAATCAACACACCCGTGAGGCGGTGGATGGCATGCCCGAGGAGCGTTTTTCAACAGGCTCCTAAGCGAAGTGCATGGTGACCGACGGGCTGGGTAGGACAATATACCGAAAAGAATCAGGCATTGGTATGAGTGACCGAAACCATGACCAAGAACACAATGAAAAGTGTCAAACGGAAATCAGGACGTGACAGTGAGAAAAATTAGACATTGGGGTTAGGTGGTCAGCCACATGGTCTGATGCGGTATCAGGATAAGCTCTCCGTTAACGCGCTTTGGAGGGTGGTCTTGTATCAGATCAAGAAGTGGCGCGCCGGCGTTATGGAGGCGGGGCAACCGGTTATCCAAGGGGACCTGCACCGGATGCTCACTGAAGTTGGTGAGGCAGGTGATGGTATCCGTTCCGTCCGGGGATACGCGGTCAAAGGCAAACAGGTGATCCCCGATATCCCGCACCTGTTGTTCGCCGTTCGGATGGAACGCAGCGCGGGTGCGTCGTACATGCAGGAGGTGCAAATACGCCTGGAAAACGCGGCGATGATGTCGTCCGGGATCGTCCAGCATGCTGTCCAAGCGTTTGCGGCCCCACTTCTCTCGGTTGACGGTTCTGTTCTGTCCCGTCTCGTCGGCGCCCCGCGCGTTGTTCCTGGCTCCGAATAGGCTGTTGAAGTACACGGCGGGTATGCCGCGCATGGCGAGCATGATGGCCTGGGAGGAAAGGAAGCGGGCCATGTGCCGTTCACTGACTCGGTGCGTGTCGTCCGCGAACAAATCGAAGTAGGTGATGTTTAATTCATAGGGACTGTCGGAGCCGTCCGCGTTCCGCTTGGTGGATATGCGTCCACCTACCCGTTGGACATGGGCGATCAATTGCTCGAAATCAGTAGCGGAAATCAAGCCTTGCAACGGCCGTACGCCAAGCCCGTCGTGCGACGCGGTGAAGTTGAAAAACGTCTGGTTGTCCGTCAGCGGGGGGAGCGAAGCCGCCCAGCGTGTCAGGTGCCCGGCATAGCCCGTCAATAGTCCGTGCGCCAGCAGCGGGGGAAGGCTGAACTGATACACCATGTGCGCTTCGTCGTCATGGCCGAAGTAACTGATGTTTTCCTGATGCGGCACATTGGTTTCGGTCAGCAAAAGCACGTCGGGCGCAACCATTTCGAGGATGTCGCGGAGCAGCTTGACCACCTCGTGGGTTTGCGTCAGATGAATACAGGGCGTGCCGATGATCTTCCAGAGATAGGCGATGGCGTCGAGCCGGATGATGCGCGCCCCTCGGGCGATGTACCAGAGCAGGATGTCGATCATCTCAAAGAGGACTTCGGGATTGGCGAAATTGAGGTCGATCTGATCGGGGCTGAAGGTGGTCCAGACGTGCCGTGCGCCTGCGCGTGTTTGCGTTTCGCTCAAGAGCGGTAGACTGCGCGGGCGTACCACCGCGGAAAGGTCGGTGCCTGGATCAATCTCATGAAAGAAATGCCGATACGGAGCAATGTCGTTTACATAATCCTTGAACCAAGCACTTTGCCGGGAGACATGATTGATAACCAAGTCAAACATCAGCGAGTAATTCTGTCGCAAGGAATCCACCTCTTTCCATGTGCCCAGGGCGGGGTCCACTTCCCGATAGTCCTTTACCGAAAAGCCGTCGTCGGAGGAGGAGGGAAAGAAGGGCAGGATATGCACGGTACGGATCAGGTCGTCGAGCCGTTGCTTGAGAAAGAAGCCGAGGGTCCGCAGCGGTGGTTCCTCCGCTTGCCGCACCATGTCGCCGTAGGCGATCAGGACGATGTCTTTTTCATCCCAAGCGGCCGACGCGGCCGGACGGTATCCGTTCATGCCAACGCCGTACCGTCCTATCATCATGAAAAGCCGATTCAGGAGGGCGTGTGCGCGATCGCCGTATAAGAAGTGCAGGCGCGTTTCGATGCGTTGCAGGTGTTCCTGTGAAACGGACTTCAGCATGATCAGAGGTCATCCAATCCGGTAATGTTTGTGATCAACGTGCGTATGCTCCTGCGGAGCACGGAATAGCTGTAAAACCGCTTGGCCATGTCGTAGTTATGCTCCACCGTTTCGTCCCGATACGACGGATCTTCCAGGAGGCGACGCACTTCCTCAACGACTTTGCGCGTGAGAAACCCGTCCATGACGGGTAGACGAAATCCCTTCGGCTCGATGTCGCGCGCAAAGATGGCATAGCGATTGATGAGAACGGGCACCTTGAAGTACAGGGCTTCAAGAAACGCGTTGCCGAATCCCTCATAGAGACTCGGATAGGAAATCAGGTTGGCGTGCGGATATATGTCCCAGAGGGTATAGACCTTCTTCCCCTCGCTGTCGAGCTGGCGCACTTCCCCAATGCGCGTGGCAATGAAGCGGATATCCACGCCCGCGGCATGAGCCAGCTCCGTGAGAATCGAGTGATATTCGAATCCTTCGTCGCCGGCCTCGTGCGATATCACCAACTTGTACTTGGGATCGCCCAGCATTTCGACGAGTTTAATCGCGTGTTCAATGCCCTTGCGGGGCACAATCCGGGTTGGTTGCAGAATCATTACATCGTCGGGCGCCAAGCCGATTTCCGCGCGCACATCCGCGGCGTAATGATCCACGGGCGGCGGCGGCTTTTCAAAATCGAGCACATTCGGTATCAGAATGGACGAAACGCCGCGCCGCCAGGACAAGTCCTCTTGCGCGGCGGCATTGATGACGACGTGTTGCAGATGGGGATGGCGCGGCGGAAACGCCATATCCAGATAATCGTGCACGGCGTTGACCATGAAGCGTTGCCGTTCCCAAAAAAAATCGTGGTGATGCGCGATGGCGGGAATCTGTGTCTCGTTGATAAATTCGGATAGGGCCACACCCAGCGGCAGATTCATCA
>SKXR01000199.1 GCA_007128275.1 Kiritimatiellia bacterium
CCCAGTTGGCGGCGGGCGGATTGATCGATGTCGCGGTCCGCTGGGACGATCCGTCCGGCGTCTGGCACGCGACGAATAACTATCTCAACATCTTCTCGGAGGCCGGCGGATTCCAACGCAACGTGCAGCCGAACTGGGATTTGTGGCCTCCTGGAGGCACGGAGGATCTCGGTTTCGACGTGCCGTTCACGAACTTCTTCGGCGAGAGCGGCGCGACGTCCATCACCAGCGTCCATTACAGCATCGATGCTGTGGCGTTCGGGGATATTCTGCTCGGCGAATGGGAGTTGACGGTCAGTGCGCAGGATGACGACTTTGACCGGGGCTACACGCTGTCCGATATCGGCGACGGCGATCACGAAATCCAAGTGTCGCGCGATCGGGCCGTCACGACCAACCAACCGCTCTCCTTCTTCGTCATTGACGACGACACCGACCCGCCCGTCGTGGGCGACGACGGCCTGATCGTCATGATCGGCGATACGCTGATCAACCCGATGGCCGGCGATACCACCCTGATGGCCTATTGGAACTTTAACGGAGAAACCTACGATGTGTCGCAAGGGGAGGGCGCGTTGACGTCCGGGTTGGCCATTACCAACCAGTGGTTCGCGGGAACGACCATCAACGCCTTGAGCGGCGACCCGGCCGGCGACGCTTTCTCGCCGCAGGGCGGCGCCGGCCTGGCCAACAACGGCACGTGGTTCCAGTTCGAGATCGATATGTCGGGCCATCGGGACCTCGTGATGACCTTTGCCGCGCAAAAGACCGCCGACGGGTTCAACAACAACCAGGTTTCCTATTCCGTGGATGGCGGGGACACCTTCACCGATTTCGGTGCGCCTTTCGATCCGGCCACCAGTTTCGCGCTGCACACCTTCGATATGAGCTCGGTGACGGCCCTGAACAACAAACAGTCCGCCCTTATTCGCATTACGTTGAATGGCGCCACCGGGGCCAGCCAGAACAACCGCTATGACAACTTCCAGTTCAACGCCGCGCCCATCGTGTACGAAATCACCGACAACCAGTTGGCGTCCGTGAACGACACGACGGATCCCTTGCGCTTCAGCTTCAATGTCTATGACGAAATCAGCGGGATCTATCGGGGAACGACGTTCGACGAAACGAACATGTACATCAATATCCCCGGGATCGCCACGAACAACACGGCGAATTACCAGAGCGCCCTCAGCTCGGCGGATACCACGGTCGGCACCTCGACCAGCGTATGGGAGTTCACGTCGTTCGACTTCGAACAGATCGGCGACCTGTACGCGGACGGCCAGAGCAACCGCCCCGTGCGGGCCACGATGTCCGACATGGACGCCGACCGGCCCGACGACAACCTGTGGTTGAGCAATCGCCTCTTTGGTTTCGTGCGCATTATTGATGACGACGAAGATCCGCCGCGCGTCGGCGCCGAGGCCTTGACGGTCATGACCAATGAGACGGTCTTGGGTTCGTCCGATTTGACCGACGATCTGTTGGCGGCGTGGAACTTCAACAACGACATGAACCGCCTCGGCGTCAGTCACGGTGCGGGCACCTTGACACTGAGCCTTTCCGGCCCGGCCGCCACGTTCCCGTCCCAAGGCGTCGCGTTGAACGCGGTGCCGGGAGATCCGCCGGAACAGGCCATGATCATTTCCTCCAATAACAATGGGGGCACGTTCACGTTCCAGGTGGATATGTCCCAACGTAAAGACCTCGTGATCACCTTTGCCGCTTCGCGTACGACCGACGGGTATAACAACAATTCGGTGGAGTGGTCCCTCAATGGTTCAGACTTCACGTTCTTCGACACGTTCGAACCGGGCACCACGATCGGTTTACAGACGCTGGATTTCAGCGCCATCACGGATGTGAATAATCAGCCCGAAGTCTACGTCCGCGTTACGCTGGCCGGCGGGGTCGGTGCGGACGCGGAAAACCGGTACGATAACTTCCAGTTCCGGACGACCCGGAATCAGACGTCCCTTCTCGCCGGCTGGAATTTCAATGAGGACACGGATCGATTGGGCGTCAGTCACGGGACGGGTAGCCTGACGCACAACCTGCCTTCGTTCGACTTCACCACAGCCGGCTCGAGTCTGAACCTGGTCGAAGGCGATACGGCCGGCCAGCCGCTGCGCATTGCCGGCACGAGCAACAACGGCAGCAACTTCACGTTCCGCGTCTCCATGGGAGGGCATGAGAACCTGGTGATGACGTTTGCCACCGAACGGTCGGCCGCAGGGCACAACGACAATCAGGTGGCCTATTCGACGGATGGCGTGAATTTCACCGATTTCGGAGGCGCCTTCAATCCGGCTACGTCGTACTCGGTCGTGACCCGAAACTTCAGCGCGATCACCGCGCTCAATAACGCGCCCGATGTCTATATCCGCGTGACCGTCGACGGCGCCGGCAGCGGCGGTGTCATCCGCTTCGACAACTTCCAGTTCCGCGCCGATCCCGTGCGGATCTTCGAAATCACGGATGCGGAACTGGCCGGCGTGTCCGCGGGCAATCCGTTGCGGTTCAGTTTCAACGCGTATGACGAAATCAGCGGCATTGTGCGGGGCACGGCGGCCGATGGGACCAACATGTCCGTGAGCGTGCCGGGACTGTGGACCGACAATACGGCGCAGTATATGTCCGGGCTCAGCACCGCCGACACCACCGATCCGGCGGCGACCAGCGTCTGGGAATATGCCACCGCGTTTACGCCCGCCGAAATCACCGCGATGTATGCCGGTATCGGGGTCATTACCCAGATCACGGCCACCGTGTCCGACGCCGATTTCGACCGGCCGGACGATAATCTCTTCCTATCGAACCAGGTATTTGGCGCATGGCGCATCATCGACGACGATATTCACCCGCCGGAACTGACCCGAATCGGGTTCGGCAGTTCGACCGCCGCCAATCACCCGTTCCGTATCTCGGTTACCGGCACGACGCGCTCGGTTAGCAGCGCCGG
>SKXR01000166.1 GCA_007128275.1 Kiritimatiellia bacterium
ACAAAGGTACAGGCGTGACGTATCGCGTTTTCCAGTTCCCGCACATTGCCCGGCCAACCGTAACGTTCCAAGACCAGTTGCGCGGCGGGATCAATCTCGGGGATCGGCCCATCGCCTTTCCATTCCTTCTTCATAAGAAAGTCAATTAACGGCAACACATCCTCCGGACGATCCCGTAGCGGCGGGATATCGATGGTGATGACATTCAAGCGATAATAGAGATCTTCGCGAAAGACCCCATCACGCATTTTCTCTTCGAGGCGCTCGTTTGTGGCCGCCAGCACCCGGACGTTGATGGTCTTGGTGACGGTATCCCCCACCCGCCGCACTTCCTTCTCCTCCAGCACCCGCAACAATTTCCCTTGCAAGCTTTGCGGCATGCTTCCGATTTCATCCAGCAACAGCGTGCCGCCGTCGGCGGCTTGGAAGAGGCCTTCCTTGTCGCTCGTCGCCCCCGTGAAGGCCCCCTTGACGTGGCCGAAGAGCTCCGATTCCAGCAGCGGTTCCGGCAGGGCCGCACAGTTAATGGCCACGAAGTTCCGGGCTCGCCGATGGCTGTTCGCATGGATGGACTTGGCCACCAACTCCTTGCCGGTTCCGCTTTCGCCCCGGATCAATACCGTTATGTCGGCGGGGGCCACGCGCAGGATCATCTCGCACACGGTCCGCATCAAAGGGCTTGCGGCCACGATCTCCCCTGTCTTGTTCAACTGCTCGAGGCGAGCCTTCAACTCCATGTTCTCGGAGAGCATGTGATGATATTCAAGGGCGCGTTGTACCGTCATCAGGAGTTCATCCAGTTTAAATGGCTTGGTGATGTAATCGTACGCGCCCTCCTTCATGGCCTCGACCGCCGTCTCCACCGTGCCATGCGCGGTCATGAGGATGACGGGGAATTGGGGTCGCCCGTCTTGAACATGCCTGAGGAGCTGCAAGCCGTCGACGGGACTCATGCGCAAATCGGTCAACAGCAGGTCGAACGATTGCCCATCAAGCGCCTTCATCGCCTCCTGCCCGTTGGATGCAGGCACGGTATCGTGTTCATTTGACGTCAACAACGAAGTCAAGAGACTGCGCACGCCGGGATCGTCTTCAACAACTAAAATGCGAGCCATATAACAACTCAACGCGATAAGCTTCTTACCGAGAATAGATACTCTGCTACATCAGCTTACTGAACCGGCAACGCAAACTCAATATCAAAGACAAGAATATGAGAATCCCGCTCGGCGCAACGCGCAGGATTTCGAGCAATCCTTTTATGATTGCTTTCATATCGGGGCGAATCTAGATTCAAGAGTCAAGACGATCCGCATGAAAAGCATAGATGGGACGGAAGAATTCTTCTCTGGATCCCGGTAATGCATCAACCAATGGATATATTCCGGCGATGCCGGGAGCGGCGTCATCCTGCCGGAAGGATATAGGAACCGTGACAAGCCACACCGAGCCGAATGGGGAACAGACGGAACAACAGGCGCATACTCCGCCCGAACCGCCCAAAATACTGGACCGATTGCTGGACGACATGGCGCCTGCAGTGCCCATGGATCAACCGCCCAAGGCGTCTCTCCCTTCGGAGCAGGCGCCGGAACAGGTGCCTGTCCCCCCGAAAGCGTCCATTCCCGCGGGCGTGCTTGCTCAACGAGTAGACGCGGCGCAGGCACACGATGTCGCGCGCCCGGTAAAGGCCAAGCCCGCGCCGGCCATGGCGTTGCCGCCTGTTGCCCATCCCTCTCTTCCTGCGCCTCCACTTCCAAAGCGATCCTACGCATCCATGGGGGTGATCGCGGTCATGACGCTGAACGTCCTGCTCTTCATCGTCATCGTGCTGATGTACCAGGACCGGGTCCATTTGCGAAACGTGGCGCTTCAAGCGGCGCCCATTTCCGTCTCCTCCGGGGAACTGCCGGTCGTGGACGTCCGGCCGGCGCTGTCCGAAGCGCGCGGGCATGTCGCATTGCCAGAGACTCCTCCATCCGCGGCGTCCAATCCATCCGAAAGCGCACGGAATATTTCGGCGCCCAGCGCCCTTCCCGGCATGCTGCACATCCCCAAGCTCGTGCTATCCCGGGAGGTATCCGGTTTTGGGGACTACCAACCCATTCCGGACATCCCGCTCAAACCGCATCATTTTTCCTACATGCACGCGTATGTGGAGATTGCCCACCCGAAACCCGAACAACGCGATGACGGCCGGCACATTTATCACCTGACCAAAGCCATGAAGCTGTACCGCTCCGATATCGGTCCGACGGAACCCGTGATGGATACCGCACGATCGCTCGTGGTGGGCGGCATGAGTCCGCGTCAAGATTTCTATTCATCGCAGGCGCTTCAGGCATCGCGCCGCATCGTGCCGGGCGAATACACGCTCGTCGTGAGCGTCACCGATCAAGTCAGCGGCGAAACGGCCCGCGAAGAAACCACGTTCGTTATTCATGCCGATTAAGAGGCGCCGCGCCCTCGCGCGCGAGCCGGGCCGACCTCTGGATTTTTCCTTGCCCGACGCACGCGCCCCGCGTAGGATTCCCTTTGTTTTCAGGATATCACTTTGGCGTACAGACAGATTTTGCTTTACTCTGCAAAGGGTTACTCCTACAACACAACGAGCAACACAGAGTTGCGAATGCTTGAACGGCTTTAAGTCTAAGGGGATCTATCATGTCACAAGACAACGACCGCCTAAACGAAGCGTCTTCCTGGTTTTTGCAGACCGACGACGGCGACGTATACGGCCCGATCGAAATCGAACAGCTCCGCACGTGGGCGGATAATTGCCGGATTGCCCCGGGCAACAAGATTTCGAAGGACAAACAGTTGTGGATCCCCGTCGAGAAACTGCCCGAACTGGGCATGTCGTGGATGGTGCAACTGGCTAACGGCAAAGAGTTCGGTCCCATCAACAAGGAAGCCATTAAAGACTTTGTGAAGTCGGGCGCCGTGAAGAAGGATTCCCCGGTTAAGCATCGCGATACCGGCGAGGCCATGACGGCCGATCAACTGCTTGCGGGTCCCGCGCCGTCCGCGCCCACGCCGGAAGCCGCTCCCACCGATCTCCCCCCACGGAGCCGCCCGCGTATTCCCCTTTCGAAAGGTGCTTCCGCAGACGCCGGCTCCGAAGAACAAGCCGCGTCCGCGAGAGATAAGGCCGCCGACGAAGAAGTGGAGCGGGTGAAAAAGGAACTTGAAACGGCCCGCAACGAGGCCGAAGGGCGGGAAAAAGTATTGCGCCAGGAAATCGAATCCCTGAAACAACGCCAGCTAAACGTCAAGACGGAAGCCGGAGGCGACGACGAACGCATCCAGGCGTTGGAACAGGAAAAGGCCGCGTTGCGACAGGAACTGGAAGCGGCGCAAGGCGCCGGGCGCCAGGCCGAACAGGTGCAACAGGAATTGCAGCGGGTGCGCGACGCCGGCGCCCAGCGCGAAAACGAATTGAAACGCCAGATCGAGGAATTGAGCAGCAAACAGTCCGACACGGCCGCCACGCGGCGTATCCAGGAACTGAGCACCCAACTCGACGAACTCAAAGGCAAACTGCACGTCTCCGAGGGCATGTTGTCCGAAAAGGATCAACAACTCGAACGCCACAAGGAACAAGTCCGCGAGTTGCAGTCCGAAGTGCAGCGCGGTAAACGGGAACTCGAAAGCGAAGTCCGCCGTCTCAACGCCGAACTGGAAGCGGCCATTGCCGCCCAGAAGACCGAGGAACTGGAAGAACAGAAGGCGCTGTACGCCGGTCTGCAGGAAGAAGCCGCCGCCAAGGAGCGCATGCTCGAAGCGGAAGTGGACGGACTGCGGTCGCAACAGGCGGACATGGAAACGCGCGCACGGGCCTTGGAAGATAAAGTGTCAAACCTCTCCTCGCAGTTGCAGGAGGCCCAGGACGCGGTGGCCGAGAAAGATGCCTACATGCAGCAACAGCAGGAGCGCGTGCGCCTGGTGGAAGAGCATGCGCGCAACACGGAGCAGACCTTGCAGGAACGCCTGCAACGGGCGGAAGAGGAAGGTAAGCGCCTCTCCGAACAGGTGACGGGCCAGCAGTTGGAACTCGACGACCGCCAGCGCAACGAGCAGGAAATGCGCGAGCAGGTGGATCAGTACCGGCAGGAACTTGAAGAGTTGCGCGCCACCTACGAACGCGAATCGGACGAAGCCCGCGCGCGGGACGCGGAAGCGACCAGCCAGATCGAACAGCTGAAGGAAGAAGCGCGTCAGGCGACCGTCCGGGCGGATCAACTCGAATGGGATATGGATCAGAAGGAAAACGAGTGGGCCGAAGAGCGCGAACCGCTTCTGCGCGAAAAGGAATCCCTCGAAGCGCGGATTCAACAACTCGAAGGCGAGCAACAAGCCGCGGAACAACGCATCGCGGAGCTGCAGGAACAGACCCGCGAACTGGAAGGCGCGAGCGAAGCCTTCGAGAAGGCGAAAGCCGATCAGCAAGCGCGCATGCGCCAGGTCGAAAACGATTTGAACCAGTACAAGGGCCTCCTCGAAGAGGAATGGCAGCGCGCGCAACGACGCGATGCCGAGTTGGCGCAGACATCCAAAGCGTATGGCGAAGAGCTGGCGCGCCGACAGGCCGCCGACGCGCGCATCCTCGACCTCGAAGGCAGTGTGCGGGATACGGAAGAAGCGCTTACCGCCTTGCAGGACGACGTATCGCGTGAGCGGGCCGCCGCCGCCGAGGCGCAGGAACAGCTCAGCCGTCAGCAGGACGATTTCAATCGCCGCCTCGAACAGGCGCAGGCCGAGCAGCAGGAACTGCACGCCGCGTTCGAAAACGCCCAGCAGAATCTGGAACTCCAGAACCGGGCGCTCGCCGAGAAAGATCGTGTGCACGCCCTCGACACCGAGGAGTTGCAGCAGCAACTCGAACAGGCCCGCGAGGAACGGCATGCCCTCGAGGCCCAGATCGAACAGGCCCATCTCGAAGTCGAACAGCAACGCGAACAGATTCGCGAAGAGCAGGAACGCCGGATTCTCGAAGTCGAGGACCTGCAGTATCGCGCCATTCAGCTTGAGCAGGAAAGCAAGGGCATGAACATGCGGCTCGACCAGCAGAAGAAGTTCTACGAGACCGAGCGCGAACAACGCCGCCAACGGGAACTGGAATTGCAGGCGATGAAGAAGTCCTACCAGGACGCCATGAACACCATCCGCCGCCAGGAACGGGCCCTCGCGCATCAGCAAAAGCTGGCCGATGAGGAAATGGACCGCCTGCGCCATCGCGAAGAAGTCATGGCGAACCGGTTGCGCCAACTGCAATCGTTCCATGGCGGAAGCAAGCGGCCCTACGCCCCGCGCGCCAAGCCGGTCGAGCAACAGCCGCCCCCGCCCGCCCCGGAATCCGGACAGGACACGGACGCGCCCGAATCGCAGCAAGAAGAGAATCAGCCCTAACAGGATACTTGGCGCCAGCCGACTGGCGAGACACTCACTGAACCCGCAGAAGGAAGACAGCCATGGAAAGCAACAGCGCATCAGAAACGATCATCTCATCCGAAGTGGAAATCGTCGGGACCATCAAGACGGCCGGGTCGGTTCAATTCGACGGCAAACTGGAAGGCGACCTGCACTGTGAAGGCGATACGACCATCGGGAAATCCGCACAGGTCAAAGGCAACCTGAACGTAAACTCCATTTCCATTGCCGGCTCCATCACGGGGAATGTGACGGCCAAAGATCGGATCCAGATGCAGGCCACCGCCCGGGTCCATGGCGATATCAAGGCCAAGCGACTGACCGTCGAAGACGGGGTCACCTTTATCGGCCGTTCTGAAGTGAATCCCTCGGGCCAACCCGTCGGCGCAGCGGGCGGAAGTTCGTCGGCTCCGCCGTCGTACTCCCCTTCCACGTCCACGCCGCCCAAGCCGGGCGACGAAGGGAAATCTCCCCTTTTCGGCAAGAAATAACAGAAAGCCGGTAACGGCCTTTCAAGCAAACGGCCGATGACGGCATCGTCTCCGGTCGATTGACGGATCTTATGGTGAATCGCGGCAAAGCAAAGCTCGTGGACGGATTCACGACGCTACGTGCGACCCAGCGTCACTCGCTGGAAAAGAAGTATTCCACCAAAACGCCTGCGGAAGAGTCTCAGGCCGCCGAGCAGTCTCCGGCACAAAAGGCGGGGCAGCCCACCAAACCCATGAGTATCGGGCGTACCGTGATGCCCACGCAGAATGAAATCGTCTGCTATTCGTGCGGGTTCGGATTCGTGATGCGCGGCAAGGCCGACAGCACCCAGTGCCCGAAATGCGGTGCGCGACTCGGGCTGAAAGATGAAACCATCACGGGCGCGTTCTCCGATGAGCTGATCACCGCCGGAAAAGTCCGCCTTACAAAGAGCGCGATCCTCGACGGGGGCACTATCGTTGCCAACGATATCGTTCTCGAAGGCCTGGTCAAAGGCGGTTCCATCCGCGCTTATAAGACCCTCCAACTCGCCGGCGGCGCGGTCATTCCCGAAGAGATGATCGTCGCCAAGAACCTCCACATCGGGACGGACGCCTCCTTCGATTTCAAGGGGGAAATGACCTTTCATGACATCGACGTGCAGGGTGAACTCAAGGCGCACTTGAAGGCCACCGGCATGGTGACCGTTCGCGCCGGGGGCCATCTGCTTGGCCGGCTCCAAACCGAGCATCTCATCGTGGAAGAAGGCGCCGGACTCAATGCCGATGTCGTCGTCGAACCGGAAACGTCGGAAGAAACGGAGTCGGACGAGGCAGCGGACGAGATCCGAAAGACCGCCTGATCCGCGCCGCAAATCAGTGTAGCCCCAATTCATCCAGTACGATCGATGCCGTCTTTTCGGCCGAATCTTCTTCGCCCAGCGCCCGGGTCACCTCGCGCAATCCCTCCAGCATCGCGGCCCGCGCGGGCGAATCGTCCAGCAACGCCAGGACGGCTTTCGCCATGGCCTCGGGATCCGCCTCGTGTTGCAGGAATTCCGGGCACAGCGCGCGCCCGGCCACAATGTTGACCATGCCGAGGTACGGGACACGAATCAACCGTTTACCGAACCAATAGGTCAACGCGGCGGTTCTATAGACCACAATCAGAGGGCACCCCATCAGTGCGGTTTCGAGGGTAGCGGTTCCCGAAGCCACCATGGCGGCGCGCGCCTGGCGCAGGACCTGGCGCGTATTCCCCGTCACCACAGTCAGGTGCGCGGGCCGCTGCGGGGTCCGCCCCATGATGTCACGGGCCATTTCCGCCATGCGCTCGGACGGCGCCGCCACCAGAAACGAGGCTCC
Source organism: Kiritimatiellia bacterium (assembly GCA_007128275.1). Taxonomy (GTDB): domain Bacteria; phylum Verrucomicrobiota; class Kiritimatiellia; order SLAD01; family SLAD01; genus SKZA01. The sequence goes on from SKXR01000166.1 coordinate 7,266, forward strand.
AGGCCGTTCCTGTTCCATGCGGCAAGCTGTCTCGATCATGGGCGGCAAGATACGCTCCATCTCCTGACGCCGACTGCCGGGTAACATCGCCACGCGATGCGCTTCATCGCCGTCCCACGGCAAGGGCGTCGGCGACTCCTGCAAGGCGCGGCGGGCCGTGTTGACCAACGGATGCCCGACAAAATCAACCCGCAACCCGGTGCCGCTGAACACGTCCACTTCAAACGGGAAGATTACCATGAGCCGGTCGACCAGCTTCGCCATGCGATGGATCCGCGAGCGATGCCACGCCCAGACCTGGGGACAAATGTAGTACAACACCTTGACCCCGCGACGATGCGCCTCGCGAGCAAAGCGGAGATTAAAACCCGGATAGTCCACCAACAACACGGCGTCCGGTTTTCGTTCGTCGAGTCGCGCGAGCATGTCATGAAACACGCGCCGGAAGAAGGCATAGCGCTTGATGACTTCCCATAGGCCGAGCACGGCCATGTCGCGTACATCGTATTGGATTTCGACGCCGGCCGCTCGCAGTTCATCGCCGCCGATGCCCCAATACTCCACCTCCGACGTGCGTTCGCGCAAGGATTCGATGACCCGCGCGGCGTGCATATCCCCTGATATTTCCCCGGCGATGACCAGCACGTTCTTCTTCACGAAGCGCCCTCGCGCAACCGGTGAATAATGTCCACGGCCAGGGTCAACGCCTCGGCTCCATGCTCGCCCGACACCACGGGCTGATCGCGAAGCGCCACGCACGCGACAAAGGCGCGCAATTGGTTGGCTAACGGCTCACCTTTCTCGATGGGCACGTCCTCACGATCAATCGCGAACCCTTTCTTGCGGTACAGTTCCCCCTCCTGTTTCTGGTAGTCGAGCGAGATATAGGTGTCTTCCATGAATACGCGAATCTTCCGCATCCGTTCCGGGCTCACGCGACTGGCCGTCACATTGGCCACACACCCGTTCTCAAATGCCAGGCGCACATTGGCAATATCCTCCGTCGGACTCAAGACCGGCACGCCAACGGCATGGATGTCTTTGACCTTCGATCCAACCAGATGAAGAATCACTTCCAAATCGTGAATCATGAGATCCAGAATTACGCTCACCTCCGTGCCGCGCGGATGCAATCCTTCGCGCGGCGGCGGATATGAGGCCAGACGATGAGCCTCGATAAATCGCGGGTTCTTCGCCGCCTTCTCCAGGTAACTCAACACGGGATTGAACCGCTCCACGTGGCCGACCTGTACAATGACGTGATGCGCCTTAGCCAAGGCAACGAGTTCCTCGGCTTCCGCCGTCGTTGTCGCAATGGGCTTTTCGATCAGTACATGCACATCCCGCTCAATGAGTTGACCCGCGACATCCCGGTGCAGGTCGGTGGGAACCACCACACTCACGGCTTCCACGGCATCCGCCAGCTCGTCCATGGTTGCAAACGCATGTGTACCGTTCTTTGTCGCGATCGACTGCGCGCGCGCCTGATCCACATCGTACACGCCCACCAGTTCCGCCTCGTCCAGTTCACCATAGATTCGCGTATGGTGCTGGCCCAGCGCACCCGTGCCCACAACGCCCACTTTGATCGTTCGATTCGACATGGTGTCAGCCTCTCCCTTCCCGTTCCACTTCGACCGCCACAAGACACAAGCCCTGTCGTTGGGCTCGTTCAATGACCGTTTCCTTATCCAAAAGAATCGTGCGATGCGCTTCCAACGCGAGTACCGACGCTTTCGCCTTTTTCAGCTTCTTGAGGGTCCGCTCGCCGATCACCGGAATATCAAAACGCATGTCGTGCCCCTGCTTGGCCACTTTGACGACCACGGACCCGGGACCGCCCAGCCGCCCGGCGCGCAGAATGGTCTCGTCCGTCCCTTCAAAGGCTTCCACGGCGAGAATGGTCCCTTCCTTGACTACCACCGTCTGACCGATCTCCAGTCCGCTCGTGGTCTTGGCCACGCGCAGCCCCAACTCGATATCCGCCTGCTCGCGTTCGTTCGGCGTGCGACCAGCCAATACGCCCGGCGCGGGCATCGCGGACTCCATGAAAAGACTGGCTTCGGTCAGCTCGATCCCTAGCTCGCGCAAGGCATCGCCCACAGCGCCGAAGATCGTGTGGGCGTTTCGCTCCTTCAAGCGCCCGAGCAGATCCCGCATGGGCTTATCCATGCGGATCTGAAACAGATGGGTCGGCGTGATCTGTCCCGCCATGACCACCTGCTTGACTCCGCTCGCCTTGAACGCGTCCAGCATCGGACCCAGTTGGCCGAGGTGAATCCAGCACACCTCGTCGGCCAGTTGATCAATGACCCGGTCCGTTTCCTTCTTGAAGGCCACCGCAAAAATCCGTTCCACGCCTTGCCGGCGGGCGGACGTCGCCAATACGCGGGGATAGACCCCGCGCCCAGCGATGATTCCGAGCTCTTTGACCGGTGGACCCTTCATGTCGGGGAAGCATGACAGAGATGCGCAAAGGAGACAACATCTCTGGTCACTCAAACAACGCTCCCCGCGCTCCCCTTCCGCCTTCGCCCAAGCGCATCGCGCGTGCTAAGGACGCAGACCCTTTCCGCACTCGTACACGCACAGCGCCTCATCCGCCCGCGAATCGCGCCTTGAAAACACTTGTGGGAGGCATGCGGCGATGTATAGTAACGCTCGATGAATGCACAACCGTCCATGCGCGTGGCCGCCATTCAGATCGCCTGCCAGGAAGGCCCCGAAGGCAATCTGGAAAAGGCGGCGGAATGGGTGGCGAAAGCGGCCGATCAAGGCGCGCAGGTGATCTGCCTCCCGGAACTCTTCCGCTCCCACTATTTTTGCCAGTCGGAAGACGCGTCCCTCTTCGACCTCGCGGAATCGGTGCCCGGCCCCACCACCGAACGGTTGGGCGCGGTGGCCAAAGAGAAAGGGGTCGTCGTGCTCGCGCCCGTATTTGAAAGGCGCGCGCCCGGGATCTATCACAACGCCCTCGCCCTCCTGAATGAACGCGGGGAGATGGCCGGGTTATATCGCAAGATGCATATCCCGGATGATCCCGGATTCTACGAAAAATTCTACTTCACACCCGGCGATCTCGGATTCAAAGCATTTGACACTTTGTTCGGACGAATCGGGACGCTCATCTGTTGGGATCAATGGTATCCGGAAGGGGCGCGCTTGACCGCGCTACAGGGCGCCGCGATCATATTCTATCCCACGGCCATCGGCTGGCATCCCCAAGAGAAAGCGGAACACGGCGCGGCACAACATGACGCGTGGCGTACCGTACAACGCGGCCACGCCATTGCGAACGGCGTCTATGTGGCCGCCGTCAACCGGATCGGTTTCGAGCCGGCGCCCGACGGTGATGGCGGCATCGAATTCTGGGGGCGCTCCTTCATCGCCGACCCGCAAGGCGTCATTCTGGCCGAAGCATCGACGAATCAAGAGGAGATCCTCGTGGCAGACGTTGATCTCCGCCATCTGGAGAGTATTCGTCGTAACTGGCCCTTCTTGCGCGATCGTCGCATCGATGCGTATGGCGGGATCGAGCAACGGTGGTTGTGAGAAGGCAGAATGGTTAATGGATAATGGTTGATGGATCATGAACCAATTCTTCTTCCTCTCGGACACCGATCACCGAATACCGGACACCCTTCATACATGAAGTCACCCGCCCCAAAAGATTACCGCATGCCCGCCGAGTGGGAACCGCACACGGCGACGTGGATCGGTTGGCCGCATAACCAGTCGGATTGGCCGGGTAAAATGAGTGTCATTCCGTGGGTCTACGGCGAAATGGCGCGCAGGATTGCCGAAGGCGAAACGCTCCGCATCCTAGTTAATTCAAAACAGCATGAGCAGCGAGCGCGCCGGGTTCTTGAACGGGCGCACGCGCGCATGGAAGATATCGTCTTCCATCGTTGGCCGACGAAT
>SKXR01000200.1 GCA_007128275.1 Kiritimatiellia bacterium
CCCTTCGCGCACACATAATATCCCGCATCGGGAAACGCGTAGTCGCCGTCCTCAGGCGCTTCCGCGGGAAGCATGGCCTCCCATGCGGGACAGTCCAGCGCAGCACGCAGCGGCCCCACATCCAGGGCTTTTCCTTCGTCGCCGTCGCCGTATCGCGGCAGGTGCCCTTTACAATCCCTCAACACGGCAATCGCGCTCACCATCCGTTGTACCGCGTCCCGGCAGGACAGCGGAACCGGTTGCCCCTTGCGGTCCGCTTCCGACATCGCCAGCAGAAAGAAATCGAGCGCGAACAAGTGATACGAAAACGCCTGTTCCCTATTCAGTCCGTCCGGAAACGTTTGCCGCACGATCTCTATTTCCAACTGGTCCCGGGCGAAGTCGCGCCAGGCGGCCGACTCCGGGAAATACGGCCACACCGTCGCCGCGATAAACAGCCCGGCCAGCTCGCCGATGAGATGATTGTTCGCCGACGATCCGCAGGAATGATAACGCCGGATCAACCATTGATGCCGGTAAATCGCCGGCCACATCAACCCGCGATCCCCAAACAACGCCTCGTGTTGAGACGTGCCGCGCACCAACCGCTCTATCCAGACCCAGGCGATCAGGCGAATGCCCGCCTCCAGCGAACTGGTCCAATTCACGCCGCGCAGAAACGGGTTGTGCCGCACCCACGAGGCCAATTGCCGGGCCGCCTCTTCGGCATACCGATCCTCGCGCGTCACGGCATAGGCGGCGGCCAGAACGCTTAGATGATGATGCCGGTTCTTCTCCCAGATATTCTTCACATTACCGGCAATTTCCGGATCGCGATAATTGATGTCCAGCGCGAAGGCCGTAGGCGCGCGGATCCCCGTCTGCGGGTCGAGATGCCAATCGAGGTCCGGCTCTTCAAAATCAATGTTCAACATCCGGTAGACGCCGTGCACGGTCCGGTCCGCCTCTGTGCATATCGCCGCCAGGGTCGCGGCATCCACGGAGGAAGGATCAGGCAAAACCCAAGGGTCCGCCGGCGCAAGCTGCGGCGACGGCGATGACCAGGCCGAGCGGCGTCGCCATTGCCATTTTCGACCGGCATGCACCGCGCGCATCGCCATTTCCGCGGGCGACATCGCCCGCAAGCGATGCCAATACCAATTCAGGGAATGGCTCATGGCTTCCATACATGGATCACGCAACCCAATACTCGCTCAACGATACGCGGCGCGATTGCCGCATCGAATCGGACGCCGCCAATGTGACCAGGGTGGTATCAATCAGGTCATCAACACCGATCGGCATCGGCCCGCCGGATAGCAAGGCTTGCACAAACGCATCCAGTTCTTCTTGCTGCCCTTTACGGATGGCGCCACCCCGCGTCCGGCCTTTTTGTGTGGCGGTAAAGTGCCGAACCTGCTCAAAGTTATCCAATACTGCGGACTGGCCCGCCCCGTGCACTTCCAGCAACTCTTTCGGCAGCTTCCCGCCGCCCTGCGTCAGATACAACAGGTTACCCATGGAGCCATCGGCGTACGAGATGATCACAGCCACGTTCTCCAGATCGTCGCGCGTAGGATCTTCCGGCCGCATCGAACAGGCCTGTACGGATACCGGACGCGCGCCGCACAGCGCATGGAATAGATCGACAAAATGGCCCGCCTCCCCGACGAACCGGGAACCTTCCGTCGCGTCGGCATACCACGACGTCGGGTCCACGGCGCCTGCGTGCACCCGATAATTCATCACCAACGGCGACGAACACCCGGCAAACGGTTTCTTCAGGGCCGCTACCAACGGCGCAAAGCGACGGTTAAACCCGACTTGCAACCGGTCGTTGCCGCTCTCCACCACGGCCTTTCGAACCGCCTCCACGCCGCCGCGATCAATCGCCAACGGTTTCTCCACAAATACCGCTTTTCCCGCCCGCAACGCTTCCGCGGTCATCGCCGCGTGTGCCGCGTGACGTGTCGCAATCAACACCGCGTCCACCTCGGGATCCGTCAACACCGCCTGATAATCCGTGCCATGCCGCGCAAATCCGAATTTACGCGCCGCATGGGCCGCCGTTAACCCGCGCGACGTGGCCACCGCCGCGAGCTGAACGCGCCCGTCCTTCGCCAAATGCGGCAACAACATGCTCGACGCATAATTGCCGGCGCCGATCACGCCCAGCCGCACCGTGCCCGTCACAGCGCGCGGCGGCGTCGACACGGCAACGGACGCGGGACGCGCGCCCACGGGCGCGGATTCGTCTTCGGCGGGATACTCGAAAATGATGCCCAACACGTCTTCGCCGGCGGCCAGTTTCTGATACGCCTGCTCCGCGTCCGCAAATGGGTAGCGCGCGGAGATGATAGGATCCAGGCGCACCTTACCGGCGGAAACCAGATCGAGAAACGACGTCATATTGCGGCGCTCGGTCCAGCGCACATAGCCAATGGGATAATCCACCCCCTGCTCCTCATAGACCGGATCATAGCGGCCGGGCCCGTAGGAGCGCGAGAAACGGACGTCCATCTCCTTCATGTAATACTCGTTCCATGGCAAATGCATCAACGTCTTCCCCACATCCACCACGCGCGCGCGATCGCGCGCCGCCTGCACCGCCAATTCGACCGGGCCCGTCGTGTTGCCGCCCGCGGTAATGAACACGACGTCCGCGCCCTTTGCCCCCGTCAAGGCGCGCACGGCGGGAAGCAAACCCGGATCGTCGGGCTTGAACGCGGCGCGCGCTCCGAGTTCACGCCCCAGCGCACAACGCCGTTCCGACAGATCCACGCCGACGACCTGTACCCCCGCCGCGCACAGAATCTGCGTCAGAATCTGACCAATCAAACCCAACCCGACGACACACGCCACCTCGCCCAACTGAATTTCAGCCTGACGATACCCTTGCATCGCAATCGCGCCGACCGTCGTGAACGACGCGTGTTCCAGCGACACCCCGTCGGGCACGG
>SKXR01000223.1 GCA_007128275.1 Kiritimatiellia bacterium
CGAGTATTTCCACACCAACTGGACCGGTCGCGGCGGCGCTACTGCATCGTCGTCTTATTCCGTGTAGGCCGGCGAGACATATGGCGCCAAGCTTCGTTGCTCGACGGCATCGATCGACTCGTCTATCGGTGACCGAGATGCTAGACGCTTCATGTTGCTTGCGTCCCCGAAGGCTCCGTCTGTTGAGAGGTGCTGGAGCCAGAACGTCTGCATATCCTCCGTGGTCGCGCTGAGAATGATGCCGTCGCCGACCACCTCGTGCCGTATCTCGTCGGGGTGCTCCTTGAGATGTTCCTCCAGCCATTCGGGATCGGGAAATCGCATCTGCAGCGTGGGCTCGATCTGTTGTACATGGGCGAACGTGTGTATCGACAGCAGGTGGTACCGGTAGAAAAGATTCTTGAGGTCTGTCGGTGTTTCGGGAAAGAAATTGAGAAACAAGTGGCCGCCGATTTCAGCCAGAACTACGTCGAACCTTCCCGGATTGCCGTTACGATCGATGTGAACAAGGCTATACCTGTTGGTGCTCGATGCCGCGAACGTCCAGGTGTCCCTTGCGTTATCCTCCGACCATTCGCCCACAAGCCCGCCGTCAAACACGATATCGTTCTCAGTGTACAGGGGATGCAGCGAAGGGATACACCCGCTGAATGAAAGTAGGCCTCCGGCCAAGATTACCCGTGTTAGTGTGCGCATCATTTCGTTCTCCCGGTAACGAGATTCGCCCAAGTCGTTTCATTATCCCATGGAATCTCCGCTACAGCATACATGCTGGCGACCAATGATTGCAAATACCACCGGGTGCCGTTCACGGGATATTCGGAATGCTTCTCTTGCCAGCCATGGGCAAGCCGATGATAGCCTGTAAGCTATCACTTGTTTCCGGGCAACAGGCTGGAGTCTCTTGAACAAAACCGTAGCCGCAAGACGGTGGAGAGACTAACCACTGGATACCGCATCCACGCGGTTACCCGCGCGGCTACAGAATTAGATAAACGCTCTAGAGGCTATTACCGCACATGGTCGTGGCGCAGGAGCTCTTTGCAATGTGCCGTGTCGAAGGTCAGCGGGAGCGAGGAGAAGAGATCATTCATAGAAAAAAGGGGGGGCATGGCTGTTCTGGCGTCGTCGTCCGGAGCCGGTGCTCCGTGTCCCCGGGAGCCTTTCTCCGCGGGTAATCTTGTTGTGTTATGCCTTATTGAAGGAAAGATGGGCATTCGGCTTCTTGAGCAGTCCAGCGGCGGGTTCATCGATAAACGCCTTCACACCCGGATGACGCTGAAGTACGGAGGCCGGCACGTGGATGCTGACAGGCCCCTCAACCATGGCCGCCACGGCCGGCGCCTTGCGTTCGCCAAACGCGAGCATGAGGCATTCACGTCCTTCCATGATCGTGCCGATACCCATGGTGATGGCATGATGAGGCATTTCTTCTTCGTGCTCAAAGAAGGACGCATTGTCCTTTCGCGTTTGTGGCGACAACTTCATGCACCGTGTGCGTGATGCCCGTGATGACATGGGTTCGTTGAAGGCAATATGGCCGTTCGTGCCAAGGCCCAGCACCTGTAGGTCGATTCCGCCCGCCTCGCGTATGGCTTCTTCATAGGCGGCGCAATGCGCGGGGATGTCGGAAGCCAGTCCGTCCGGTAGATGAATGTGCTCGTGCGGGATATTCAGGTGATTGAAGAGATGCTTGTGCATGAAGGCATGATAGGAGGCCGGATGATCGGGTTTCAACCCGACATACTCGTCGAGATTGAAGGTGGTGACCCGGCTAAAATCCAATCCCTCCTCCCTGTGTAGACGAATCAACTGCCGATAGAATTCCAAAGGGGTACTGCCGGTTGCCAGGCCGAGTACTGCGTCGGGTTTCCGTTTGATCAGGGCGGCCATTACCTGAGCCGCCATCGCACTGGCCACTATCGCGTCCGGCTGAATTATGATGTCCATTACGCACTCTTTTGTTCGTGCAATGCCGCCGGTCTGATCGAAGACTACCAGCGCATGACTAGACCGAGATTGACGAGCATGCCGTTCATTTTGATCTCGAAATCCGTTCCGGAGGCGGGGAGTCCCGCGGTTTCCGGTATGCGGGCTTTGTCGAAGGTGACCCAGACGTATTTGGCTTCGGCAAAGAGGTTGAAGGTTCTGTTGATCTTAATGTCGACTCCGGCCGACAAGGAGTAACCGATTTCGCTATCGACATCCAAATCCGACTTCTGGTTGCCGGCGGTGAATTCGCCCTCGGCGGTGTAGTACCCGATGCCGGCGCCCACATAAGGCACAAAGTCCGGCGCCGGGGACAGGCGAGTGATGATGGATATTTCCAAGGGGATGACTTCCAGTTTGGTGGTGTTTCCGGCGCCAGCCACAAGGTCTTGGCGGTTGAAGGAAAAGTAGGAGCCGCGCAGATCCATCAGCAGGTTCTGGCCCGCGTTCAACCGCAACGTGATCCCCGCGCCCGTTTCACTGCCTACATCTGACGGATCCCAATAGGAGCCGAAGATCCCGACGCCCGCCGCCTGACTCTGGGTGGCCATGGTCGCCATGATAAGGAAGATGATGCCGTATGTTCTCATGATAGATCTCTGTATGAGCCCTTGCCGTTTGTGGAAAGGGCCTTGTTATAGGTTACGCACTCGTCGCGCTTGGGAACGTAGGCTGCCCGATCCGGCGGGTAAACACAAGGAGGAAGGGTGTCGGGTGTGGGAGTATTCTGTTCGGATATGTCGTAGGGCGGTGCTCTGCGCCGCCCATTGAGGCCATAACGCGTCTGGGGTAGAGAAAAGGGCAGCACGACGTTCCACCGTTTCCTCCTGCGCAGGCTCGTTTCCGGCCCCGAGGACGGCCCGGAGGACAGTCCTACGTCGCGCGCCCCGGGGGTGTGGGAGGGGTGACATCATTTCGTGGGCGGGTTATACTGTGATTGAACAG